>CAMDFJ010000004.1 GCA_945897435.1 Candidatus Kuenenia stuttgartensis | reverse complement strand
GTCAAAATGGACGGATTGCGTCGATCGCGGCGCGATCGGAACAGATTCCGCGACACGTGGGCGATTTGGCGCGCAGAATGCACTGGATAATCCTCCAGAGTCCTTGAGACTCGAAGCCCTCGTGAGTTGTCATCGGGGCCCGGCCCCCGCCAGGCACCCGAACAGACCGGAGACCAACCGATGCACGCCGATCCCACCGCCGCCAAGAGCCGCCCCGCCTCAATCTCGACGGTTCCCCACGTGATCCGTGTCCATGGCGATGACTGCATCGTACGAATCTCTGCCTATCAGCCGATCGCCGACGTCCTCGGATTCGAGCAGGAACTGGAGGCCTCGGAACTGGCCGATGCCGACACGATCGCCGACCTGCTGGAGTCGCGGATGATCACGCCGCCGCGGCCCCGCCGCCGCCGGGAACGGGCAGTCAGCTCGCGGGCAATGTTCTACGCCGCAGGCGGCTGAGCCTCGGAATCCGGCTCGCGATCACCCGGGCCTGGAACTGCCCGATGTGGGACAGGCTTCAGCCTGTCTTGCCCCGACTCGCCCAACCCGCTCGGGGCCGCCCCTGCCCGCTCGCCGGACGTTCGCGGCGGGCCTCCAGCCCGCCGCTCTCTGCATGTCCGCTTCGCTTCGCCATCCTGGCTTCACTCGCTCCCATAGCCCGCTCGCGGGCAGGGGCCGCCCCGAGCTGATGTCGTTCTGATGGGCTACGAGACCGGGGGGGATCGCAGGTCATGGATGACTTTTTTCAGAGACGATTAGACTCTGGAACCTATGGATCAACCGCTCACCGTACCGCCAGGCCGAGACATCCGGCTCTCCGACTTCGATCCCGACTTCCACGAGGGGCTCTCCCGGGAGGATGCCGAGCAGGAGACCCGTCGCCACTGTGACAAACTCGACGAACTCGCCTACCGGCTGTTCGCCGAGGCCCGCCGAGCCGTGGTCGTGGTGCTGCAGGGGATCGACACCTCCGGCAAGGATGGCACGATCCGGATGCTGGCCAGCGGCATCAGCCCCCAGTGCCTCGACGTCGTAAGCTTCAAGGCCCCGAGCGCCGAGGAACTCGCCCACGATTTCCTCTGGCGGGTGCATACCGCGATTCCGTCACACGGCCGGATCGGCATCTTCAATCGCTCCCACTACGAGGACGTGATCGTTGTCCGGGTCAGAAAAATCCTCCCGGAATCGGTCTGGCGGCCACGCTACGCCCAGATCAACGCCTTCGAGAAACTGCTCCAGGACGGTGGGCTGACGTTCGTGAAGTGCTTTCTGCACATCAGCAATTCGGAGCAGCGGCAGCGGCTCGAGGAGCGGCTTCGAGACCCGAAGAAGCAGTGGAAACTCGGCCCCGACGACCTCGAAGACAGAAAGCGTTGGGACGCATTCACCGCGGCCTACGAAGAGGCCCTCAGCGAGTGCAATACGGAACAGGCCCCCTGGCACGTCGTGCCGGCCGACAAGAAGTGGTACCGCAACCTCGTGGTGGCCAGGCTGGTTCGAAAGACGCTCGAACGGCTCGACCCCCGTTTCCCGGCGTTCGATTCGAGCCTGCTCGGAAAACTCGACTGAACGAACCACAACAAGACGCCACTGCCGAAAGACTCTCCGCATGAACGGAACACCGCTGCTCGACCTCGACGCCTGCCGCAATCGCCAGACAAGGCTTCTCGTCAGTCTCGCCGACGACGCGCTCGACGGACTGGTCGTCGTGATGCCGGAGCACATCCAATACCTGACCGGCCATCGCTGGGATCACCGGTTTTTTCCGGTGGCAGCCCTGGATGTCGCCGGTGACGGCCTGCTCGTCTGCCCCGACAAGCCGGTCGAGTCCGCGGCCGTGCCCGAGGTTCGGACCTACGAGGGCAAATGGCGTTCGACACTGCGAAACGACCAACGGCAGGCCTCCTCTGCCGTGCTCGGTGACTGGCTCCCGGGCCGCGGCCGTTGGAAGCGGGTGGGGATCGAGTTTTCCTCCTGCCCGCCGCACGTCACCCGACTGTTTCCAGACGCAGAATTCGTCGACATCGAACCTGCCCTCTGGAAACTCAGGCGCCGCAAGGACGCCGACGAACTGGTGCTCCTGCGGCGGGCGATCGACGCGGCCGGGGCGATGTACGAGACCGCTCGTGGCATCATCCGCCCCGGCATCTCGGAACTCGAGGTCTTCTCCGCCCTGCAGTCGGCGGCGGTCGCCTCCTGCGGCGAGATGCTCACCGGCACGGGCAACGACTATGCCTGTGGCGTCCGCGGCGGCCCGCCACGACGGCAGCCCTGCGCCGCCGGCGACCTCTACATTCTCGACCTCGGCCCCGCCTACCGCGGTTACTTCGCCGACACATCGCGGGCGATCGCCGTCAACGGCTCTCCGACGGACACCCAGATCGCTGCCTGGCAGCATGTCTGCGGCGCCCTCGATCTGGTCGAGCGGATGGCAAGGCCGGGTGTCCGCTGTCAGGAGATCTACTCCCGGGTGCATGAGTGGCTGTCGGCAGCCCCGGTCGGCACCTGGTCGAGCCACCTCGGCCACGGCATCGGTCTCTGGGTCCACGAGACCCCGCATCTCAACCCGCACTGGGATGACGTCCTCGAGGCGGGCGACGTGATCGCCGTCGAGCCCGCGCTCTACGCCCCCGAACTCGGCACGGGCATGCGGATCGAGAACGACTACCTCGTCAGCGAAACCGGCCTCGAACTCCTGAGCCCGTTCCCGCTCGACCTGTAGAACCGCCGGCCCCCTCAGCCAAGTCGCTCGTAGATCGCCTCGTGGCCGGCTGCCATGCATTCGAAGGTGTTTCGCTCGCGGACGAGCGAGTGACCGCGGCTGCTGAACCGGGCCGCCGCCGGCGGATCGTCGAGAACTGCCGCCAGTGCCTTGGCCAGTTCTGCCGGATCTCCCGGTTCGTGGAGCAGTCCAGCCGGGCCGGCCGCCGACTCGTGGGCGATCAATTCTGGAAAGGCGCCATGCCGAGGTGCGACGATCGGCACTCCCGCGGCCATCGCCTCGATCACCGGCAGCCCCTTGGCCTCCGGATGCCTGGTGGGCATCGCGAACAGGTCGCTCGCCCCGAAGAGTTCGATCTTGCCGGCACGGTCGACCTGGCCTCGCCATGAAAACCGCTCGCCGACACCGAGATCTGCGGCGAGTCCAAGGCAGTGCCGCACGTAGTCCTGCTCTGCGGCCACGGTCGCGCCGGCGGCCACAACCTCGACGTCGTGCGTCGCCGCCAGGATCGGCAGCGCACGCACGAGCAGATCGAGCCCCTTTTCGGGACATGCCCGGGCAAGGTAGCCGACCCGCTGCCGGCCCGTGCCGGAACGGTTTCCATGCCCCACCTCCCGCGGTGCCGACGGATAGCCCTCCAGATCGACGCCGTGCGGAACGACCTCGATCGCGCCGGCCGGAAGGTCGAGGTAGCCCCGCATGAACCCGGCGAAGAAATCGTTCAGGGCGACGAACCGATCGACGTCGGCCGAACGTTCCCGCAACAGTCCGCGAATCAGGGAATAGTGTGGCTCTGGAATCTGCTCGATGAAGATGTCCTCACCGGAGAGGCTGCAGACGATCCTGGCACCGGTCAGTTCCCTGATCCGGCGGGCGAATCCGATGAGCAGGGCATTGGAGAGATGCACGATCTCCGGACGGGCATGCTCGGCGAGCCAGCGGGCAAGCTTGTCGACCTCCTTCCGCTGGTGCCCCACCTCGCCCCGCAGGCTCGAGGCCGTCAGGCCGCCGAGATCGGCCGGCCTCGTGCCGCCGGTCCGGTTCGAGAGCCAGTCGAGCAGGCTGCGGGAATCGAAGATCGCATCGACCCAGCCGGGCGTGTGGCGAAACAGCGGCAGATGTTCCTGCAGCCAGACGTTGACCCCGCCGCAGAGGATCGTCGGCTCGGCGACGTTCACCTCGTCGGTGGTGGTCGGCACGTATGCCGGCACCAGGATCGCGTCGCGGCCTCTCCTGCGCAGGGACCGCACGAGGGCGTTGTCGTGCAGGCAGGATCCGCAGATCCGCCCCCCTGCCCCGGCCGTGATCTGGACGATTCGCATCTGGTTTTTTGGAAGGACCCTGGCCTGGACGAAGGAAGCCCGGCTCATCCCGACGAGGGTGTCGCCTGGGCGAGATGGACGAGCACGAGGGCTATGTCGGCGGGGGTGATGCCGCTCACCCGTCCGGCCTGTTCCAGCGTCCGCGGCCGAACCCGGTCGAGCTTCTCCCTCGCCTCGGCCCGCAGGTGCCGCACCTCGGCGTAGTCGAGCCCCTCGGGAATCGACCGCGGCCCCTGCCGCCGGCGACGCTCGATCTGCTCCCGCTCGTTGGCGAGATAGCCCGCATAGCGGATATCGCTGGCAATCTGGCCCGCCGCCTCGCGGGACACTCCCGCCAGCTGGGGGAGCGCCGCCACCGCCTCCGGCCAGCCGAACTCCGGCCGCTTGAGCATCTCTGCGATCGTCACCCCGCGCAGTCGATGCGCGGAAAGCACCCCCAGGGTCGCCTCGATCTCCGACGTCTTGGCCGCCAGCCTCGCGGCCCGCTCGCGACAGGCGAGCCCAAGTTCGACGGCCCTCGGGGTCAGGCGACGATCGGCGTTGTCGTGCCGCAGGGCGAGGCGGTGCTCGGCGCGGCTGGTGAACATCCGATACGGCTCGTCGACACCACGGGTCACGAGGTCGTCGACGAGGACGCCGATGTAGGATTCTTCACGTTCGAGCAGGAGCCGCGGCCGGCCCGCCAGGGCGAGGGCCGCGTTCGCGCCGGCGACGAGGCCCTGGGCCGCCGCCTCCTCGTAGCCGGTCGTACCGTTGATCTGTCCGGCGCAGAACAGGCCCGAAAGCCGCTTGCTCTCCAGCGCCGCCGTCAGCTGGTCGGGCGGGCAGTAGTCGTATTCGACCGCGTAGCCATACCGCATCACCTGCGCCCGCTCGAGCCCGGGCACCATTCGGATCATGGCATCCTGCACGTCGCGGGGCAGGCTCGTGGAGATGCCGTTGACGTAGATCTCCTGGGTCCGCCGTCCCTCGGGTTCGAGAAACAGCTGGTGACTCTCCTTGTCGGAGAACCTGACGATCTTGTCCTCGATGCTCGGGCAGTAGCGGGGCCCACGGGACTCGATCTGACCGCTGTACATCGGCGCCCGGTGGAGATTCGCCCGGATCAGGTCGTGGATTTCGGGGGTCGTGCGGGTGATCCAGCAGACCATCTGTTCCTGCTCGATGCGGTCGGTCAGGAAGGAGAAGGGCTGCGGCTGTTCATCGCCCGGCTGGACGTCGAGTTTTGAAAAATCGATCGAGCGGGCAAGCAGTCGGCAGGGCGTTCCGGTCTTGAAGCGGTCGATCCGGATGCCGACCCGCTCCAGGGCCTGGCTGAGGCCGGCGGTCGTCCCCTCGCCTGCCCGGCCGCCCGGGGTTCGGGCCTCGCCCGTGTGCATCACGGCCTGGAGAAAGGTGCCGGTCGTGAGCACGACGGCGGCTGCGTGATACTCGGCGTCACCGCGGACCCGCAGGCCAGTCACCCGCCAGGCCGGCCTGCCTGGACCAGAGTCGGCAACGGGCTCGACGAGAAGATCCTCGACCGTCTCCTGCCGGAGTTCGAGCCCCTCCGTCTCCTCGACGATCCGTTTGGCCTCCATCTGGTAGAGCTTCTTGTCGGCCTGGGCCCGCGGCCCGTGCATCGCCGGGCCCTTCGAGCGGTTGAGGACGCGAAACTGGATGCCGGTGGCGTCGATCGTCCGTCCCATCAGACCGCCGAGCGCGTCGATCTCGCGGACGAGCTGCGCCTTGCCGACACCGCCGATCGCCGGGTTGCAGCTCATCTGCCCGACGGTGTCGCAGTTCGCCGTCAGCAGTCCGACCCGGGCCCCGAGCCGGGCCGCCGCGCATGCGGCCTCGATGCCGGCATGCCCGGCGCCGATCACGAGCACGTCGTAGTCGTAGTGAACCGTCATCCGAGCGATTGTAGCCTGGAGGCCGACTCGATTTCGTAGCGCGAAAATGCTGACTCGACCGCTCCTGAGGAAGAGCCCCTCGGCCTTCGGTCAGGCGGTGCTCCTACCGCAGCATGCAGGGCTTCTTGTGATCAAACTTCCAACCGGGGATCAGGAACTGCATGCCGACGGCGTCGTCCCGCGAGCCTGAGGGGAGCCTGCCGTAGAGCTGGTGGGCGGCCTCGAGTCGGGCCGGATCGATCTCGATCCCGAGGCCCGGTTTCTCGGGAACCGCGATCCTGCCCCCCTTGATCCGCAACGGCTCCCTGGTGAGCCGCTGCCCTTCCTGCCAGATCCAATGGGTGTCCATGGCGGTGACATCGCCCGGCGCGGCAGCTCCCACGTGGGTGAACATGGCGAGCGAGATGTCGAAATGGTTGTTGGAGTGCGAACCCCAGGTGAGTCCGTGCTCCTCGCAGACCTGGGCGACCTTGACCGAGCCCCGCATGGTCCAGAAGTGCGGGTCGGCGAGCGGGATGTCGACGGCCCCGAGTTTGAGGGCGTGCCCGAACTGCCGCCAGTCGGTGGCCACCATGTTCGTGGCGGTGCGGAGACCGGTGGCCTGTTTGAACTCGGCCAGGATTTCACGTCCGGAGAAGCCGTCTTCGGCGCCGCAGGGATCTTCGGCATAGGCAAGCACGCCGCTGAGATTCCGGCAGGCCTCGAT
Source organism: Candidatus Kuenenia stuttgartensis (assembly GCA_945897435.1). Lineage (GTDB taxonomy): Bacteria > Planctomycetota > Planctomycetia > Pirellulales > UBA1268 > RGVT01. The sequence continues at coordinate 68,525 of CAMDFJ010000004.1, read as the reverse complement.
GGCTTCCCCGAGCCGCCAGGCGCCGTTGGGATCGAGGGTGATTCGGGCCCCCGCAAAGCGCGAGGCGAGGGCCCGCACAGCCTCGATTTCACGGGCCGGGCTGAGCACGCCCCCCTTGAGCTTGAAGTCCTGGAAGCCGAATCGCTCCTGGGCGGCCTCGGCCTGCCGGACGATCGATTCCGGCGTCAGGGCCTCTTCATTTCGCAGGCGATGCCAGGCGTGGGGAGAGTCGGCCTCATCACGGTATCCGAGCGTCGTCCGGCGTCGGTCGCCGATGAAGAACAGATAGCCGAGCATCTCGACCTCGGACCGCTGCTGGCCCCTGCCCAACAGGGCCGCGACGGGCTTGTCGAGATGTTGGCCGAGGAGGTCGAGAAGGGCCGATTCGATGGCCGTGACGGCATGGATCGTCACCCGCAGATCGAACGTCTGCAGGCCACGGCCACCCGAGTCGCGATCGGAGAACGTCTGGCCGACGGTCGCAAGCAGATGTTCGTAGCGGCCGATCTCCTCTCCGATGAGAAAGGGCGTGGCGTCCTCGATCGTCTGCCGGATCTTCTCGCCACCGGGAACCTCGCCGAGGCCGGTGTGGCCGGAGCTATCCCTGATCAGGACGATATTGCGGGTGAAGAAGGGCCCGTGGGCCCCGCTCAGATTGAGCAGCATGCTGTCGTGCCCGGCCACTGGCACGACGCGGATCGATTCGACGACTGGGGTCATGTGAGAACGGACGTCCGCTAGGATCGGGGTTTGGTGCGGGTGAGAAAGACCAGGCCGGCGGCGAGGACTGACGTCACGGCGAGCCCGTAGAGGCCCCCCTGAATCGAGCCGGTCTGCTGCTTGAGCACGCCGAATGCGTAGGGCGCCACGAAGCCGCCGAGATTTCCGAGCGAATTGATCAGGGCGATCGCCACGGCGGAAATTCGGGCGTCGAAGTAGCCCTGCGGGATCGGCCAGAAGAGTGACGCGGCCGACTTGAACCCGAGGGCGGCGAAACAGATCGCCGTGAAGGCGAAGAACGGACCGCCGACGGTGGCGAACAGCATGCCAACTCCGGCGACGAGCAGGGCGCCGGCAACCCAGGCCTGCTGATGTTTCCAGCGGGCCGCCCCAGCCGCGGCCAGATACATCCCGAAGATGGAAATGATCCAGGGGAGCGAATTCAGCCAGCCCACCTGCATGTCAGTGAGCGTTCCCATGGAGCGAATGATCGTGGGGAGCCAGAAGGTCGCGGCGTAGATCGTCAACTGGATGGCGAAGTAGATCAGGCAGAAGAGCGCCAACTGCAGGCCGCTTCCGAGCACTTCCCAGATTTCGGGCCGCTGTCTGACTGCCTGCGCCTCCGCCCGGAGCCTGTCCGTCAGGGCGAGTCGTTCGCTCTCGGAAAGCCAACGGGCTTCGCCGGGCGTCGAATCCAGCCAGAACCAGGTGAAGATGGCCAGGATCACGGAGACGGCGCCTTCGGCCACGATCATGAACTGCCATCCTTTGAGTCCGTAGGGCTGGAACTGCAGGAGGTAGCCTGAAAGCGGGCCGGAGATGATCGAGGCGATCGCAGAACCACTCAGAAAGAGGGCGATCGCCTTGCCGCGTTCGGCCGAGGGCAGCCAGCGGGTGAAGAAGTAGATCACTCCCGGGAAGAAACCGGCTTCGGCGGCACCGAGGAAGAAGCGAAGCCAATAAAACGCCTCTGGGGTCCGCACGAAGGCCATGCAGGTCGCAAAGCCGCCCCAGAGCAGGGCGATGATCGCCAGCCAGCGTCGGGCCCCGAGCCACTGGAGCATCATGTTCGAGGGGACTTCGAACAGCGCGTAGCCGACGAAGAACAGTCCGGCCCCGAATCCGAATGCCTCGTCGTTCAGGCCGAGATCGAGTGTCAGCTGTTCCTTGATGAAACTGACGTTCACCCGATCGACGTAGTTCACGATGAACATCACGATGAACAGCGGCAGGATCCGCCACTTGACCTTCGAGACCGCGACGGAGAGCGGGTGATTCTGGAGGTCGGTCACGTCGTCCAAGGCTTCTGCTCGTGGAAGGCTCTGCGATCGGGTTTGAAGGTCACCAGAGCCGCCGTCTCAGGACTGCCCGGCGGCTCTCGAATCAGACTGGCCTGGCAAAAATCAGCCCACCCCCGCCTCCGCGATGAGCCCGGCGAGCTGTTCCATCTCAGCGGGCTTGAGGTCGGTCAAGGGTGGGCGAACCGGCCCCCCGTCGTGGCCGACGATCCTGGCGCCGGCCTTGACGATGCTGACAGCGTAGCCGGCGCTCTTGTTGCGGATTTCGAGGTAGGGCAGGAAGAAGCTGTCGAGCAGGCGATTCTGCGTGGCAAAGTCGTCAGCCGCGACGGCGCGGTAGAAATCGATCGCGGTCTGAGGAATGAAATTGAAGACGGCCGACGAGTAGACCGGCACGCCCATCGCCTTGTAGGCGGCGGCGTAGACCTCCGCCGTCGGCAGGCCGCCGAGGTAACAGAGCCGGCTCCCCAGCCGACGGCGGATCGAGACCATCAGTTCGATGTCGCCGAGACCGTCCTTGTAGCCGATCAGGTTGGGATTGCTGTCGGCCAGCTTCTCAAGATGATGCGGCTGCAGGCGGCAGACGTTCCGGTTGTAGACCACGACTCCAAGCCTGACAGACCGACAGACCTGCTCGACGTGCGCCGCGACACCGTCCTGATTCGTCTCGGTCAGGTAATGCGGGAGCAGCAGGATCCCCTTTGCACCGAGCCGCTCGGCCTCCTGGGCGTATTGGATCGCCACCCTGGTCGGACCGCCGGCACCTGCGAGGATCGGCACGAGGCCGTCACAGGTCTCGACCGCGGTCCTGATGACGGCAGAGTATTCCCGCGGTTCGAGCGAGAAATATTCTCCCGTGCCGCCGGCGGCGAAGAGCGCCGAGGCGCCATACGGCGCCAGCCAGCGCAGGCGATCGGCGTACCCGGCGGGGTTGAACTCACCAGCGGGGGTGAAGTCGGTGATTGGGAATGAGAGCAGGCCGGCGGAGAGGATGTTCTGGAGTTCGAGAGGAGACATGGAAGGAGGCATCGGGCACCTGGGGTCCTTCTGAGGAGGAGGTTCTAGATGGAGCCCGATTGGCGAACGCCGTTCACGAGTCGGGAAATGCCCAGCGGGTTCGCCGCCCGCAGTTCGGCGGGGAGGGCGGCGTCGGGGAAGTTCTGATAGCAGACGAGACGCGTGAAGCGGTAGATGGCGTTGGAGCCGACGGAGGTCGTGCGACCGTCCGAGAGCGACGGGTAGGGGCCGCCGTGCACGATCGCATGCGAGACTTCCACGCCGGTCGGAAAGCCGTTCACGACCACCCGCCCCGCCATGGCCTCGAGCTGGCCGATCAGGTCGGCGTTCGTGCCGAGTTCGGCATCGGTCGCGTGAACGGTGGCGGTCAGGCTTCCATGGAGGGCCGCCACGACCTGCCTGCGTTCAGCTGCGTTCTCGCACCAGACCACGAGCGAGCAGGGACCGAAGATCTCCTCCTGAAGACTGCCGTCGGCGATGAAGGCCTTTGCCGATGTGGCGAAGAGCGTCGGCGTTGCGCGGTTGGGCTGGCCGCCCGATGTGCCGCGAGCGACCAGACTGACGCCGGCCCGCGCGGCTCGGACGGCAAGACCGTCGACATAGGCCTGATGGATGCCGGCCGTCAGCATCGTGCCCTCCGCCGCCGCGGCGAAGAGCTGGCCGAGTTTCGTCACAAAGGCCTCGGAGGCGGCTGTCCGCTCGAGAATGATCAGGCCAGGCTGGGTGCAGAATTGTCCGACACCGAGGGTGCAGGAGGCGGCCAGTCCCGCGGCTATCGTATCCCCACGTGAGGCGATCGCCCCATCCAGAAGGACGACAGGGTTCACGCTGCTCATTTCGGCGTACACGGGAATCGGCACCGGCCGGGCCGCGGCGGTGTCCATCAGGGCACGCCCTCCCGCTCGCGATCCGGTAAAGCCGACGCCGCGAATGACGGGGTGTTTGGCGAGTTGCTGCCCCACGACACGGCCACTCCCCATGAGCATCGAAAACGTCCCTTCGGGCAGGCCGCTGGCACGAACGGCATCCACCACCAGCCCGCCCATGATCTCGGCCGTGCCGCTGTGGGCATGGTGGGCCATCACGATGACCGGACAGCCGGCGGCGAACGCCGAGGCCGTGTCACCTCCGGCAACGGAGTAGGCGAAGGGGAAATTGCTGGCGCAGAACACGGCGATCGGCCCGAGCGGGCGGAGCATCGAACGATGATCGGGCTTTGGCAGGGGCTTGCGGTCGGGATCGGCCGTCTCGATCCGGGCGTCGATCCAATCACCCGCGGCGACGAGGTCGGCGAAGAGGCGGAGCTGGCCGATCGTGCGTCCGATCTCCCCCTGGCAACGGGCCTCCGGGAGCCCGGTCTCCTGGGTTGCGCGGGAGACGAGATCCGGGGTCGCGGCTTCGATCCGAATCGCGATCCCGTGGAGGAATTCGGCCTTCTGTCCGCCACTGAGCCCGGCGAGCACTGGTGTGGCGGCCAGGGCCAGGCTGCAGGCCTGTTCGAGATCGGCAGGGGTTGCCTGAAAGAAATCTGTCGGCAGCTCGGTCGCGGTGGCAGGGTTGACGCACCGCTGGACCGGTCCGGCCGACTGGCTGCGGGCGAAACCGATGAAGGACTGGCCGGAAAGGGATTGCATGATGGAGGACAGCGATGAAGAGGGAATCGATACGGACGCAAGCCGACGCGGATGGCGACCGGGAGAAAACGTTTCAGACCCGCTGGAAGAGTCTACCGTCTCCACGGAGAGCACCCGATAGCTCGGCTTCCCCGGCCTGCTAGGCGGCGGCCCGTCGTGGCGGGGAGAGCCTGAAGAGCGCGAAGATCTCTTCGGCCGTCAGGCCGCTGGCGGCGGGCGGTTCGGCCTGCGAGAGGATCGTGTCGGAGAGATCCCGCTTCGACCGCAGCACCTCGTCGATCCGCTCCTCGATCGTGTCGACGGACAGATACCGGGTCACGGTGACGGCGCCCGCGGCCCCGATCCTGTGGGCCCGGTTGATCGCCTGATCCTCGACGGCGGGATTCCACCAGCGATCGAAGAGGAAGACGTATTGGGAAAACTGCAGGTTGAGGCCGACAGCCCCCGCCCCATAGGAGAGGAGCAGTACGCCGTGCTGGCTGTCGTTCTTGAAGCGACGGAGACAATCATCGCGGGCGATGGTCGACATGCCGCCGTGATATTCGATGGCGCCAAACCGCGACAGCCGCTCCCGCAGCCGGCCGAGTGTCGCCACCCACTGGCTGAAGACGAGCGACTTTTTCCCACTGGCGTGGATCTCTTCCAGTTCGGCCTCGAGCCGGTCGAGTTTCGCGCTCTCGCCGGTCGCGGTGTCGAAGTTGCAGATCTGCTTGAGTCGAAGGACGAGTTCGAAGACGTGCTGGATCGTGGCCTGCTGGCCGAGTCCGGCGAGCCGCAGCACCCCCTCCTCCTCCGCCCTTCGATAGGTCTCCCGCTGCTCGGCGGTGAGCTCGATCCGCTCGTCGCGGTTGAGCCGCGGCGGCATGTCCTTGAGCACCTTGTCTTTCGTTCGCCGCAGGACGTGGTCGGCGGCTGCGGCCCCGAGCTCCCGGGGCGACATGCGGTCGTTGAGATGCCCCGGGGCCACGAACTCGAACAGGCCGACGATGTCGTCGGCGCTGTTTTCGACGGGCGTGCCTGTCAGCGCCCAGCTGCGGCCGCGCCGCAGAGCCCGCACCGATTGGCTCGTCTGGCTGTCGCGATTCTTGATCCGCTGGGCCTCGTCGAGAACCACGAGGTCGAACTCCAGGCCCAGTTCGGCGACCAGATCGCGGTCGCGGACCACCACCTCGTAGTTGGCCAGTTTCACCGGCACCTCGGGCAGCGACCACTGCCATTGGCGACGCCGCTGATCCCCCTCGATCACCGCCACCACGAGTTCCGGCGCCCAGTCGGCGAGTTCCCGAGCCCAGTTCGAGACCAGACCCTTCGGGCAGACGACGAGCACCCGTCGCGCCTCGCCGGAACGGATCAGAAGCCGCAGCGACGAGATCGCCTGCATCGATTTGCCGAGTCCCATCTCGTCGGCCAGCACGGCGGCATGCCGCGGCACGAGAAAGGCCATGCCGTCGAACTGGAACGGGAACGGCTGCCGGGGAAACTCCAGCCGACTGGTCTCCAGAATCGTCTCCAGGTCGGGCTGGAGCAGAAAGAAAAACCGCTCCGATCGCTTGACGACATCCCTGGGCGGCGCGATCCGGGTGCGGCGGCGGAGCGCTGGATCGGCGGCGTCGGCCGAGGCCTCGGCGGGAAGCGACGGGGCCGCGATCCTGGGCCGGACCGGCGGCCGGGATGGCGGTGCCGCCGCAGCCTGCCCGGAGAACAGAAACCGCTCCACGGCCGGCCTCGCCTCGAGCAGCGGAACGGTGGTCGCGGTCGGCCTGGAGACTCCGATCGGCAGCCGCAGCGCCGCTGGCGTCGGCAGTTGACAGACCATCCGCGACAGGATCCCGGTCGTTGGCAGGACGACCTCGGTGGCCCGCCATGACTGCACTCGTTGGACCGCTCCGGGAGCGGGTGTGTCTGGGGTCGCCATCGCTCTCCGCCGGCAGACGAATGCCGCTGCCTAATGCCGCTGCGCCTCTTCGATCGCGGCCCGGATCCGTTCGAAGGGCTCGTTGAGATCGACCGCCTGGATGAGTCCCTCGAGATGCTCCCGCAAAACTGTTTCGTCGGCCCGGTCGGTGGCATGTGGCACGACCGTCAGGCTGCCGAGACTGAAGCCAGCATGGGCGGTCGGCCCGGCCTGTTCCGCCCCCTGCGAGGCCGTCACGAGGGCCAGCGGCAACTGGGTATGCGGCCGGGCCTGCAGCAGCGGCTCCTGATCGGTCAACACGAGCCTCGGCACGACGCCCCCCTCCGCCAGCAGCGTGCCGCCGATCTGTCTGCCGTGCAGATGCCCGTGGAGGGTCGCCCCGTAGAGGATCTGCTGGGCCCGCGAGACCCGCACCGGGGCCGTGCAGTGAAACTCCAGCGGCCGACCCTCGAGATCGACGATCAGGTAACCCCCGAACAGGCCGTGGGAAGGCGAATCGACCGTCGTCAGGAAGCCATAGGCCTGATCGACTTGCTGCTGCGTGCTGTTGGCCATCGCTCCAACCATCGGGTGTCGGGAGACTGCACTTGAGCTGCGGCCTTCAAAGGCACCGGAGGCTGCGGGTCGCGAAGGACAGGAATGGAATCTTCCGGCGAGGGATGGAAGCTGGGAAAACCCTGACGGTTGCCGCGAAAATCCCGCCGCTTCGTGGAAAAGGATGACCGCTCTGCCTACGATACCGGAGGTCTGGCGGTATTCACCCTCGCGCAGATTGGACGCCATCATGCACAACGGCCCCCCCGGATTCACCCAGGTCGATATCTCCGCCAGTTCGGTCGCCACGGGGCCCGCAGCCGCGGCCGATGCCGCCGAAACGAACAGGCTCCTTCGGGAGATGCTCGCCGTGCAGATGCGTTCCTGCGACCTGCTCGTGGAACTGGTCAATCAGGTGTCGCTCCAGCAGCGACAGCGGGTCGCCGAACTCAAGGCCTGGAAGGAGGCGAACCCCGAACTCGCCCGGTCCTGTCGCCGCGCGGCCGAGTCGCTCGCCAAGGTGCATGTCGAGTTCCTTGCCGGGATCGCCCGCGATGCCGCGGAGAACGCCGAGGACTTCACTGACAGCGAGTATGCTCTCGGCGAATTCATCGACCGCTACGGGCCGCGACTGGCCCACTTCAACGGCGTGCTGCAACTCTTCGCCCAGCTCGGGGCGCCGCTGCCGACGGGTGGCAACCCAGCCGACGCCTGAAACCCAGTCCCTCCGCCCGCAGGTTCACGGTCTCGATTTCCCCAGCATCTTTTCACAACGAGGATCTTTCCATGGCCACGGTCAACTCCACCGCCAAGCCTCCCGTGTTCGAGGTCGCCGACGATGCTGCCGTTGCGGGGGCACGGGCGGCGCTCGACGCCCACACCGTGGAGATGATGGCCTGGCATTTCCACCCCTCGACCGGCTGCCCGTTCTGGCTCGACTACGCCCGCTCGCTCAGCTTCGACCCGATCAAGGAGGTCGGCTGTTACGACGACCTGAAAAAGTTTCCTCCGTTCGAGGATGAGTGGCTCCGCGGGGGCCCGGTTCGCCGCTGGATACCGAAGGGCTTCGCCGACCAGCCAGCCTACGTCTTCGAGACGGGCGGCACGACCGGCGTTCCCAAGTCGCGGGTCAACATCCGCGACTTCCGCACCGACTACGAGCAATTCAGCGACACGCTGCCGGAGGAGTTTTTTCCCCGCGGAGCCAACTGGCTGATGCTCGGCCCCAGCGGTCCCCGCCGACTGCGGCTGTCGATCGAACACCTGGCCCAGTTTCGCGGTGGCATCTGCTTCTGCGTCGATCTCGATCCCCGTTGGGTCATCAAACTGATCCAGAAGGGCTGGATGGAGCATCTCGAGGCCTACAAGCAGCACTGCATCGACCAGGTGATCACGATCCTCGAGGCGGGGCACGATGTCCGCTGCATGTTCACCACCCCGAAACTGCTCGAGTCCCTCGCCCTCGCCCTGGAAAAGAAGGGCACGACGATCCGCAAGGCGGGGATCACGGGCATCTTCTCCGGCGGCACCGAGTTCACGCCCCAGTGGACCCGGTTCGCGGTCGAGGAACTGCTCGACGGCGCCTACATGACGCCCACCTACGGCAACACACTGATGGGCCTGGCCGCCTCGCGGCCGGTCGTGCCGGCCGACGGCTACACGATCGCCTACTACGCCCCGCAGCCCAGGGCCGTGATCGAGGTGGTGAACTTCGACGACACGAACTCCGTCGTGCCCTACGGCGGCACCGGACGGGTCAAGTTGACCACGCTCACGAAAGAGACCTTCGTGCCGGGTTTCCTCGAACGCGACGAGGGGGAACGGGAACTTCCCTATGCAAAGTACCCCTGGGACGGAATCAGCGGCGTCCGCCCGTTCAGGGCCCTGGCCGGCGCGACGACTGTGGGCGTGTACTAGTTTCACGGCTGCACGGCCATCCATGGCCCGTGCAGCCTTGCCGGGCTCCGCCCGGAAGTGGGCGACGCCTCCAGCGTCGCAGTCGTTCGGCCGTGTCGACCCGGAGTCACGGCCATCCATGGCCCGTGCAGCCTTGCCGGGCTCCGCCCGGAAGTGGGCGACGCCTCCCCACCTATGAAGTCGAGGCCTCGACCGTCGCCAGCGGTTTGGGCAGGTTGCTAGAATCTTCGTCGTAATCCCAAGAGTTTCAATCCAGGATCCTCGTCTATGCACCTTCCCGCCTGGCGATTCGGCAAGCCGTATGAGTCACTCGAACGCACCCACCTCGTCCACTTCCTGACCGGCGAGCCGATCGCCGAGGTCAGCCAGGTCGGAGGTGCGATGCTGGGCCGCGATCTCCAGAAGGCGGGGCAGGCCCGGGCCGCCCTCTTGGCGATCGATCCGGAGGAGATCGTCGAGCGGCTCCAGACCGCGGGCAACCTCTACGCCCACGGCACGCTCCAGGTGGGCGACTCGCGGCAGTCTCCAGACGACTTCGTCAAGCAGCAGTCGGCCACGACCGGCCTGCCCGAGTCGCTCTGCCGGTCGAACATGCAGAAAAATCTGTTCGTGCTCTCGAACATGGATCGGATGCTCGACGCGCTCTCGCGGGGCCTGCCGCCCGAGATCCTCTGGCGGGGCTATGGCCGCGAGCACCGTGGTGTCGTCGTCAGCTACCAGGCACAGTCGCCGGTGCTCGGGCTCGTGCTTCCCTCCAATTCCCCGGGCGTGCACACGCTCTGGCTGCCGGTGATCGCACTCGGCGTCGGGCTCCTGCTCAAGCCCGGCGGCCAGGAGCCCTGGACGCCCTATCGGATGGCGGCGGCGTTCATCGAGGCGGGCATTCCGGCCGAGTCGATCGGCCTCTACCCGGGGGCCACCGACGTCGGCGCCACCATGCTGGCGGGCTGCCGCAGGAGCATGATCTTCGGCAGTGCCAAGACTGTCGAGCAGTATCGCGGCAATCCAAACGTTCAGGTCCACGGTCCCGGTTTCTCGAAGATCCTCCTCGGCGATGATTGCGTGGACGACTGGGAACGGTATCTCGACGTGATCGTCGAGAGCGTCGCCGCAAACAGCGGCCGGGGCTGCATCAACGCCTCGGCGGTCTACGCCAGCCGACACACGAAGGCGATTGCCGAGGCCCTCGCCGAGCGGCTCGGCCCCATCGACGTCAGGCCGCCGGAGGATCCTGAAGCCCGCCTCGCCGCCTTCACGGTGCCGGGGGCGGCGAAGGCCACCTGGGAGCAGATCGAGGCCGGCCTCGCCGCGGCCGGCGTCAGCCACGCCACGGCGGCCTACGGCCCGCGGTTCGTCGAGGGGGAACGCTGCGGCTGGCTGCGACCGACGGTCGTCCACTGTGCGACTCCCGATCCAGAGATCGCCAGGGCCGAGTACATGTTTCCCTTCGTGAACGTTGTCGAGTGCCCGCAGGCCCGGATGCTCGAGCGGATCGGGCCGACGCTCGTCGCCACCGCGGTCACCGACGACGCCACCTTCCAGGCAGAGCTCATCGACTCCCCGGCGATCGACAGGCTCAACATCGGCCCGATTCCGACGACGAAGCTCGACTGGCTCCAGCCGCATGAGGGCAACATCATCGACTTCCTCTACCGATCACGGGCTCTGCAACTGGCCGCGGAAGCTCCGGCTGGCGTTGCCGGATGATGGCCGGCGACTGCGAAAACTTCGAGTTCTGTTCGCACACGAGGCTCGTGGTCGGAGCGGGCTCGATCGTTCGACTGGGAGAACTGGGGCGGGAACTGGTCCGAGAAATGCGCGGCAGCCGGGCCCTGCTCGTGAGCGACCCGGGAGTGGCTGCAGCCGGCCATGCCGCCATCGGCATCGAGTCGCTCGCCCGGGCCGGCCTCGAGGTCGAATGCTTCTCGGAGTTCGGCGAAAATCCGACCACCACTCATGTCGATGCCGGAGCCGCGTTCGCCCGCGACTTTGCCCCTGACCTGATCGTCGGCCTCGGTGGCGGCAGTTCGATGGACTGTGCAAAGGGGATCAACTTCCTCTTCTCCTGCGGCGGAACGATGCACGACTACCAGGGCCGTGGCCGGGCGACGGGGCCGATGCTGCCCTCGATCGCTGTGCCCACCACCGCCGGCACCGGCAGCGAGACGCAGTCGTTCGCGCTCATCAGCGACCCGGAGAGCGGTCGCAAGATGGCCTGCGGCGACAGTCGGGCGGCCTTCCGAACGGCGATCCTCGACGTCACGCTCACGCTCACGCAGCCCGCCCGCGTGGCCGCCCTGACCGGCATCGACGCGATCTCGCACGCGATCGAGAGCCATGTTAGTCGGGCAGCCACACCGGCTTCGCGGATCTTCTCGCTCGAGGCCTGGCGGCTGCTCTCCAGCCACCTGCCCCGGGTATTTTCAGAACCAGACGACGTCGCCGCCCGCTCGGCCGTGCAGCTCGGGGCGGCCTGGGCCGGATTGGCGATCGAAAACGCCATGCTCGGCGCCGCTCATGCACTGGCGAACCCCCTCACGGCGATGCACGGTGTCGTCCATGGGCAGGCGGTCGGCCTGATGCTGCCGCACGTCGTGCGGTTCAATGCCGCAATCGAGGGCGGGATCCCCGACCGATATGCAGAACTCGAGGCCCAGCTGGCTGCAGCTCCGACGGCCGGTGGCGATCTCGGCCTTTGGCTCGGCGATCTTCTGCGACAGGCCGGATTGGCGACCTCGCTCGGGCAGCTTGGGCTCGGTTCGGTCGATGTCGCCGGACTTGCCGCCGCAGCGGCTTCCCAGTGGACCGCCGGATTCAACCCCCGACCGGTCGCGGCCCACGATCTGATGCTGCTCTACGAGGCGGCCCGATGAGCACGGTGGTGAGACCGGTAGTGAGGAGAGGCCGCCTGCCGGGCAGCCACAGCCGCGCCGCCAGAACGCTGCTCGTGACACTCCTCTTTTGGCCGACGGTCTGCCCGCAGTTGCTCGCCGCCGATCAGGCAGGCGGAGCGACCGAGATCGCTCCCGCGGATGCCTGGCCGATGTTCCGTGGATCCCCCTCCGGCAGCGGCAGATCTGCAGCCTCGCTGACGCCCCCCCTGATCGAACACTGGCAGCGGACGATCGCCGACACGGCCTTCGAGGCGACACCCGTGATCGCAGACGGCACGATTTACATCGGCGACCTCGACGGCTGCTTCCACGCCCTCGCGCTCGACACGGGCGCGACCCGATGGACGTTCCGCTCCGCCGCCGGATTCCCCGGGGCCGCCGCGATCTCCCCGGAAGATTCGCGGCGGGTTGTCGTCGGCGATGCAGACGGCCTGGTCCGGGCGCTCGACGCGAAGACAGGAACTCTCCTCTGGGAGTATCGAACCGAAGGCGAGATCTCGGGTGGACCGACGATCGTCGGCAGTGGCGGCGAAGCACGTGTGCTGGTCGGTTCGCAGGACGCCTCGCTCGCCTGCCTCGACCTCGCCGACGGCAGCCTCCGATGGAAGCACACCACGGCCGATCAGATTCGCTGCTCGCCGACGATTGCAGCCGGCCTCGGATGCGTTGCCGGCTGCGACGGAAAACTGCATCTGATCGATATCCAGAGCGGAGATGAAAAGGCCGCTGTACCGATCGACGGCCCGACCGGCACGACCCCGGCCGCAGACGACGGGCGTGTGTTCTTCGGCACCGAGGGAGGCGTATTCTTCGCCATCGATCTGCCCCGGGGGGTCGTCCTCTGGCGGACGGAAGCGGCCGCCAACGGGATGGCCTATCGGTCGAGTGCGGCGATCGCCGGCACGGCCGCCGTCGTCGGCTCCCGCCGCAAGGCGGTGGAGGCCTTCTCGCTGGCCGACGGAAGCCGCCTCTGGCGGCGGCCGATGCGGGGCCGGGTCGACGCTTCGCCGGTCGTGGTGGTGACTCCTTCCGGCAGACTGCTGGCGATCGTCGGTGACACCGCCGGTCGGATCGTCTCCCTCGACGCCGCCGACGGATCGGTGACCTGGGAATTCGAGGCCGGGGATGGCTTCGCCTCGTCGCCGGCCGTGGCCGCTGGACGGCTCGTGATGGCCACCGAGCATGGCACGATCTGGTGTTTTCGCGAGCCGCCTTTGGACTGAAGCATTCGCCCCCCTGCCCGAGCCCGGGCAGGCCGTGGCCGAAAACGGGAACTTTGGGCGAATTGTGTCGGCCCCGCCAACTGTCATGATCTGTGCGGACCGCGTTTTCGATAAAGAAAACGAACATTCCAACCGCGCGAACCATCCTCGGGCCGCACCCGTAGTATTGGTTGCGGCCCGCCGGCGGAGGCCCCGATTCCGGGGTCTCCCCAAAGGGCCTGGAGCACCAACCATGGCCAGAAAAGAAGCTCTTCTGAATCTTCGGGCGATCCTCGTGCGTCGGCGCGACGCTCTTCGCAGTGCCCTTGCGGGCGATCTCTCCCTCCTCAGGGAACTCCGTAGCGAGTCGCCGGGAGATGTGATCGACGCCGCCCTCGATTCGACGCAGGACGAGATCAGTTCCCAGCTCGCCGAGGTGGAAAGTCGTGAACTCGCCTCGATCGAGAACGCCCTCGAGCGGATGAGGAACGGCCAGTACGGATCCTGCGAATACTGCGGCTGCAAGATTCCGATGGCGCGGCTCAATGCACTGCCCTACGCCACGGTCTGCATCGCCTGCCAGCGAGACGTGGAGCGGAGCGGCATGGGCGGCGGTCGTGAGACATCCGAGTCGCGGGAGGACTCTCTCGATCTCGAGATCGACGTTTCCTGACAGGAATCGAATCCTGCCGGGTCGGGTATGCTGGATCGAAGTGCTGCCCTTCCCACCGGGTGTTTCCTCATGCCGTTCGCAGTTGACCGCATTTGCAGCGGATTTCTGGTTCGTTCTGCCACCGCGCTGCTGCCCGCGATGATGCTCCTCGGCGGCATCGCTTCCAGGGGAGAGGAGCCGCCGGTTCCGCTGACTCCGATCGAGCGCCAGACCGCAGCCGGATCCCGCCGGGTCGATCCGGTCCGACCCACGCGGCTGACGGCATCAGAGCGGGAACGACTCTACAGTCAGGTTGAGCGCGACGCCGAACTGCTCGAACGGCAGAGCATCCAGCTGAGGCGGCTCACGCAACTGATTCGGCCGACGGTCGTCCACATCGACACCAAGAAGCCGGCCCTCCGCCCCAAGAACGGCAAGGCCAACGAGGACGAGGCTGGATCGGGCGTGATCACGCTCGTCGGCGGCCGCACGGTCGTGATCACCAACCGTCACGTGGTCAACCGGGCCGAACTCGACAACATCACCATCCGGCTCGACGACGGTCGTGAGATCAAGCCGCTCCGGCTCTGGTCGGACGCCAGCACCGACATCGCCGTGATGGAAATCGATGGAGACGACCTCGAACCCGCCCGCCTGGCCGAGCATGCCCCGGTCGAGATCGGGGATACGGTACTTGCCGTCGGCAGCCCTTTCGGCCTCTCCCACTCCGTGACGCTTGGCATCGTCTCGGCGAAGGGACGACGGGACCTCGAACTCGGCGAGGAGGGGGTTCGATTCCAGGACTTCATCCAGACCGACGCCGCGATCAACCCGGGCAACAGCGGCGGCCCGCTGGTCAATCTCCGGGGCGAGGTCGTCGGCCTCAACACGGCGATCGCCAGCAACTCCGGGGGCAGCGAGGGGATCGGTTTTGCGATCCCGGTCTCGATGGTGATGTTTGTCAGCCGACAGCTCGTCGAGAATGGCGCGGTCTCGCGGGCCTACCTCGGCGTCACGCTCGATCGCACGTTCACCCAGCGGACCGCCCAGCGGCTCGGCATGGTACGGGCCGTCGGGGCCCGGGTTTCGGGCGTCACCGAGGGGTCCCCTGCCAATACGGCCGGCATCCTCCCCGATGACGTGATCCTCGAATTCGACGGGACTCCTATCGACGATGACGACCATCTCGTCAGTCTCGTCAGCGTCACGACCACCGACCGGACCGTGAACCTGGTCGTGTTTCGCAATCGCGAAAGGATCTCGCTGCAGATGCCCGTCGCCAGCCGGGAGCAGTTCGAAAAGTAGGTCAGGTCGCATCACCGGCGGCCGCCAGACCGCGGAGAACGCAGTCTTTCACGGCAGCCGCATCGCAGCCGACGAGCAGATCGAGGTTTGGCCGCCACTGACGGACGGTCCGCCGATCGATCACGAGCATGCCGGAGGTGAGTTCGCCTCCGGTCTCGACGTCGGCCGCCACGGTCGTCCGCTCGAAGAGTTCCGGATTGGTCACCGCCACGAGCGCGACCACGTCGTGAAGGCTGATCCCCTCGCTGCCGAGCAGTTGGCGGTGGGCCCGGAATGTGTGGGGAAGCATCCGTCGCAGGATCGCTCCCGCCCGGGACGACTCGTCGGGCAGCTGGTCAAGAAGGTCAAACCCGAAGGCCGCCTGGCCGGTCGTCTCGATCGGCACCAGCGTCTTGGCGACCGGTTCGCGGATGACGTGCCTCGCCGCCCGCGGATCACAGTAGAAGTTGAAGTCGACGACCGGCGTGACGTTGCCGTGGCCCTCGAACGTGCCGCCGGAGATCAGGACCTCGCCGATCAGTTCCACGATGGCCGGGTCGCGGGCAAGCACCCGAGAGAGGTTGGTCAGCGGTCCGAGCGCCACGAACGTGATCTCGCGCGGATGGGCATGGAAGGCCTCCCAGATGACCTTCTCCGAGAGGTGACCGCCGTGAAGCTGCGCCCGCGGCAGGTCGATGCCCCCGAGACCGTCCGCGCCGTGCATGTTGAACGGTTTTTCCTGGAGCGCCGTGTCGGACGGCGCCACCCCGAGTCGCGGCAGTCTCGGTGGATCGAGAAAGCCCACCAGGGCCTGGAGGTTGGCCGTCGCCTGGTCGGGGGGGACATTGCCTCCGGTCGCGGTGACTGCCACGACCTCCAGCCGGGGATCAAAAAGAGCGATCGCCAGGGCGACGGCATCGTCGATTCCGGGATCGATGTCGAGAATGATCTTGCGAGGCACTGGATCGCTCCGGACCGTTGCTCCTGCCGACGTCCTGTACGACGCTCAGCGTGTAGGCTGGAATGGTATCCGAAACTTTTTCTCCAGGCTTGGGAATTGGCCATGAACGACGTTTCTTGGAGTCGACGGGAGGACACGCCTGACGTCGCCGGGGCGACGGCCCGGATACGGGCTGGTATCCGCGGCTCCCGTCTGGAAACGACGCAGCTGGTCGATGCCGTGCTCCATGGGCAGGTCGATCTCGACCAGTTCGGGGCATGGCTTCTGGCACTGGCCGATCTCGGCGAATCGTCCGCGGAGATCGCCGGCGTGGCCGCCGCACTGCGTGGACGGATGCTGCCGGTCTCCGGCGGGCCGGAGGTCGTCGCCGACACCTGCGGCACCGGCGGTGACGGCTCCGGAACGTTCAACATCTCCACGGCTGCGGCGATCGTGGCGTCCGCTGCCGGCCTGCCGGTCGCCAAGCATGGCAACCGTGCCGTCTCGAGCCGCACCGGTTCCGGCGACGTGCTCGAGTCGCTCGGTGTGAGGATCGACGGACCCGCGGAAACAGCGTCCAGGACGCTCCGCGAGATCGGACTCTGCTTCTGCCTGGCGGCCAACCATCATCCCGCAATGGCCGTCGTCGGCCCGCTCAGAAGATCGCTCGGCCGGCCGACCGTGTTCAATCTTGTCGGTCCGCTCTGCAATCCGGCCGGGGCCAACGTCCAGGTGATCGGCGTCGGCAGGCCGGCGGTTCGCGAGTCGATGGCGGAGGCCGCCTCGATGCTCGGGGCGAGACGCGTGCTTGTTGTTTCGGGCGGAATTGCCGGCGACGAGGGCCGCTGCTTCGATGAACTGAGCCTGTTCGGCCCGACCGATGTGATCGACGTGACGGCGACGGGAACGTCGCGTTTTCGCTGGACACCCGAGGACTTCGGACTCGCGACGCGGCCCGCCGCCCTGATGGAGAATCTGCTGGTTGCCGGCCCGGCGGAGAGCGCCGCTGCGATTCGGGATGTGCTCTCGGGAACGCCGGGGCCGCGGCGTGAGATCGTGGTGCTCAACGCCGCTGCGGTTCTCTGGGCCGCGGGCCGCGGGCCGGATCCTCGTGCGGCCCGCCGGCTTGCCGAAATCGCGATCGATTCCGGCGGCGCCGCAACGCAACTCGCGAGGCTTACCACACTCTGCCTCCTTCCGAACGCTCCCCTTCCGGACAGGTAAACACTCGCCATGTTGCCGCTCGACGTCATCCAGCCGACGCCTGCCGCAGGACCGCCAAAACCCTGCTGCGCAAAAGCCGGGGCAGGCGAGTTGGGCTATCGCTGCCCGATGCATCCGCAGGTTACAAGCGGCTCGCCTGGCGCCTGCCCGATCTGCGGCATGCCACTGGAGCCGATCGGCATCGCGCCTGCCGCGGCGCATGAAGGGCAGCGGGGAGAACGGCTGCGGCTCGTCGTCTGTTCGGCGCTGGCGGCAATCCTGATGGTGGTGGCGATGCTGGGAATGTTCGGCCACGCCGGCATGCAGATGGAAGCGCCGACGGGAGGGCATGGCACGCTCGGCTGGCTCGGCGGTCAGGCTGGCAACTGGCTGCAGTTCGTCCTCGCCACCCCGATCGTCTTCTGGGGAGGCTGGCAGATCCTCAACGCCGGGCTCGCCGGCCTGCGGGCCCTGCGACCGACGATGTTTTCCCTGATCGCGTTGGGAGTGCTCGTGGCCTGGTCCGCGAGCACGGTCGCGACCATTGCGCCCGGCATCTTTCCGGATGCGTTTCGCCGCCCCGACGGCAGCCTGGAAACCTTCTTCGAGTCGGCCGGAATGATCGTCGTGCTGGTGCTGATCGGACAGCTGCTCGAAACCCGGGCCCGCCGCGGCACGACGGTCGCCATCCGCGCCCTCATGGACCTCTCGCCGCCGACGGCCGAACGGGAGCCGTCGGGCGAAGTCGTGCCGCTGGCGACCGTGCTCAGGGGAGATCTGCTCCGCGTCCGGCCCGGCGGCCGAATCCCGACCGACGGCGTCATCCGCGAGGGAACGACGAGCTGCGACGAGTCGCTGCTCACTGGCGAGCCGATGCCGGTCGAACGCGGCGTCGGCGACCGCGTGCTCGGCGGTGCCATCAACGGCTCCGGGGCGATCGTCATCGAAGCGACCGCCGTCGCCCACGACTCGCTCGTCGCCCGGATCGCCAGACTTGTCAGCGAGGCCCAGGAAAAGCGGGCCCCGATCGAGCAGCTCGCCGACCGGATCTCCGCCTTCTTCGTGCCGGCGGTGCTGGTTGTCGCACTGCTCACATTCCTCGTCTGGTCGATGATCGGGCCGCAGCCGCGGATGGCACTCGGGCTGCTCTCGGCCGTGAGCGTGCTTGTGATCGCCTGTCCCTGCGCGCTCGGACTGGCGACGCCTCTGGCAATGACGGTTGCGATCGGCCGTGGAGCGCGGGAGGGGATTCTTGTCCGCTCGGCCGAAGCCATGGAAAAACTGGCGACGGCGGCGACGGTCGTCGTTGACAAGACCGGCACGATCACACAGGGACGGCCGAGAATCGTGGCTGCGGTGACGGCCGGCCCCGAGGCGGGAAGCTGGACGGACGAGGATCTGGCCGCAGGCTCGGAAAGGCTGGCAGCCGAGCCACTTCGGTCGCTGCTCTTTCATGCGGCGAGCCTCGAGGCCGCAAGCGAGCATCCACTGGCCAAGGCTTTTACCGCCGCCGTCGAACAGGCGGGTATCGAGCCCGCCCGGGCGGAACTGGTCCAGGCGATCGTCGGCCGGGGCATCGAGGGTCGGGTGCTGGAGAGGCAGGTGCTCATCGGCAGTCGACCGCTGCTTGAATCGAGGGGCATCACCACACCCTCAGACCCCGCGGCGGGCATCCGCTCTGCCGATACGGCGACGCTGATCCTCGTCGCCGTCGACGGCCGCTATGCCGGCTGCTTCGCGATCGCCGACCCGCCGCGGCCGGAGGCAGCGGCGGTGATCGCGGAACTCGGCCGCCGCGGGATCGCAGTCGAGATGCTCTCGGGCGATACCCAGGCGGCCGCAGGGAGAATCGCCGCCGGCGTCGGGATCGACCGGGCCAGCGGTGGGCTCTCGCCCGAACAGAAATCGCACCGCGTCGCCGCACTGCGGCAGGCGGCCCGGTCAGGGGCAGCCGTGGTCTTCGTGGGGGATGGCGTCAACGACGCCCCCGCACTGGCCGCGGCCGACGTCGGTATCGCGATGGGCTCCGGCTCCGACGTGGCCCTCGAAACGGCCGATGTCACGCTGCTCTCCGGCGGGCTGGCCGGCCTGCCCCGCGCCATCGACCTGGCCCGGGCCACGATGCGGAACGTTCGCCAGAATCTGGTGCTGGCCTTCGCCTACAACCTGCTCGCGATTCCGCTGGCTGCCGGCCTGCTCTATCCGCTCGTCGGCCATGTCACGAGCCCGATGCTCGCCGCCGCGGCGATGAGCATCAGTTCGTTGTCGGTGATCGCCAACTCGCTGCGGCTGCGACGCTAGCCGTCGGCGGAAGGATCATCGGGACGACCAGACCGTCGTAGGCCAGTTCGATGCCCGGCGGAAGCATGGCCGAGACCGTCCCATGCTCGATCTCGTGGGACATGTGCACGAAAAGCGTCCGCCGGGCGCCGACCCGCCGGGCGACCGCGATCGCCTCGTCGAGCGAGAAGTGGGTCGGATGCCGCGACGGCCGGAGGCAGTCGAGGATCAGCGTGTCGAGACCCTCGAGAAGCGGCCATGTCTCGTCGGGGATGCAGTTGGTATCGGTGCAATAGGCGAGATCGCCGAATCGGAACCCAAGCACGTCGAAGGTGCCATGCTGCAGCCGCAGCGGGGTGATCCGGCTGCCGAGGACCTCGAACGGGCTTGTGCCGATCCGTTCGAAGGTGATCTTCGGCACGCCGCCACCAGGCACGGGAACGGTCTCGAAGGCGTAATCGAAGGCCCGGCAGATTCGCCGCTCGACCCGCTCCTCGCAGAGCACGGGAATCGGACGCCCGGCGGCGAAGCAGAGCGGCCGGATGTCGTCGAGGCCGTAGACGTGATCGACGTGGTCGTGCGTGTAGAGAATGGCATCGACCTGGCCGATCCGCTGTCGCAGCAGTTGGCTGCGGAGATCGGGCGTGGTGTCGACGAGCAGTGTGCCGCCCGGGAGCCCGATTGCCACGCTCGTCCGCGACCGCTGGTTTCGCGGATCAGCACTCGTGCAGGTGCCGCAGACACAGCCGACGACGGGCACTCCGACACTGGTCCCGGTTCCGAGGAAGACGAGGCTGCCCGCTGGCAGGCCGGCTGGCTTGATACGGTTGTCTGAGTCTGGCATCCCTTTGGCCCCGGCCCGAGGGCACCGGGCCTGCCACCGGGGGCGGCGCGATGCCGTCAGAATTCATCCTCGAGATTCATCACCGAGACTCGTATGGTATCGCATCCGAGATCCTCGTGTCTGACGTCTCCAGAAGGGCGGTCGAAAGCATCGTCGGGTCATACGACATCCTTCTCGCCCCACTCAAGCGGCCCAAAACCGCATGCCCCATGCGACCCTCTCCGCGAATCGACTATGCTGCGGGCCTGCGGAAGCTTCGCTTCGGCCCGCTCACGGAAGATCGCGGATGGTACGAGTCGAAGACCTGCTCGCCCGCCATGCCCCCTGGGCCGAAGGCGACCGCTGTTGGCGGCTGACCCCGCTCGAGCAGTTCATGTGGCTCGACGACCGGCCAGACTATCCGCTCGTCTTTCTGGTCGTGCTGCGGTTTGCCGGGCCGATCGACCCCGCCACCATGGCCGACGCCTGGCGATTCGCGATCGCCCGCCACCCGCTCCTCCGAGCCACCATCCGCAGCGAGGCGAATCGACTTTTCTGGTACGCGCCGGCGACCGGCTGGCCGGAAATCGTCGTCGCTGCGGAGAGAGGCACCGGCGGGACGGAGCTGCGCGGCATCGATCTGGAACGGGAACCGGGGCTTCGCGGCTCCCTGCGCGAGACGGCCGAGGGCTCCGATCTCGAACTTCTCTTCCATCACGCCTGCTGCGATGGTCACGGTGCCCGGATGTTTCTCCAGGATCTGGCACTCGCCTACATCGTGCTCAGCGGAGCATCCAGCGACGAGGATCCATTTTTCCGTTCCGACGCGGCCCTGCTCGACGACCGCGGGAGCTACCCCTCGGCTGCAGGAGTCTCCCTCTGGCAGAGACTGAAACGCTTCCTGCGGTTCACCGTGCTCCGGGCGACGCCGGCGGCGAGCGACGTTTCTGCGGCGGCATCGAGACTGTCCCGCGAGCGGCCGGACACGGCCCTCGGACACCGCACGCACACCTTTTCCGCAAACGAGATCGCCGTGATGGACGCCATCCAACAGCGGTTCAGCGCGACCCGCAACGACATCGCGGTGGCAATGCTCTTTGCCGTGCTCGGCGAATGGCAGCGCGGTTGCCGCGTCTCGCCGCGGGCCCGCCTGCGGGTCGCGGTCCCCACCGACATTCGGTCCCGAGCAGACGAGCGAATGCCGGCGGCGAACCGCTACACCTACGTCTTTCTCGATCGACGGGTCTCGGAATGCGGCGACTGGCAATCGCTGCTGCCCGGCCTGCAGCGGGACCTCCAGGAACGGCGCCAGGCAGGCAGGGGTGCGGAATTCCTCGACGGCCTGGGGGTCGCCGTCCGCTACCGACGCGTGATGCAATGGTTCCTGCGCCGCCACAACTGTTTCTCGACGGCCGTGCTGACGAACCTCAGCGATCCCTCGTGGCGGCTGCGAAAGCGGCTGCCGGTCGACGAGGAGGGGCTGATGTGGCTCGACAAGGCCCGGTGCCTCGACATCGAAATCCGCACGCCGCCCCTGCGTCCGGGCACCCGCTGGGGCTTCGGTATCTTCGAGTATGCAGGGAGGATGACGATCTCCTTCCGCTACGACGCCACCGCGATCACGCCCGCGGCGGCCGATGCAATCATGAACTGCTACCTGACCCAGTGGCGGGAGCTGTTGGCCTCGGCACGAAGCGAGCAGCTCCGCGATCCGGTGATTGCGGCCAGTTGATGTCGCGGTGGTCCGCCCCGCGCTCGAGCGGGGTTCAGTTCGACCAATAGATGAATTCGTCAGCCGCGGTCATCGGTCGCCCCAGAGGCTTGTCGATCAGCACCGGCGCCTCGATCAGCGCCGGCCAGAGCGGCTTGGCCTGCTCGGCATCGATGCGGGCGAGCACCGCAGCCAGTTCGGCGACCTTCTCCGGGCTCGACTCGGCAAGATCCCGCTGCTCGGTCGGGTCGACGGCCAGATTGTAGAGCCACTGTTTCCCGCGGGTGCCGTCGACCTGGAGTTTCCAATCGGCCAGCCGAACCGTTCGGTAGTTTCCGCTTCTCCAGAAGAGCGCGTCGTGCGGCCGACCCGGGGCCTTCGGTTCGATGAATGGAATCAGGTTCGTGCCGTCGATCGCTCGATCGGTCGGCAGTTCCGCCCCGGCCACGGCCGCCGCGGTGGCGAAGACGTCGAAGTGGGTCACGGGATCGGGCACGCTCACCCCCTTCGGCAACCGCCCCGGCCAGCGCATGAAGAACGGAACCCGCAGCCCGCCCTCGAAGAAGGTGGCCTTCCAGCCACGGTACGGCTTGTTGAGGGCGTCGAACCCGAGATAGTTGGCTCCACCATTGTCGCTGGTGAAGATCACGAGCGTTTCTTTCTCGATTCCCTGCTCCCGAATCGCATCGAGCACCCTGCCGACATTGCGGTCGAGATTGCGGATCATCGCCGCGTAGACCCGGAGCGGATGGCTGCCGATCTGCGGCAGGGCGTCGTAATCCGCCTTCGTGGCCTGCAGCGGCGAGTGTGGTGCGTTGTAGGCGAGGTACATGAAGAACGGACGGTGGCGGTTGGCAGCCATGGCCGCGATCGCCTGATCGGTGAGGTAGTCGGTCATGTAGCCGTCGGTCTTGAACACCGGGCCGCCGTTGAACCGCACGCCGCTGGGCTGTGCCGCCCAGAGAAAACTGTCGACCGGATCGAAGGATTGCTTCGCGTTGACGATCTCCGGGCTGTCGGGGTCTTCGTACATCGAGCCCCCCGCCAGAAACCCGAGGCTCTCATGAAACCCGCGCCGCTCGGGCTGGAACTCCTCGGTCTCGCCCAGGTGCCACTTCCCCAGATGCAGCGTCCGGTAGCCCGCTTTCGAGAGCAGTTCCGCGATCGTGACCTCGGAGGTGGGCAGTCCCTGCGTCGCCAAGGGCGGCACGTCCTGCTCCCGTTCCTTGTGGTAGATCGCCTCGTGGAACGGATTGCCCAGGCTCATGGCCACGACCCGGGCGAAGTTGACCGGAGCGCTTGTGAACTCGAAGCCAAACCGGGTCGGGTATCGACCCGTCATCAGGGCCGCCCGCGAAGGCGAGCAGGTGGCATTTCCGGCATAGGCCAGCGGGAAGTTGACGCCATCGCGGCCGATCGAGTCGATCTGCGGAGTCGGCACTGCGCCGTCGGCGACTCCGCCGCCGTTGAAAGTGATGTCGTTGAAGCCCATGTCATCCGCGAGGATGACGATGATGTTCGGCCTGCGGTCGCCGGCCGGTTCAGCCGGTGGTCCCTGCTCCCAGACGACCGGGTGGTTTGCCGCCGGCTCGACCCGCCGCATCCTGGCGATGAGCAGCAGCACTCCCTGCCGACCGCCGATCAGTGCGAAGCCCGCCACGGCGACCGCCGCCAGCAACAGGCAGGCCAGCCCCACCGTCGTCAGTCTGTTCCTCGTTCTATTGTCGATCATTGCTGGGCTCCAGGGGAATCCGGTCAGAACCAGCCTGCGATCGCGTACGCGGCGAACAGCGTGAGCGGCACGAGCGTCCGCAGATCGACCAACAGCATCAACCGGGTCGGCACGGCGACCGTCTTCTCAAGCGAGGCCCACTTGTGTGGAATGCCCTCGATGAACGGCCTGCTCGCGACCATCGACAGCATATCCCGCCGGCTGCGGTAGCGGACGACGGCAATCTCCTCGAAAAAGTCGCTGCCGCTGCCTGCGGAGAGCAGGTTTCCGATCTTCCGCGACACGAACACCGGATAGCATCCTCGCTTGAGCAACTCGGGCACGACCATCCGCTCGTACAGTCGCCCCGCCTCCCTGCCAGTCAGTCCGGCGGCGACACCGCCATCGGGAAGTTTTCCGTCCCGATACTCGGCCTGCCCGCGATACCGCATCAGGTTCAGCATGTAGAAGGGCCGGCCATCATCGCCGTCCATGAATGCCTCAAATGCCCGCCGCTCCTCGGGATCACTCTCCGCATAGTCGCCGCCGATGGCCGCGATCGCCTCTCCCGGTTCGAGCCGCCTGGAAAACCAGGGCTCATGCCAGATCAAAAACGCCAGGTAGACGAGGGCGAGCAGGATGCATCCGAACATTCGACCGGCCTCCGGGACGGGATTTCGAAACTGGAGAGAGCGTCAGGCGATCGGACGGACTCTGGACTATCATTTGAAGCGGGTTCATTCGACGTGGGTCGTCCGCACTGTAGACCGTCGGGAGGCTTCCATGATACGCAGGCTGGATGACCATGCCGGATACAGGCCGTACGACGCTCGCGGCCTGATCGCCTGTCTGATCGCCTTCGCCACGGGGCTCGTCTCCGTGGCGACCGCAGAGCCGCTGCTGTCCAAACCGCCCGGCATGGTTTCATACACCTACCGCGAGCCGTTCAAAACCGACATCCCGGGCACCCTCGACGCCATCCGCGGGCTCGGGATTCGCGATATCGAGTTCTCGAACCTCTTCGGCGCGACCGCCGCCGTGATCCGCAGGCTGCTCGACGAACGGGGCATGACATGCTCGTCATATGGCGTCGGCTACGAAGATCTCATCAAGGCGACCGCCACGGTGGCAGCCGATGCCAAAACCCTCGGGGCGAGGTTCGTGCGGGTGGCCTGGATTCCACACAAGGGCCCGTTCACGGCCGACCATGCCCGGATGGCGGCCGCAGACTTCAATCGCGTCGGCCGGCTGCTCCGGGAGCAGCATGGCCTTACATTCTGCTACCACAACCACGGCTACGAGTTTGCGACGCACGGAGATGGCACACTCTTCGACCTGATCGCGGCCGAGACAGATCCCGCAGACGTCGCCTTCGAACTCGATATCCTCTGGGCCCATTTCGGCGGCGCCGATCCGGCTGCGATCATCGAGCGGTATGGAAATCGGGTCAAACTCCTGCACCTGAAAGATCTCCGACGTGGCGTTCAGGGGGACCTGTCGGGGCGGACTCCGCCCGAGAACGACGTGTCGCTCGGCAGCGGCCAGATCGACATCCCGGCCGTTCTCAGGGCGGCCCGCAAGGCGGGTGTCGCGCATGCCTACATCGAGGACGAGAGCCCGCTCTTTGCCGAGCAGGTGCCGCGGTCGATCGCCTACCTTCAGTCGTTGAAGGATTGAACGGTGCCGCAGCCCGTCGTGTTTACTCGTAGGTGAATTCCGCGGTGGCTCCGCAGTCTCGGTCGGCGCGGAGACGGACCCAGTGGGCGGCATAGCCGGCGGGAAACTGATGGAGAGCGGTTGCACCCGGCTCGACCGTGAACCGGCCATACTCGCTCCAGTCGCCGGTGGCCAGGAAATCGACCTCGACCGTAAACGTCACCGGCTGGGACGCGTCGTGCGACAGTGACAGCGACTTGCGGTCGAAGTTGGTCATCAGGAAAGGATCGCTCGCCAGCCCGGCTTTGACAGCCGTCTTGTTCCATGGGCCGCCATGCCCGGTCGGTTTGCCGAACTGCCAGAGGTCGTCCGTCTTGCCGAACCAGAGGGCGGCCCTGCCGTCGGCGGAGCGAAACAGACGACCGACCTTTGGCTGGGCAAACTCACCAGACATCACCATCAGCCCGCGCCAGGTGCAGAAGTCGCTGATCGGCATCCGATGGGCCGCGACCGGCTTCATCCTTCGACAGTCGATCTTTCGATGTTCACCGGACTTCGATTCGCTCGATCGCGGAATCTCGTAGAAGATGCCGTGGAAATTGGCCAGGTTTCGCTCGCTCGCCACCTCCCGCACGCCACGCGGCCAGCCGCTCGCGAAGGGCCTGTCGAACATGGCGTCGGTCCGGGGCAGCCGCCAACGGTCACCGTTTCCATCGGTGATGATGACCGAAGCGGGATCCAGGCTGAACTCCGACTGCAACTCCAGCGTGGGGCGGATGTCGCCGACCTCTTTCGGCTCGGGCAGGGCCGTGAAGCTGAGTCGCTCATCGACCTCGTAGTAGCCGTCACCGAGGACGACCTGCAGGTTTCGGTTGCCCTTCGCCGGACGGACGAGCGCGGGCGTCGCGGCTCCGCCGGCAGTGTCAGCGGCAGCAGCCCGCGGCGGCAGATCGTCGCCGCCACAGTGGAAATAACCGGTCGCCTCGCAGGTCTTGTCGGCCCTGAGCCGCACCCACTCCGCCTTCACCCCGGCGTCGAATACATGATGGCGGTAGCCCTCTGCAGGTACGGTGATCGTCTCGAGTGGCTGCCACTGGCCATTCCCCTGCAGGTCGGCCTCGAGGGTGAATGTCACCGGGGTGTCCGCCCTGTGCGAGAGGTGCAGGGCGAGGGTCGCGTAGCCTGCGACGAGAAAGGGATCGCTCGGCTCGTCCTTCACGACGGCGTCACCCATCCAGACACCGCCCCAGGCGGCCGTCGGACCCCAGGTTTTCAGCTCGGCAAAGTCTCCGAACCAGAGGTTCGACTGCGACTGTCCGGCGAGCGGGTTGCCCATCACGCTGGTGTCGTCGGCGGCGATCACGAGCCTGCCGTTCCAGTCGCAGAAGTCGGGCACGTAGCGGAGGTGGGTGCAGATCGGCCGGATGCCCGCGGTGTCGGCCCGCGAGAAGCTGCGCGGAAAGTCGAACATCTGGCCGTGCATCACCATCAGAAACCTGCCGTCGCCCAGCTCGCGAATTCGCGGCCATTCCGTGAACCAACCATGCCGCGGGTCGAACGAATAGCTCCCCTTCGGCAGCCGGAACGTGGACCAGGTACCGCCATCGAGCAGCTTCAGGATGACGCTCCGCCTGTCCCAGCCGACGGCCCAGAGCGGTGCGGCGTCGTCGGGGGCGCCGCGGATACCGCCGGGGCCGGTCACGTCGGTGAACTGGTGCCGCTCGATGATCCGCCACTCGCTCCCATCCCACTCGGCGAGCACGCCGGCGTCCTCCGGCTTTTCTGGCGGCAGCGCGGCGAGATACTCTCGTGGCACGTCCTTGCCCACGGCCGCCTCGCCGTTGTTGCTGATCACCACGCGGCCCTGAGCCGTGTAGCCTCCCTTGCCGTGCCAGCCGGGCACCGGCTTGGTGAAAAGTTTTTGTACGGCGAGCGAGTGGACATCGACCTCGTAGATCGCCCCCTCCATGTCGTAGAAATAGACGAGATTGGCCGGGTCTTTCAGGTGCCGCATCACGGCCGTCATCCGGCCCACGAGCTGGTTCTTGACGTCACAGGCCCGGACGTTGCCCTTCGTGTCGATGAAGTAGGGACCGATGATGAGCTGCTGCGACTCCGCGTGGATCATCCGATTGGCATGCGTGCCGCCGACGCTCTCCGGCCGCACCTCGAGGCTCATGTCCGGGCCGACGGCATAGAGCTTGTCGCTGCTGCCCTTGGTGGAGTGCGGCGGATAGGTGAGAAACCAGAGCCTGCCCGCCCAGGGCACGACGGCGCCGATTCCACACTCGCCGTTGCTGGCGAACGCACCCGTGCCGTTGAATGCAGCGAGGTGGGGATAGATGCCGCTGATCACGAGCGGTCCGGCCGAGGACATTCCCGCCTCGATGTCCTTCTGGAACGCCGTCTGACCGACGGCCTCGACCGCGACAGCCGCCAACACCAGACAGGCGGCGGCCAGTCTGCCGCAGCCGCAGATCCATCTTCGGCGGGGTTGGTCGCCCAGGGGCATGGAAAGGTCTCCCGTTGACTCGGACGCAGACGGCAGTGGCGGGCCGATGGATCCTGACGTTGTATCCCAGTCTCGGCGGGCTGCACCAGCACCGGCGGACGAGACCGCCGGCGGCGGACTGAGCCTGACACCACGATTGGCGGGGGATGTTGCGAGCTCAGGCCCAGCAGTCACGTTCGGGCCGGCTGCTGAGGCGATTGGCCTCGGCGTCGAGTCCGTCTGGAGTCGTGAAGACCTCCCGGGCCGGGTCGAAGCTGAGTTTGCGGCCGAGCATCCAGGCGATCGCCGCGGCGTGGCAGGCGACGTGACTCTTCCGCATCACGTCGGCATTGCAGATCGTCGGCTGCCGCGACTTCACGCTGTCGAAAAAGTTCCGGGCGTGGAGGGCCGCATCGGTGCCCTTCGCGACCTTCTCCGGCCGAGGCAGGCCGGTCCGCAGGGCCTCGTCCGAGAGGTCAATGTCGCCCGAGTCACCCGTCTCGATCCAGCCTGTCGTGCCGATGAACTTCACCGGACAGGTGCCGAGCTTCGTGTTCCAGTTCGGGCCGCGGTCGCCGAACGGGGTTTCGAGGAAGTCGAGAAACAGGACGACGCCGTTGGCATAGCGGCACTCGATTCCCACGTCGGTCGGCTCGTAGGAGATTGGCGCAGTGTCATCGGCTCCGTTGGCCCACTGGCAGAGGTCTGCGGTGTGGGCTCCCCAATCGAGCAGCCTGCAGCCCGAGTCGAAGTCGTAGATGCCCCGCCAGCCGCCACTCACGTATTTTTCGTTGTAGGGCCGCCACGGGGCGGGCCCGAGCCAGAGGTTCCAGTCGCAGTCCTCCCGCGCCGGCGTCGGCTCTGCCTGCAGCCAGTCGTTGCCGAGGGTCGGCCGGTAGACCGAGGCGTTGAGTCGCTCGAGGGTGCCGAGTTTTCCGGAGCGGGCGAGCGCCGCCGCGGCCGCGAAGTTTGGCACGCTCCGCCGCTGGGTGCCGGCCTGAAAGATCCGGCCTGTCTTGCGGATCGTCTCGGCGAGCCGCTGGCAGACGTCGATCGTGAGTCCGCAGGGCTTTTCGCTGTAGACGTCCTTGCCCGCCTCCGCCGCCATCATCGACGCCGGGGCGTGCCAACGGTCGCCGGTGGCGATGAGGACGGCATCGATGTCGTCACGGGCGAGCAACTCGCGGAAGTCTCGATAGAGCCTGCAGTCGGTGGTGCCATACGTCTCGTCCACCATCTTCTTGCCGGCATCGCGGCGGGAGGCCTGGACGTCGGCGATGGCGACGCACTGCACGTCGGGCAGGGTCAGCATCGAGCCGAGCACATAGCGGCAGCGGTTCCCGATGCCGATGACGCCGAGCGTGATCCGTTCGCTGGCTGCGGCCGTGCCCGCCTCGAGCCCGAGTGCCCGTGCAGAAACGATCGTCGGCAGGGCCGCGGCCCCGAGGGCGAGCGACTGGCCCAGAAAAGTCCGTCGAGACGGCGAGGACGGCTGTCTATCGGTGAGCATCTTTTTCATGACTGTGTTCCCTTTGGAACTGAATATCTCTCGGAACAAGCGCTCGGGCAACTCTGGCCCGGGCATCTCTGATTTTGCAGCCCTGCGCCGGCAAACCCTCACCCGACGTCGCTTCGCGGTCAGGACACCGCCGTGATCGCCTGCCGCAGCGCTTCGAGGACGCCCACGACCTCGACCGAGGGGTCGTAGTGCTCGCGGCCCATCGACAGAGTCTCGATCGGCACGAAGCCGCGGTAGCCGCCGTCGTGAATGATCCTCACGAGCCTGCCGAAATCGCTGCGCGGGCTCTTGAGCGAACTGCCGAGCGTTTCCTTGATCTGCCAGTTGACCGCATACGGCACCATCATGGCGATGTCTGCATATGGATCGGCGGTGAGGTATTTCCCCGTATCCACGAGGGCGCCGCACCACGGGTGATCGACCCGGCGGAGAAGGCTGAGGTGCTCCGGTCCGGTGCTGATGAAGTCGCCGTGATTCTGCACGGCGACGAGCACGCCGAGTGTCTCGCCATACGTCGCGCATTCGCGCAGCGCATCGGCCATCCATGCTTCGACCTCCTCGCGCGGTGCGTTGCCTACGACCGACCGCCAGTCCTTGTTGGGAGCGTGAGGGCCTGCGAAGACGCGGACAACCGGGGCTCCGAGCCGCGCGGCGACATCGATCCAGGTCTTCGTGAGCTGCACGCCGGATGCGCGAACGGCCCCGTCGGCCGTCGCGAAATCGTTCTTCACTCCCGTCCCGCTGATCACGATCCCGCGATCGTGAACGTAACGCTTCATGCGGCTGACGTAGCCGTCCGCCGGCGGCTCCGGATAGCCGGGAAAGAAATATCCGGTCAGGTCCACGGCCGGGATGTCGTGCAGCGCGCAAAAATCCACGACGCCGAACAGGTCGATGCCCTCGGTCGCGTCCTTCTGGTTCGCGTTCAGCTGTTCGAGGAACGAGTAGGCGTTGAGTCCGGGGGCGAACGAAGGGCCTCCCGTCCGCCCGATGGGCTCGAGGGCGTTCGCAGACGCTCCTCCGATCGCCGCCAGCGTGGCCAGACGGATGACCTCACGCCGGCTTGGCCGGCCCGAGCGGAAAGTCTGCATCGATCGGTTTTCTTTCAACGAGGCCAGAGGAATCTCAGGCGGAGTTGCCCGGCCAAGCCGGTCGCGTTGCTCGGAACTGTAGATGAGCCGAATGGAAGGGGCACCACCTGCCATTGACCGTCCCAGCCTCCACAATCAACGGACGAATGACAATCGCCAAACAGGCAGGCCGAGGCCGGGCACGGCGTCGCGGACCGTGGCGAAAGCCCAGCCGCCCAAACCACCGCGGCCGTTCGCCTTGACCCCTGCCCGGCTTTCGCGTGAGAATCGAGTGTTGATCCGCTTTTTCGCGGGCCGACCGGCTCACCGCCGTCGGCCCACCCGCCCTGCGGCCAGTCCAAGCCGCCAGCCACACCGCGTCGCCATCCATGGAAACCCTCGAACGCCTCTGGGAAGGTCTCTCCAACGCCACCGCCGGGGCGGGCTCCCGCGTCGAGCGGTTCCTGACCGGACTGTTTGGGTCGTCAAACGCCCGTTACATCCGCCGTCTCGAGCCGAAGATCGAGGCGATCAGTTCGCTCGAGACCCGTTACGAGGCGATGACCGATGCCGAGTTGCGGGGCCAGACGACCGAATTCCGACGCCGGCTCTCGGCCGGTGAAACGCTCGACGACCTGCTCGTGGAGGCCTTCGCCGTCTGTCGCGAAGGGGGAAAGCGGTTTCTCGGGATGCGGCACTACGACGTTCAGTTGATCGGCGGCATGGTGCTCCACTCGGGGGCGATCGCCGAAATGATCACCGGTGAGGGTAAAACCCTCGTTGCCACGCTCCCCGCCTACCTCAACGCCCTCGAGGGCAAGGGTGTCCACGTCGTCACGGTCAACGACTACCTCGCCCGCCGCGATATGGAATGGATGGGGCCGCTCTACATGGGCCTCGGTCTGACCGTGGGAGCCATCCAGTCTGGAATGGACTCGGGTGAGCGGCAGAAGGCCTATGCCTGCGACATCACCTACGGCACCAACAACGAGTTTGGCTTCGACTACCTCCGCGACAACATGCGGATGGCGGCCCGCGGTGACGACCGCTTTCCGAAGCACATGCAGCAGAGCCAGGGCTTCCTCAACTTCGCGATCGTCGACGAGGTCGACAACATCCTGATCGACGAGGCCCGCACCCCGCTGATCATCTCGGGACCGGCCCACGACGACGTCACCAAGTATTCCAAGGCCGACCAGATCGCCCGGCAGCTCAAGGCCGACGTCCACTTCGAGGTCAAGGAGAAGGAGCACGCCGTGGCCCTGACCGAAGAGGGCGTGCGGACGGCCGAAAAGCTGGCCGACGTGGAGAGCTTCTACACGGCCGGCAACATGGAGTGGCCGCACCTGATCGACAACTCCCTCAAGGCCCATCACCTCTACAAGCGGGACGTGAACTACGTCGTCCAGAACGGCGAGGTGGTGATCGTCGACGAGTTCACCGGCCGACTGATGCCCGGCCGGCAGTGGTCAGACGGCCTGCATCAGGCGGTCGAGGCCAAGGAGGGCGTCCGCGTCAAGGAGGAGTCGCAGACCCTCGCCACCGTCACCCTGCAGAACTTCTTCAAGCTCTACAAGAAGCTCGGCGGCATGACCGGCACCGCCATGACCGAGGCGAGTGAGTTTTGGAAGATCTACAAGCTCGACGTCATCGCGATCCCGCCCAACCGCGGCATGAAGCGGATCAATCACCCCGACGTGATCTACCGCACGGAGCGGGAGAAGTGGATCGCCGTCGCCGACGAGGTGGAGCGGTTGCACCGCTTCGACTCGCTGGCGATGAGCGACGGCAGCTGGCGGCTGGGGAGAATCCTGAGGGAGGACGATCGCAGCATCGAGTTTGAACCGAAGGGCTCGCGGGACGTCGAGACGATCGCCCGCGACAAGGTGAAGCAGATCGAGCGCCGCGGCTGCCCGGTGCTCGTCGGCACCGTCTCGATCGAGAAGAGCGAGCGGCTTTCGAGTCTGCTCGAGAAGCGCGGAGTCGACCATCAGGTGCTCAATGCCAAGCACCATAAGCGCGAGGCCGAGATCATCGCCCAGGCCGGCCGGCTGGAGGCCGTCACGATCGCCACCAACATGGCCGGCCGCGGCACCGACATCATCCTCGGCGGGAATCCCGACACGCTCGCCTGGGCCAAGCTCCAGGACACCTACCCGACCCGGCTCGATGTGCCCCATGCCGAATGGGAGGCGCTCGTCCGTCAAATCTCCGACCAGGAAAACATGAAGGCGGATGGCGAGCAGGTCCGCTCGATGGGTGGCCTGCACATCATCGGCACCGAGCGGCACGAGGCCCGCCGCATCGATCTTCAGCTTCGGGGCCGCTGTGGCCGCCAGGGGGATCCCGGCTCGAGCCGGTTCTTCCTCTCCCTCGAAGACGACCTGATGCGGATCTTTGCAGGCGAGTGGGTGAAGAACGTGCTCACCCGGCTCGGCATGCAGGATGGGGAGGCGATCGAGAGCCGGATGGTGACCCGCCGGGTCGAGGCGGCCCAGAAGAAGGTCGAGGAGCGAAACTTCGAGGTTCGGAAAAACCTCCTCGAATACGACGAGGTGATGGACGAGCAGAGGAAGCGGGTCTATGGCTTCCGCCAGAAGATCCTCGAAGGGGCCGACTGCCGCGAGATCGTGCTGGAGATGGTCGATCGGCAGATCGACCAGAATATCGGCACCTTCCTCGACAAGGACTACGGCCCGCAGTCGTTCGCCAGTTGGGCATCCGGGCAGTTGTCCTGCGAACTCGACGGCAACGATTATCGGGGTCTGTCGGTCGAAGAGGCCGAGCGGATCGCCCTCGATGAGGCCGTGCGGCAGTCGGAGGCGCAGATCTTCGAGGCTGTCGAGGAGAACCTCCCGCCCGATGAGGAGGAGAGCGAGTGGAACTGGTCGGCGCTGGCGGCGTTCGCCAACTCCCGCTGGCGACTCTCCGTGAACGATCGCGATCTGAAGCGGGTCGGACGGGGCGACGTGGCGGAGTTTCTTCAGGACAAGGCCCGCGAGGCGATCCGCCGGGTCGATCTTTCCGAGGGGGCCCAGCTGCTGGCCCCGGACTTCGGCCTGCGGACTGCATGCGGCTGGACCGAATGGCGGTTTGGACTGCCGCTCGATCCGGCCGAACGCGCCGAAGCCGAGAAGGAGTCTCACGACCCCGAGGCCTTCAAGCAGCTCGTCCGCAGGAAGGCCCGCGACGTCTACGCCAGCCGTGAACTCCGCTACGGCGAAGAGATGCGGCGGATGGAGCGGGCCGTCGTGCTGCAGATTCTCGACAACGCCTGGAAGGATCATCTGCTCGCGATGGACCACCTGCGATCGAGCGTCGGCCTGAGGGGCTACGCCCAGGTCGATCCGAAGGTGGAATACAAGCGGGAGGGGATGCGAACCTTCGACCTGATGTGGAAGGGGATCGACGAGCGGGTCGTCGACATCGTCTACCGGATCGAACAGGTCGAGGACGAGGCCGAGTCTCAGTCGAGTCCCTGGAAGGAAACTGCGGCGATCCACGAGGCAGCTCCCTCGGCCGCATCACTTGCTCCGGAGGCGGCCGCTGCCGGCACGGCCGCTGTCGAGTCCCGCGGTCCCGATGCGGCTGCCGTGGAGCCGATCCGCAACCTCGGGGCGAAGGTCGGTCGCAACGATCCCTGCCCCTGTGGCAGCGGCAAGAAGTTCAAGAATTGCTGTGCCCGTTCGAGCAGCATCCAGTCCGGCTAGCGGCGGCGGGTTGGACCGGGACGAGCCGATGCCCCTCCTGCTGAACATCCTCTATCTCACGATTGCGACCCTGGCCCTTCCCTGGGTTGCATGGCGCAGGATTTCCGGTGGTCGTCCGGTGGCCGCGCCGTGGAGCCGGTTCAGCGGGACGATTCCCCGGCTTCCCCCGATCGACGATGGTGTTGAACGGATCTGGCTGCATGGCGTGAGCGTGGGCGAGGTGGGACTGCTGGCCTCGCTCGCCGGCGAGATTCGTCGCCAGGCCGACGAGTCGGGTCGGAGGATCGACTGTGTCGCCTCGAGCAGCACAACCACCGGACTCGAGGTGGCCGCCCGTCGGTTCGGAGCGGAGCGTTCGTTTCCCTGTCCACTCGATTTTTCCTGGGCCGTGAACCGGGTCTTCGACCAGGTACGTCCAGGCCTGATCGTGCTCGGCGAACTGGAGCTCTGGCCGAACCTGCTGGCCTCTGCCAGAGACCGGGGAATTCCGGTGATCGTCGCCAACGGGCGAATGAGCGAGCGGAGCAGCCGGGGCTATGGCCGGATTCGTCCGCTCGCGAGGCGGATGCTCGGCATGGTCTCGCTGGTGGCGGCCCGATCCGTCGTCGACGCAGGTCGCTTCGCATCGCTCGGCGCCCCGCGGGTCGCCATCACCGGCTCGATGAAGTTCGACGGCGTCCGGGGCGACCGCACCGCCGCCGACGTCGTCAGATTGCGAAGGCTCGCCGGAATGGCCGACGGCGACGTCGTCTTTCTGGCCGGCAGCACCCAGGCCCCCGAAGAACGTCTGGCGCTCGATGTCTTTCGCTCTCTCCTGATCCACCACCCCGCCCTGAGACTGGTCATCGTCCCCAGGCACGTCGAGCGGTCGGCGGAGATCGCCGCCATTCTCGAGGCCTCCGGCTGCCGCTGGCAGCGTCGCAGCGACCTCGATCAGGAAGCCGCCGATACTGCTGTCCGAATACTGCTCGTCGATGTCACCGGCGAACTCGGCTGGTGGTGGGGCACGGCGGCGATCGCCTTCGTCGGCGGCAGCCTGGACGGCCGCCGCGGCGGCCAGAACATGCTCGAACCTGCCGCCTATGGCGCCGCCGTCTGCTTCGGTCCGCAGACCCGCAACTTTGCCGACGAGGTTCGCACGCTGCGGGAGGCCGATGCCGCCCGGGTCGTGGCCGATGGGGCGGAACTGGAGGCCTTCGTCCGCTGGTGCCTCGAGGAACCAGCCGAGGCCGCGGCGCTTGGAAGCCGGGCAGCCACGATCGTCGCCTCGCGGCGGGGTGCCACCGCGGAAACGGCCCGGCTCGTTCTTGAAATGCTTCCCCGCGAAACCGGCTCCGGTTGCCAAGGATCCCGGCTCAAAGGATAATCCCGTCGTATTCGGGCCTCCGCAGCCGGTCGTCGCAGACGACAGCCGCCGGCCATCACCCCCGTCGCAGGAAACGTCAACCGTGGCACAAGGCAAGTATCTGTTCACCAGTGAGTCGGTCAGCATGGGCCATCCGGACAAATTGGCGGATCAGATTTCAGACGGGGTGCTCGACGCATATCTCGCCCAGGACCCGCGCAGCCGGGTGGCCTGCGAGACGATGGTGACGACCGGCCTTGCCGTGATCGCAGGTGAGATCACCTCCCGCGGCACGATCGACTACCAGCAGGTGGTTCGCGAGGTGATCCGCGATGTGGGCTACACCGACGACGAGATGGGAATCGCCGCCGACACCTGCTCGGTGCTGGTGGCCGTCGGCAAGCAGAGCGGCGACATCGCGATGGGCGTCAACGAAGATGAGAAGTCGGGCAAGGACATCGGCGCCGGTGACCAGGGGCTGATGTTCGGCTACGCCTGCAACGAAACCCCCGAAATGATGCCGCTGCCGATCGCCTTGTCGCACCGGATTCTCAATCGGCTGACCGAAGCCAGGCAGAAGGGCGAGGTCGACTGGCTGCGGCCGGACTCCAAGAGCCAGGTCACGATCGAATACGACGGCAACACCCCGGTTCGGGTCGACACGGTCGTCGTTTCCACACAGCACGCCCCCCACGTCTCCAACGAGACGATCCACGACTTCGTCGTCAACAAGGTGATCAAGCCGCTGCTGCCGAAGGACCTCGACACCAGCAACATCACCTACCACATCAATCCGACGGGACGATTCGTCGTCGGCGGCCCGCATGGCGACTGCGGACTCACGGGCAGGAAAATCATCGTCGACACCTACGGTGGCTGGGGCCGCCATGGCGGCGGTGCCTTTTCGGGCAAGGATCCGACCAAGGTCGATCGCAGTGCGGCCTACATGGCCCGCCACGTCGCCAAGAACATCGTCGCTGCCAAACTCGCCGACCGCTGCGAGGTTCAGCTCGCCTATGCGATCGGTGTCAGCGAGCCTGTCAGCGTCCATGTCGACACGGAGGGCACCGGCAGGATCGATGATCAGCGGCTCTGCGAACTGGTGCGGGAGTTCTTCCCGCTGACGCCGCGAGGCATCATCGATCACCTCGATCTGCGTCGGCCGATCTACAGGAAGACGGCAGCCGGCGGTCACTTCGGCCGCGATGGTTTCACCTGGGAGAAGACCGACCGGGCGAAGGCACTGGCGGAAGCCGCGGGTGCCGGCGTGGCTGTCGGCTGATCGATCGTGCTCATCCCTTTCGGGGCAGTCTCCGCGAAATCGCCGTTCCCGCCGGAGCGGCTGGCCCTGCTTTCGGCTGCCGCCATGGCGGCAACTGCCGTGCTGACGGCAGGCCTCGTGCTCGCCGCACGGAGGTTTATCGTCGGCTTCGCCGCAACGCCGGCGCCGTTGGTGCTCGTCGCCGCGGCGACGGCTGGAGCGGCGCTCGTGCTCTTCTCCGACATGGCGGTGCGGGCCTGCGGAACGGGGTTTGGCCCGCTCAGCGGCTGGCGATTGGCCGCCAGGATCGGGCTGGCGATCGGGCTGGCTGCCCTCGTGATTCCTCCGCCTCTGGCGACGCTCGCCGATGTCGCTGCCTGCCTGGCGAGTGTTGCGATCACCCTGACCGCAGTCCTCCTGCCCCGACTCGATATGCCACCGGCCCGGTCCGCCCCTCCCTTGAGCCCGCCCAGCGAACGAGCCGTCCTGGCCGAGCCGGTTCTGGTCATGCCGGCCAGAACCGTGCCAATGCCAGAGCCATTTCCACTGACAGCGGTCGTGTCCGGCTCTCCCGGCCATGTGGTGCAGCGATTCGAGCGGGTTCTGCTCGATGGCAACGATTGCCTGCGGGGCAGGCTCTCGATCCTCGTTCCACAGGGCGCACGAACCGGTCAGGGTCATATCGCGTTTTGTCCTCCCTTCGGCCAGATGCCGCTGGTCGATGTGACCACGGACTACGACGGCGTCGAGGCGGTGGTGACGGCCGCGGAAGTCGTTCCCTGGGGAGTCCGTGTCGAGTGCCGGCTCGACGACCCGGCCGAGGAGCCGTTCGAGATCCCGGTCGATCTGCTCGCCCGGTCCCCTGCCTGACACCCCTCCCCCGAACCTTCCAATCCCTGGAACGCATTGCATGGCCCGCTGGCCCGAGCATCTCTGGACAACGATCTTCACCTATGGCGTGATCTTCGTCGGCTTCCCTCTGCTCTGCTTTCTGCTCTGGGCGTGGGTCCGCGGATGAACGGCGTCGATCGCATCCCCGCACAGCTCGCCGAGGCCCTCCACGGGGCGGGCCAATCGCACGTCCTGAGATTCTGGGACAGGCTCGACGCCGCGGATCGCGGCCAGTTGCTCGGCCAGATCTCGCTGATCGACTGGCATCAGTTCGCCAATCTCAAGCGGCTTGCCGCGGCCGGTGCCGGTCGTTCCGCCACCTCCCCAGACGACCTCTCCCATGCCTCAACACCGGCGACGATGCGACTGCGTGACGCCGCTAATCCGGTTTCGCCGTCCCTGGCGATCGCGGCCGGCGAGCAGGCCCTGAGAACGGGGCGTATCGGGGCGATCCTCGTCGCCGGAGGCCAGGGAACCCGTCTCGGCTGCGCCGGTCCGAAAGGGCTCTATCCGGTCGGCCCCGTGTCGAAGGCCAACCTGTTTCAGTACCTGTTCGGAAAACTACGGGCGGTCCGCAGGCGGTTCGGCCGTGATGTGCCGCTGGCGATCATGACCAGTTCTGCGACCGACGCGGAGACGCGGCAGTTTCTCCATGAGCATGCCTGCTGTGGCCTGTCCCCGGACTGCGTTCATGTGTTTCGGCAGCACGACCTGCCGGCCATCGACGCCGAAACAGGCGCATTGCTGCTCGACTCGCCCGGCCGGATTGCGATGGCGCCGGATGGACACGGTGGCATGCTCGTCGGCCTCGCCGAATCGGGCGGACTCGACTGGTTTGCCAGGCACGGCGTCGAGGAGATCGTCAGTTTTCAGGTCGACAATCCGCTGGCGATGCCCCTCGATCGGGAGTTTCTCGGCTATCACCTGCTCGCGGCGGCCGACATCTCCACGCAGGTCGTCCGCAAGCAGGAGCCGGGCGAACGGGTGGGCGTCGTCGTCGCCGAAAATGGGCGTCACCGGGTCGTCGAATACAGCGATCTGCCCGCGGCCTTGGCGGCCGAAAGACTTCCTGACGGACGACTGCGATTCGACGCCGGGTCGATCGCGATCCATGCATTTTCGCGCAGGTTTCTCGAACGGGCGGCCGGCCGCAGCGATTCCCTGCCGCTGCATCTGGCGTTCAAGGTGGTGCCGTTCGTGGACGAAGAAGGCAGGCGGATCACACCCCGATCACCCAACGCGATCAAGTTTGAGCGTTTCATCTTCGATCTGATGCCGCTTGCCGAGCGGGTTCGGGTCGTCGAAATCGACCCGGCCGAGGGATTCGCCCCGCTCAAGAATCCGCCCGGCGCGCCGGCCGATGCCCCTGAGCATGTCCGTGCGGCGATCGTCGGCCATGCCGTTCGGCTCCTGGCGAAGGCGGGGGTGAGCGTGGCCGAAGGCATCGACCTGGAACTCGACAGCGGCACGATCATCGATGAGAGCGACATCGAAGCCGCGATCCCTTCAGGCACACGAATCGATCGTCCGCAGCTGATCTCGGCGCATGCGTCGACAGCCACCTCAGGAGGACCGTCTTAGATGCTCCATGCAATCGTGATGGCCGGGGGATCCGGCACCCGCTTCTGGCCCGCCAGCCGGGCCGGACTGCCGAAGCAACTCCTGCCGCTGGCCGGCAAGAAAACCCTGCTCGAGGACACGGTCGATCGCCTCGAGGGGCTCGTGCCGCCCGAACGGCTCATGATCGTGACCTCGGAGCGACTGCTGCCCGCGGTCCGTTCCCAACTGCCAGCACTCCCCGAGTCGGGCCTCGTCGGTGAGCCCTGCAAACGCGACACAGCCCCCTGCGTCGGCCTCGCGGCGCTGCTCGTCTTGCAGCAGGATCCCGAGGCCACCATGGCCGTTATGCCCTCCGACCATGTCATCCAGCCGGCGGAGCGGTTTCGAGAGGCGATTCTTCAGGCGGCCGCGCTCGTCGAGGAATCTCCCGGCCGCCTGGTGACCTTCGGAATCCGTCCCACCTATCCGGCCGAGGGCTTCGGCTACATCCAGCAGGCTGAGAAGCTGGCCCGGCCGCATGGCACCGCCACGGTGACCCGGGTCGCACAGTTCCGGGAGAAGCCGCCGGCCAGCGTGGCCAAGGAGTATCTGGCGGCAGGCAACTACCTCTGGAACGCGGGGATCTTCGTCTGGAAGGCCGCCACCATCATCGAGGCCCTGGCAGCCCATCAGCCCGAGTGTCTGGCCCGACTCGAGACGATCGCCGCGGCCTGGAACACGCCCCAACGGAACGCCGTCTTCGCCCGGGAATTCGCCGCTATCAAGGGGATCTCGATCGACTACGCGGTGCTCGAGCATGCCGCCGACGTTGTCGTCGTCGAGGCGCCCTTCGGCTGGGACGATCTCGGCGGCTGGTCAGCCGTGGCACGCCAACTGGGGGGCAACGCCGAAGGAAACACGATCGTCGGCCGCCACCTCGGCATCGACTCCGTCCGTACGATCGTCCACGGCAGCGACGACCATCTGGTCGTCACGATGGGCCTCGAGGATATGCTTGTGGTGCACACGCCCGACGCCACGCTGGTGGCCAATCGGGCCCACGAGGAGGCCGTCCGCAGGGTGGTGGCCGAACTGGAGAAACGGGGTTGGCACGAATTCCTCTGACCTGCTGGCTGGCTGCCGGCTGGATTGCGCTCGCGGCTGCGTCCTCTCCCGCCCAGGAGCAGGCGGCATCGCCCGCCGACGCCGCCTGGGTGGCATCGCTGCAAAGGGCGGCCGAGGCCCTCGAATGGTCTGACGAACTCGTGCGGCAGGACTGGAGGCTGCAACGGAGGCCGACCACCGACGCCGCCAGGATCCTCGACCCGACGGATCGCTGCATCCTTGAAGGAGATCGCGATACCTGTCTGGCACGATTCCGCGCTCTCGAGACCGAGGGCCGGATCCCCGCAGTCCGCGGGCCGACCGTGATCGTGCTCCACGGCCTCGGCGAGGGCCGCTCGTCGATGCAGCCGCTCGTCGAGCACCTGCGAAACCGGCTCGATGCAAACGTGCTCTCGTTCGGGTACGCCAGTTCCCGGGCCGGAATCGATGACCACGGCCGATCGCTCGACAGTGTCGTCGCGGGACTGCCAGACGCCGATCGGATCAGTTTCGTCGGCCACAGCCTCGGCAACCTCGTCGTCCGGCGCTGGATGTCGCTGGCCGCCGCGGCGGATCTCGCCCGCGCCCACAGGATGGTGATGCTTGGCGCTCCCAATCAGGGCTCAGATCTGGCTCGAATGGCATCCAGATTCTGGATTCTTGCCTCGCTCGCGGACGGTGCCGCCCGGGATCTCGTGGTCGACTGGGCCAAGGTTTCGCCGACGCTCGCGGTTCCGTCCTGCCCGTTCGGCATCGTCGCCGGCGGAAAGGGAGACGATCGCGGATACAGCAGCCTGCTGGCGGGTGACGACGATGCCGTCGTGCGGGTTGAAGAGACGAGGCTCGAAGGCGCGGACGACTTCCTGCTCGTGCCGGTCAACCATGCCGCGATGATGAAGAATCCGACCGTCCAGCAGGCCACGGTTTCATTCCTCGAAACCGGTCGCTTTCCCGACGACCCACCCGGGGCCGGAAGATGACCGCGGGCCGCTCGAGCATTCCTTCCGGCCGCGTCGCCGGCATCGACTACGGCCGCAAGCGGATCGGGATCGCCATCTGCGATGCGGCGAGGATCATCGCCAGCCCCTTCGCCATGCGGCAGCCGGGCAGCGACCCGGAGGCCGAGGCCGCCTATTACCGGCAGCTCATCGCCGACGAGGAGATCGTGGGCTTTGTGGTCGGCCTGCCGATCCATGCAGATGGGTCGGAGAGCCGGATGTCGGTCGAGGTGGAGCGGTTCGGGGCCTGGCTCAGAGAGGCGACCTCACGTCCCGTCGTCTTTCAAGACGAGCGTTACACGTCGGTCGAGGCTGCAGGGAAACTCGCCGGCCTGGGCCTGTCCCGTGGCCGCAAGAAGGCCCGCACCGATTCGCTTGCGGCGCAGATCCTGCTCTCCGACTGGATGGAGGCCGAGGCTGCGGGTGGCAGGCGTGATCGACCCGGGCCTCTCGACGCATGATCGAAACCCCCTCACGGCTGATCGTCGGCTGCGGCTATCTGGGCCGCCGGGTTGCGGCCCTATGGCTGTCGCAGGGCTCCCGGGTCTGGGGACTGACACGGTCGCAGGAACGGGCCCGCGAACTGGCCGCCCTCGGCATCCATCCGCTGATCGGCGACGTCTCCATGCCCGATTCGATTCCCGAACTGCCGCCGGTCGAGACGCTGTTCTGGGCCGTCGGCTTCGATCGGACGGCGGGTTCGACCCCGAGGGATGTGCACCTGCTCGGACTCGGCCGTATTCTCGATCGGCTCCCGCCACGGCCCCGGACGATCCTTTCGAGTTCGACCGGTGTCTGGGGCAACGACGACGGCGCTGCGGTGAACGAATCGACGCCGGCCCATCCTTCCCGTGAGGCGGGCGTCGTGCTGCTCGAGGCCGAGGCATTGGTGCAGTCGCGGGTTGGCGATCGCGGAACGGCACTTCGGTTCGCCGGCCTCTACGGACCGGGCCGGCTGCCGCGGCTCGAGGATCTCAGGGCCGGCAGGCCGATCGCCGCCGATCCCGACAGTTGGCTGAACCTGATCCATGTCGACGATGCGGCTCAGGTGGTGTCAGCCGTGACGGCGGCCCCGGCGGCAAGATCACTGTATGTCGTTTCCGACGGAGTGCCGGTCCGACGCCGCGATTGGTATGCCCATCTGGCCCGGCAGTCGGGCAGCCCACCGCCAACATGGGACACCACTGCGACCCGGACACGAGGCGCCGACAAACGGGTCGATCCGGGACTGCTGTTTCACGACATCCCGCTCAGGCTCGCCTACCCTGACTCCTTCAAGGGCATCGACGCAATCCTGGCGGCAGCAAACCTATGAGCCGGCCGGGCAAACAACGGCAGGATGCCGTATGTTTGCGGAAGCGAGTCGTGCCGGCTTCTTGGCGGCAAAAGTCTCGTCGCTCTGGCCCTTCGTGTGCATGAACCCGGCTATCGGCCGACAGGCTGCAGTTCCTGGGGCTCAGTCGTGGTCGCGGTGCGGGCCAGGCCGGCGGCGCCTCCCTTGAGCATGTTGAGGTAGTCCACCGAGACATTCATCGCCTCGCCGAAGTAGTAGTCCCGCTTCACGACCGGTCGCTTCGGATCGGCCGATTCCTCGAGTTTCTTCTCCTCGTCATCGGCGGCCTTCCCCTCGTTCCACTGCCGTTCAAACTCCGACTCGACGAGCGAGATCGTCTTTTCGTTCTTTCGCTTCCGGTATTGGGCGATGTCCTGCTGGACCTTGGCGAAATCCTTGCTGTCGGCGATACGCTTCGCGGAGCGGTCACGCAGCGTCTTGAGCATGTCGACCGAGACGCGACCACTCGGCTGGAACGTGGCCTGCGGAACCTTGTCGAAGGCGATGGCATGGTCGAGATCCGATTCGCCCACCGGCAGATGCGTGGTGATGCTCGGCAGTTCGACGTCGCTCTTCACGCCCTCGAGTTGGGTGCTCAGACCGCCCGGCCTGTAGAACTGCTGCATCGTGATCTTGATGGCGCCGAGCGAGGGGGCGTTTGGCAGACGCTGAAAAAGCTGCCGCCCAAGATCGAGCAGGCTCTGCACCGTCCCCTTGCCGTGGGTGGCGTTGTCGCCGATCACGAGTCCCCGACCGTAGTCTTGGATGGCACCGGCCACGATCTCGCTGGCACTGGCGCTGAACTTGTTGGTCAGCACGACGAGCGGACCGTCCCAGGAGACGCCTGGATCGACGTCGTCATACTGCTGCACCCGCTTGTCGGCGTCCTTGATCTGCACCACCGGCCCGCTGTCGATGAACAGGCCCGTCAGCGAGATCGACTCGGGCAGCGAGCCACCGCCGTTGTTCCGCAGATCGAGGACGACGCAATCGACCCCCTTCTGCCTGAACTCGTCGAGCAACCGCTTGGTGTCGCGGGTGCTGCTCTTGTATTCCGCCTGTCCCTGACGGGCTCCGGCCATGTCCATGTAGAAGCTCGGCAGGTTGATGACGCCGATCCGGTAGGGGGTTCCGTCGGGCTTGCGGCCCTCCTCGATCACCTCGCCACGGGCCTCACTGTCCTTGAGTTCGATCTTGGCCCTGGTGATGTCGTAGATCTTCGGGGCTGTCTGACCTACGGGAACCACCTTCAGCCGCACGATCGTGCCACGCTTGCCGCGGACGAGTTTCACGACCTCGTTGAGGTTGAGGTCGACGACGTCGACGATCTCGCCTCCGGCCCCCTGCCCCACGCCGAGGATGCGGTCCTTTTTCTGAAGCCGTCCGTCCCTGTCGGCGGCCCCGCCGGGGACCAGTTCGGCCACCGTCGTATAGCCGTCCTCACCCTTGAGCGAGGCGCCGATGCCGTCGAGCT
Organism: Candidatus Kuenenia stuttgartensis; assembly: GCA_945897435.1. Lineage (GTDB taxonomy): Bacteria > Planctomycetota > Planctomycetia > Pirellulales > UBA1268 > RGVT01. The sequence goes on along the minus strand of CAMDFJ010000004.1, from coordinate 24,399 downwards.
GGAGCCGCATCCCGATCTCGAAGTTCTCGAGCGTGCCCGGGGACATGAAACTGGTGTGCGGATCGAGGCTGCTGGTGAGCGACGAGAGGTAGGTTTCGAGCAGTTCGTCGGCCGTCATCTGGTGCATCCGCTTGGAGAAGCTCGCATAGCGGCGACGGAGCTTGTCCTTCGCCTCCTCGGGGGGCGTCTTTTCCATCTTCTGAACCAGCAGGTCGTACTTGATCCGCTTCCGCCAATTGTCCTCGGCCTCGGCCTCGTTCGCCGCCCAGACGGTGTCGTCGCGATCGACGATGATCGACTCCGGCTTGGTGAAGTCGTGCGGCATGTTGATCAGCTTCTCAATCAGCGGCAGTCGGGCGTCGACCCGCTCGAGAAAGCGGTTGTAGACCTCGTAGGCGAAGCTCACATCGCCTCGCTTGACGAGGTCGTCGAGCGAATCCCGCTTCTGCGTGAAGGCATCGATGTCGCTCTGCAGAAAATAGTTTTTCATCGGATCGAGCGACTCGATGAAGATCCCAAACCAGCGACGGGCGATCTCGTCATCGATCGGCCTGCGGGTGAAGTGCTCCCGCTCGAGGTAGCTGCGGACGGCGAGCGTGATCTGCCGGTCGTTGGGCCCCGGCTTGGCCGCGGTCTGCTGGACCGCGTTGGCGGCGAGGGCCGTGGGGGGCTGCTCCGCCCGGCCTGCCGCGGCTGCAAGGAGTGACAGCCCGAGCGCGAAGGCCACGACACGGACGGCCGCGGGCATCCTCCCGGCGAGTCGCCCCGCCATCCGGTTGAACTCCAGCCCCCGACCAGCCTGCCTCAGATCCGTCATGCCCATGATGCCGTTCCTCTCAAGGAAACCGTTCGGGACTCCGTTCGCAACGCTGCATTGTGCCATCTCACGCCCCGTCTGGCGAGATCGTCTTTCGCTCTGAAAAACCATCTCGCATGCCGTTCCAGACCACGGCGGTGGCCCTGTCGACGAGCGCGGCGGCCACGAGCGGGTCTGGGCCGAGCCGACGCACCTGCACCCATTCGATCTGCGGATGCGCTTCGCGGGCGCCGCGGAGGCAGGCCTCGACCTGCTCTTCTACGTGGCCGCGGAACAAAAGGTGCGGTTGCACGATCACCCGACGGACATTTTCAACCCCTGACGCGATCTCGATCGCCTCGGGAACCGTGGGGCGGGCCGCGGCGACGAACCCGAAGATCGTCCGGCCGCAGGAGATGTCCCGCCCGACGGCGTGGGGCCCAGGTTCGATCGTGGCCTGGGCGAATTCGGCCAACTGACCTGCCGCGGCCGGATCGCTCGAGCCCCTCCCGACCATCAGCAGAACCGTTTCCTCCGGGGCCAGTGGCACCAGGGCATGGAGTGTCTCGCAGCGACGCTGACGGGAGATCGCAACGATCTGCGGATGGCAGCCGAACGCCGCCGACTGCCTGACCTCGAGTCCGAGCCTGGCCGCGGACGAGGCGATGGCCTCGGGCACGTCGCGACGGGCATGCCCGGCCGTGAACAGCAGCAGCGGGGCCGCCACGATCTCGTGGCAGCCGCGGCGGGCCAGCCGCTCGAGCGCCTCGTCGATCGTGGGCCCGATGACCTCCAGGAATCCGAGTTCCACCGGGACATTTCCCAGCAGTTCAGCCACACGGTCGGCGATCTCACGGGTTTCGGCGGCGCCGACGCTGTCGGCCGTTCCGTGCCCGACGACGAGCAGGCCGCGGCCTCCACTCCAGTCGGCGCAGGCCGCGGCCGGGGAACGTCGCGGGGCGGCCACAATCGGGAGCGGTGCTGCGAATTTCATGGCTGAACGTTGGCCGGGTGACCCCGGAGCGGGGCCGATAGGGGGCTGGGAGCCATCACTCAACGCCTGGCGACACGCGGCTGAAGGATTGCCACGAGCGCCAGGGTCGCGACCGCGACCAGATACGGTAGCGTCCGCGAGGGATGCATCGCGAACAGGAGCGAGCCGGCGAACGGCCCGAGGATCCGCCCCAGCGAGGCGAACGACTGGTTGACGCCGAGCACCTCCCCCTGCCGGTCGGCATCTGCCAGTTTTGAGATCAGCGCCGACACCGATGGATTCACGAATGCAAATCCGGCGATCGCCGCCGCTGACGCCAGATAGAACAGCGGTTTCTGCCAGCCTGCCGGATCGTTGTGCACCGCCCAGGCCACGAGCCCGAGACCCCCGAGACCGACAGCCATCATCATCAGTCCAGCCTTGAGCAGCCGCGATTCCGGGAATCGCTTGGCCAGCGGGCGGTAGAGGCCTCCGGCGACCATCAGCATCGCCCCGATCGAGGCGAAGACGAGGAAGTTGTCGTCGTCGGTCATCCCGAATCCCTCCTGCGTGAACCGGGCCAGGGTGGCCTCGAAGTTGGCGAAGGCGAAGATCGAGAGGAAGTAGGTCAGCACGAGCGGGCCGACCAAAGGCTGGCGGAGCACGTCGAGACTGCGGGAAAGGCTGAAAAAATCCTTCGCCGTACCGGCTCCGGGGCGGCGGGTTTCGCGAAACACCGTGGCCGCGAAAATCAGCGCGACCAGGGAAAGCATCGAAGCCAGCGCCCCCACGCCCCAGGGCTGCCGCGAGAACAGCGCCAGACCGAAGTAGGCGATCAGCGGGCCGAGCGTGAAACCGGCACCGAAGGCGATCCCGATCAGTGCCATTCCTCGGGCCCGGTTGTCTGGCGTCGTCGAGTCGGCGATCACGGCGGCGGCGGTGCCAACGCTGGCGCCGGCGATGCCGGCCCCGACGCGGGAGAGCATCATCAGGCCGATCGCCAGACCGGCCTGCGCCACCGGCAGCGTGACCGCGAGTCCGTAGAGAGCGTAGAACACGACCGAGCCGAGCAGACTCAGGAGCAGGATTGGACGGCGTCCGATCCGGTCGGAGAGCCGGCCCCAGATCGGACTGAACAGGAACTGCATCAGCGAGAACACCGAGAACAAAAGACCGATCACGACTCCGCCGGCGAGCGGCGAGAAGCCGAGGGCGTCGAGGTAGGGTTTGACCTGCCTCGGCATCACGGGCAGCACGATGCCGAAGCCGAGCAGATCGATGAAGACGGTCAGGAAAATGACGCCCAGCGCGGCCTTGCTCGGCGTCGTCTCGGCGGGTGGAACGGATGTCGATTGATTGGTGGCGGACATGCGGACCCCGGGAATGGTAGACTTCGGCCGCAGGTCAACGGCCACGGGCACGTCATGAGCAGAGTCGCGACGAACGACCAACGCAGCCCGCCTCCGGAAGCCCTGAGCGTTTCAGAGGTCACGTCGCGAGTCAAGGAGACCCTCGAAGCGCGTTTCGCCGACGTCTGGGTGGCGGGCGAGATCTCGAACCTGACCCGCGCCTCGTCCGGTCACATCTACCTCTCCCTCAAGGATGAGTCGGCCCTGCTGCGAGCGGTCGTCTGGCGGGGGGCGGTGCCGCTGCTGGCGATCGAGCCCTCCGACGGTCTCGAGGTGGTCTGCCATGGGCGGATCGAGGTCTACCCACCCCGTGGCACCTATCAGCTCACGATCGACCGGCTGCATGCCGTGGGCACAGGCGCGCTCGAGGCACGGCTGCGGCGGCTGCACGCACAATTGGCGGGAGAGGGGCTGTTCGACCCGGCGCGGAAGCGGCCACTGCCTCCATTCCCGAGACGTGTGGCCGTTGTCACGAGTCCGTCGGGCGCCGCCATCGCCGACTTTCTGGAAACCTTCCTCGGCCGCTGGCGCGGCGCCGAACTGATCGTCGTGCCCTCGCGGGTGCAGGGCGCCGGGGCGGCCGAGGAACTCGCCTCCGCACTCGACACCGCCGCCCGACTTTCACCCCCCGTCGACGTGATCGCGCTCGTCCGCGGCGGTGGCAGTCTCGAGGACCTCTGGGCCTTCAACGAGGAAGTTCTCGTCCGGGCGGTGGCCGCCTGCCGGGTGCCCGTGGTTTCGGGCGTCGGGCACGAGATTGACGTCTCGCTGAGCGACCTCGCCGCCGACGTCCGGGCCCTGACGCCCACCGATGCGGCCGTGCGGATCGCACCCGACGGCAGGGCCCTTGTTGAGACGCTGACAACGACCCTTTCGCGGCTGCGTGATGGCCTCGGCCGCCGGATCGAAACGGCCCGGGAGCGGCTCGACCTGCTCTCCAGATCCCGGACACTGCTCGACCCCAGTCGGATCATCGACGACCGAAGAACCACCGTCGGGCAGCATGCGGACCGGCTTCATCGGCTTGCGGCCTCCGCGGTCGATCGGGCCGCTGAACGGCTGCGGGCCGCAACAGGCCGCCTCGAGGCAGGCAGCCCGCTCAAGATCCTCGCCCGCGGCTACTCGGTGACAACGCGACCGGAAGGGGCTGCCCTCAGGTCGATCGCCGGTCTCGAGGCCGGCGATGAACTGGTGACGCAGCTGACCGACGGCCGGATCTGGAGCACCGTGCAGAGGATCGTCGAATCACCCGCGATGATGCCGCCAGCCAGAAGCCCTTCAAGAGTCCCGGAAAGGAGATGAACCCATGCCAGATCCAGACGATTTCGGCTTCGACCCTCAGTCATTCGAGCAGACAGGCCCGTCATCAACTCACGATGCCGTGGATGCAGATCCAGACCAGCCGGCCTCAGATTCGCCCCAGTCTCTCTCGTTTGAAGCCGGACTCGCCCGCCTTGGGGAGATCGTCAGCCGTCTCGAGTCGGGTGCGATCGGGCTCTCGGAGTCGATCGATGCCTACGAGCGGGGCGTGGGAATCCTGCGTCACCTGCACCATGAGTTGTCCCGGGTCGAGGCCCGTGTGCGGCTGCTGACAGGCGTCGACGATGACGGCCAGCCGGTCGTCGCACCGATGCCCTCGCGGCCCGGCGATTTGAACCAGGGCACGAACGGCGACACGACCCCAACCAAAGACGGCATCAGGCCGGGCCGACGGGCCGCCGCGCGGGCCCCATCCGCCGCCAAGACAGCCCGAGCGAGAAGGCTCCCCGGGATGGACGATTCCGGCGGGCCAGTCTAGAATTTTTCAATGGTTTCACACCGGTCGCAGGGTCCGTCAACGGCACGGTCAGAGGTGTCTGCGGACTGCCTCCCGGGGTCCGCTCAGCCGCAGGCAACCGACCGCGAGCAGGTCATGGCAGACTCGCTCGATCGGGTCAGGAATTTCATCGATCCGCTGCTCGAGCAGGCACTCGATCTCTCCGGCGACGCCTCGCCGCGACTGCTGGATGCGATGCGGTATGCACTGCTTGCGCCTGGCAAGCGGCTCCGTCCGGCACTCGTGCTCTGGGCCTCCGCCGCCTGCGGTGGTTCCTGGGAGGTCGCTGCCGGCCCCGCCATTGCCGTGGAAATGATCCACGCCTATTCGCTCGTCCACGATGACCTGCCGGCGATGGACGACGACGACCTGCGTCGCGGCAGGCCGACCTGCCACCGTGCCTTCGACGAGGCGACAGCCATCCTCTGCGGCGATGCCCTCCAGGCCCTGGCCTTCGAAGTGCTGGCCCGATCCCTGCCAGCCGGCCAGGCCGGCTGCGGATGCGGCGTGCTGGCCCGGGCCGCGGGTGCCGAGGCGTTGGTCGGCGGTCAGTCCGATGACCTTGCGGCGGAACGCGGCTGGATCGCCGACATCTCTGCGTCGCCGGCAACCGAACAGATCGTCTGGCTCGAACGGGTGCACCGCCGCAAGACTGGGGCGTTGTTTCTCGCATCGCTCGAATTGGGAGGCCTCGCAGCCGGGGCCGACCGGGGCCGAATGGCGATGCTGGCCGCCTACGGTCGCGCGTTCGGACTGGCCTTTCAGATCGCCGACGACCTCCTCGACGCCGAGGGTGACGAGGCCGCAATGGGCAAGCGGGTGGGCAAGGACGCCGGCCGCGGCAAACTCACCTTTCCCACGGTCTGCGGACTCGAACCGAGCCGGGAACGTGGCCGGGCACTCGCGGAGGAGGCGGCCGGGGCGGTCGCAGGCCTCGGCGAGGCCGCGGCAGAGTTGACCGGACTGGCACGCTGGATCGTGGCCCGCGATCATTAGTGGCAGACCCTCAGGACGCACAGGACCACCAAGGCATCATGGCCGACATCCTTCCCTCGATCCTCTCGCCGCAGGACCTTGTCGGCCTCTCCGTCGAGCAGCTCGAGCAGCTCGCCGCCGAGATGCGGCGAGCGCTCTGCGAGGTTGCAGCCACGCGGACGGCCCACTTCGCCTCGAACCTTGGCGTGGTCGAACTCTGCCTGGCCCTGCACAGGGTCTTCGACTTCAGCCGGGATCGCCTGATCTGGGACACGGGCCATCAGATCTATCCCCACAAGCTCATCACCGGCCGTTTCGCCCGGTTCGGCAGCATCCGCACCAAGGGTGGTCTGATGGGCTACCCAAACCCCGACGAGAGCCCTTACGACCTGTTCATGACGGGCCACGCCGGATCGAGCGTTTCGACGGCGCTCGGACTCGCCAGCGGCGACGACCTTCTCGGCCGCGACGATCGCCATTCCGTGGCGGTGATCGGCGACGGCGCCCTGCCATCCGGGATCGTCTTCGAGGCGCTCAACAACGCCGGCTTCCTCAAGAAGCGGCTGCTCGTGATCCTCAACGACAACAAGATGTCGATCTGCCCGCGGGTGGGCGGGCTGGCCGAGTATCTCGACGTCATCCGCACCAATCCCTGGTACCGTGGCATCAAGCAGCAGGCCGGCGAGCTGATCAAGGGCGTACCGATGGTCGGCGGCCAGATGGAGTGGATGCTCAACAAGGCGAAGGACTCGATCAAGGGAGCCCTCCACGGCGGGATGCTGTTTGAGGCGATGGGTGTCCGCTACTTCGGCCCCGTCGAGGGCCATTCCCTTCCCACCCTGATCCGGTATCTGGAACTGGTGAAGGACGAAGAGGGCCCCGTGCTGCTCCACGTGCTCACCGAGAAGGGGCACGGGTTCAAGCCGGCGGAGGCCGATCCGGTCTTCTTCCACACGCCCGCCCCGTTCGAGTGCGATGACGACGACTGCATCGTCTCGATCAAGAAATCCTCCGCCCGGGCCTACACCGACGTCGCCAGTGCCGCGATCGGCAACGCGATGCGACGGGATCAGCGGGTGACCGTGCTGACGGCCGCGATGTGCCAGGGCAACAAACTCGAGCCGGTCCGCGAGGAGTTCCCCGATCGGTTCTTCGACGTCGGCATCTGCGAGTCGCATGCCGTCGCCTTCGCCGCCGGTCAGGCGAAGGTCGGATGCCGCCCGATCGTCGACATCTACAGCACATTTCTGCAGCGGTCGTTCGACCAGATCTTCCAGGAGGTCTGCCTGCAAAATCTGCCGGTCGTATTCATGCTCGACCGGGCGGGGCTCACGGGCCCGGACGGGCCGACGCACCACGGCTCCTACGACATCGGCTACATGCGGCTGTTTCCCAACATGACGGTGCTGGCACCGGGCGACGAGCACGATCTTGTCGCGATGCTCGACTGGGCGCTGCAACAGTCCGGCCCGGTCGCGATCCGCTATCCGAAGACCACGGTCGAGGAGCATGTCGGCCCCCGGACGCCGATCGTTGCCGGATGCTGCGAACCGTTGCTCGACGGCAGCGACGGCCTGATCGTCGCCTGCGGAACCCTGCTCGGCGGAGCGGTCGATGCCGCCCGCCGACTCCGCGAGGAGGGGCTGGATGTCGGGGTGATCAACGCCCGCTTCGTGAAGCCGCTCGACAGCCGGCTGCTGCTGGAGCGAATCGAGGCCGCGCCCTGGGTGGTGACCGTCGAGGAAAACGCCCTCCAGACCGGCTTCGGCAGCGCGGTGCTGGAGGCCGTTCATGACGCCCGCATCGTCACGGGGCCGATCGTCCGCCTCGGACTTCCGGACCGCTTCGTGGAGCATGGCGAACGGGGCGAACTGCTCGCCGAACTCCGACTCGATGCAACCGGCATCGCCCAGACCTGCAGGGCACTCGCCGGAGTGATGCCCGCCAACGGCACCTGCCCGTGATCGCCACGGAACCCCAGCCGGCGAGGATTGCATGACGCGACTGAGACCGCAGCATGCGTCGCCGTCGCGATTGCATGCGATGCTCGTCGGGCCGGCGGGCTTGCCGGGAATCGACGCCGAGGCCGAGCGGATTCGCAACCTGCTCGAATCCAGAGGCCACCTCGTCGACTGCCGTCTCGCGGCCCGGGAAGACTGGGGCAAGGGACGTTTTGAGGCCGGCTCCGACTCTGGGATCGACCTGGTGGTGGTGCTCGGCGGCGATGGTTCGATCCTGCGGACGGCCCGCTGGATGGCCTACGATCAGGTTCCCGTCTTGGGCGTCAATCTCGGCACCCTTGGCTTTCTCGCCGACTTCTCCCGAGACGAGGTGGCAGCCGCCCTCGACGAGATCGCCTCCGGCCGTTTTCGGCTCGTGGAGCATCTGATGTTCGAGTGCGAGGTGCTTCGGGACGGCGGCACCGTGACCCGCGAACTGGGGCTCAACGAGACCTCGCTCCTGGCAGGTCCGCCGTTCTCGATGATCGAGATCGGACTCCATGTCGATGGCGAGCTGGCGACCACCTACCGGGCGGACGGACTGATCGTCAGCACTCCGGTGGGATCGACGGCACACAATCTCTCCGCGGGCGGCCCGATCGTCCGCAAAGACATCGACGCCTTCGTGTTCACGCCGCTCAACCCCCACACGCTCACAAACCGCACCGTGGTCGATTCGGCGGCCCGGGTCTACGAACTCGTCGTCCCGGAGCCGAATGCCGGCTCGGCCTGCGTTGTCGATGGTCGTGTGGTCGCACCGCTCACCTCCGGAGACCGGGTGCGTGTCCGCCGCGCCCAGCCCCGATTCATGCTGATCGAGACCCATCAGCACGGCTACTACCGCACGCTTCGGGAAAAGCTCGGCTGGGGAGGTGGCCTGCGCGGCATCGGCGACCGCTCCGCCGCGACCAGAGAAACCCCCTGACCCAGCTCCTTGACCGAGAAAGCCCTCAGAAGAGGCGATCCGCATGTTGTTCCGACTCCCAGTCCTCTCCCCGGCAGCGGCCGGCATGCTGCTCTTCGCAGGCCTCGCCGCTTTGACCTCGCAGAACTCAACCGCGGGCGAGACGACTGCTTCTGGGGCCCAGCCAGCCGTCGGACAGCGGCTCGAATACCGGTTCGCCAAGGGTGAGACGGTCCTGATGGACGTGGCCCACCGGGCGCTGACAGAGACGACGATCGCCGGCACCGCGCAGTCTGTCGAAACGGCCACAGATTCCACCAAGCGCTGGGCGATCATCGACATCGATGCCGCCGGCAGAACCACGATCGAACATTCCGTCGGCGACGTGACGATGACGTCCACCACGAGCGACAAGGGGCGGGTCCGCTGGAGCAGCCGGGGCAACGAGCCGCCACCGCCGGGCTACGAGGGTGTCCGCGAGAGCCTTGGCGTGCCGCTCTCGCGACTGGTCATCGACCAGAGCGGCAGGGTGATCGAACGGCGTGATCTGAGGCCGAACCCACCCTCAAACACCGGCGATCTCGTGGTCGTGCCGCTACCAGATGGGCCGGTGAAGCCAGGCGACGAGTGGACCGTGCCGGAGGAGGTGGTCGTGGAGGTGCCGAACGGTCCCCGCAAGGCCGTCCGCACCCGTCTCCGCTACAGGCTCGATGCGATCGAGGATGGCGTGGCCGAGATCCGCGTCGATACGACGGTGCTCACTCCGATCGACGATCCCCGCCTCGAGGCCCGACTGCTGGAGCGGATCTGGGACGGCAGGATCGACTTCGACATCGAACGCGGCCGGGTGATCAGACGCGCCACCGGAATCGATCGTCGGGTCGTCGGATTCAGCGGGCCCGAATCGAGCATCCGCTTCAAGGCCAGCCTCGAAGAACGGATGTCGCCCACGGCGGATTGAGGTTCCGGCCGACAGCATTCGGCCCCGGCACGATCATCCTGCCCGGAGCATCTCCTCGACGCGGCGAATCGCCTCCTCCACATCCCAGGTGGCGTCGGCGAGCATGATCTGCGAATGGCTTGCCACCCACTCGACCACCGTCTTCTGGGCCGAGATCACCGTCGAGTGGCTGCGGCGGCCGAAGTAGCTGCCGATCTCGGTGAGCGCCGAGGCGGTGTGCTTGCGGGCGAGAAACATCGCCAGCATCCGCGGATGGTTGACCCGCTTCGTCCGCTGCGTCCCCTGCAGCGACCCCGACTCGATGCCAAAAGCCGAGCAGACGGCCCGTTCGATGTCGGCAAGTCGCAGGCTCCGTCCACTCGAGCGGACGAGATCGGCCAGCGCCTCCTCGGCCATTCCCATCGAGATCGGCACGCCGAGCATGTGACTGGTGGCCTCGAGCCGGTTGACGGCGCCTGTGAGTTCGCGGGTATGCCGCGTCATCTGGGCGGCGACATAGTCGACCACGTCCTTCGGGACCAGGATCCCTCGCCGGGAAGCGATTGCCTCGACGATCCCCCGGCGGACGTCTTCGTCGGGCGGGAGCATGCGGGCGGTCATCCCGCCCCGCAGCCGAGTCAGCAGGTCGGCGTCGAGTTCTGTCAGCGACTCCAATTCGCGGTCGCAGGCAAAGACCATCTGCCGGCCAAGCCGGTGGAGGGTGTCGATCGTGTGCTGGAGTTCCATCATGGTCGCCCGCTTGCCGACGAAAAACTGCAGGTCGTCGACGACGAGCAGATCGGCACTTCGACAGGTGCGACGAAATCCGGGCAGTCCGCTTCCGTGGAGCGACTGGAGGAATCCGGTCGTGAACTGCTCCGCGGAGAGGAAGACGGCGTTGGCCTTGGGATGGAGATCCCTGAAATGCCCGCAGATGCCCTCGAGCAGGTGGCTCTTGCCGACACCGCTCGGCCCGTGCAGGATCAGCGGAGACATCTCTCCCGGGCGGCTGGCGGCCAGTTGGACTGCGGCGAAGGCCATCCGATTGCTGGGGCCGACCACAAAGGTGTCGAGCCTTGGAGCATGCCGCGGGCCGGCCAGAGCCTTCGCCGCAAGACCGCTGGCCGGTGGCCTGACGTCAGAGCCGGAGCCGACAACTTGGGCCTGTGCGGAGGCCGCGGAGGTACGCCGGCGGTCAGGCTTCCGCGGGCCATTGGAACGGGACGCGGGGGACGAGACGGGGGAGATCCCGCGATCAGAGTCACCTGCAGACGCAGATTCCAGCGAACGTTCCGGCTGATCGCCCGGCTGCTGATTCAGCTGCGAAGCCCACTCCAATTCGGCGGCCGGTCCGCAGACCTGCCGGACGGTCGAGAGAAGTTCGGCATGAAATGTCTTCCGGAGCCAATCCTGGGCAAACCCGCTGGCGACCCGGATCGTCACCCGGAGGCCGTCCGCAGAGACCTCGATGCGGGCCGCATCGCCAAACCAGACCGCATACCGCTCGTCGCCGATCCGGGCTCTGAAAAGCTCGCTGACACGGGCGTCCATGCCGCCGCCGCTGCCATGCGAGGCCCTTTCCGATCCATCAGAAATGTTCGCCTTGGCCACGTCCTGCACCAGGCACCCACGGGTTTTTCGAATTGTTGCAGTCCCTTCCGAAGTCTGGCTTCGGGTGACCGTCGGGGCGCGAGTATAGGGGTGCTTGCAGTGCTGTCAAACCATGCCAGCAGAGCAGGCACGATCGCATCGGGATCGGCTATACTCCGCCCAGCATCGAACGCGAAGAACGATCCCAGGGGGCATCACAGCGATGGTTGTTCGGTCTTTCACGGTCGTTTCGCTGAGGGGCAGATCGAGGACCAGCCGCCTGGCCATTGGCCTTTCTTCTCCGAGCGGTGTTTTTCGGCTGATTGCGTCGATCACCGTCGCCGCGATCTGTGGCTCGGGCGTGAACGCGGAGGACGGACCGTCGCCTCCGCCATTCCAGCCGGCCGAAATCTCGATCGGAGAACCGCTTGCCTTGCCGACGACACCGCCGGCGGCACTGGTGCCCCTGCAACCGATCCGTCCCGCGCCGTCATCCCTTCCGGTCGGGGCCGTCGTCCCGGGAACTGGCTGGATCGGCCTCACGGTCGATGATGCGGTCGTGACTGGCCGTCTCGTCGTGGTCGACGTGGCAGCGAACGGCCCCGCGGCATCCTCTGGCATCAGGGTTCAGGACCAGTTGCTGGCGATCAACGGCATGCCGCTGGGATCGTCCGATCAACTGGCCGCCGCCCTCGCGGCAATCGCTCCAGGCACCGACGTGAAGGTTGCGATCGGCCGATCGGATCGGATTGAAGAAATCGAACTCAAGGCCGTGGCTCGGCCGCCGGTCAGGCCGATGGTGGCCGAATGGCAGCCGGCAGCGTCGGTTCCGAAGCCGATCGAGCAGCCGAGTCAGCCGGCGGTGCGGCCGCTTCAGCCAGCCCAACCACCGGGCTTGATGACTCCGGCCGCGGCACCAGCGGCGACACCTGCCCCGCTGGCGCCGCCCGAATCCGGCCGGGGACGGACGGCGCTCGGGGTTCGAACACTTCCGGTCGATCCGGCCGTGCAGGCAAGGTTTCGACTCGCCGAGCCGGCCGGTGCGCTCGTGATCGGTGTTGTCCATGACCTGCCGGCCTCGAAAGCGGGCATTCCGCCGGGCAGCGTGATCGTGGCTCTGGGCGAAAGGCCTGTGCGATCTCCGGGCGACCTGACTCAGGTCGTGACGTCGAGTCCCGTCGGCCGACCGATGACACTTCAGTACATCCTCCCCGGCGGCGAAACCAGGCGTGCCGAGGTGTCGCTGCAGGCGATTGAAGTGCCTCTCGAGCGTGCGCTTGTCGGCCCGGAACCCTGATCGACCGCAGATGTCCGCAGCCGTTGGTCGAGGGACACCGCTGCAGAGACGGGCATCGCAGGCAGACTCGGCCAGCAGATCTCAGGCCGCGGGCCGCTCCTGGTCTGCGGCGGGTGCCGGAAGATCCTCGGTCTCCGACTCGAGCCCCAGTCGCCGCAGTTCATCCTCCAGGGAGACGCTCCCTGTTGATGGAGCTGTCCTCATCGCGCGGGTGGATCGTGCCGGCTGCTTCCGAAGCCGTCGCTCTCCGGGACGGCGTTCACCCGACCGGGCCCACTGTTCGGCGTCGACCGAGAGGTGTTCGAGCAGCTTTTCGATCCCCTGACGGTGGACCTCGATCCCCTCGCGGTCGAGCCCCGACGGCACGAAGACCGCGCGACTGACCACGCCTCTCGCCCGCTGCCAGGGCCGCGGAACGGCGAACCTATCCCAGGTGTCAAACCGCCAGGGTCGCTCGTAGCCGAGGCCCATCGCCACGATCGGGATGCCGAGCGTGCTGGCCAGAAATACGCAGCCTGCGGCCAGGCGTCTGCGCGGGCCGCGTGGACCGTCGGGCGTGATCGTCAGGTTTTCCTCCCTGGCCCGTCCGGCGAGCTGACGCAGGGCCACCGATCCTCCATTGAAGGTGCTGCCACGAACCACGCCGAAACCATTCATTCGGGCGACGCGATCGAGAATGTTGGCGTCGTCGTGCCGCGAGAGGAGCATCGCGATCCGGCAGTGCCCGCGGAGATGGAGCGGCAGCAGGATGTTTTCGTGCCAAAACACGTAAATCTTGGTTCCCCGACAGTCTGGATGGACGGGATCGACGGTGGGGTCGCCGAAGTCGGCCCGATAGTCGAGCGTGGCCATCCATTGCCGGATCACGGCCGTCGCCAGCAACGATGTCGCACCAATCGCCATGGGTGACCTGAACTTCACGACGACAATCCTTCCTTTCAGTGGGCCGGCGTTCAGCCCGGCCAAGTCCCTTCGAACACTTCCTCCGCGGGCCCGGTCATGAAGACCTCGCCGGACGCGGACCATTCCAGCTCCAATTCCCCGCCGGGCAGTTCGGCGACGATGCAGCGGTCCGTGCGTTGGCTGAGCACCCCGGCGACACAGACGGCCGACGCCCCCGTGCCGCAGGCCTGCGTGATCCCGCTGCCGCGTTCCCAGGTTCGCATCCTCACCCGCTGCCGCGAGATCAGCTCGACGAAGTGGGCGTTGACCCGCCGCGGAAACAGCGGATGGCGTTCGATCGTCGGCCCGATTCGTTCGAGCGGAACGGCGGCCACATCCCGGCAGAAGAAGATGGCATGCGGATTGCCCATCGAGACACATGTCATCCGCGGGTCGAGTCCGGCCTCATCCCACCAGGGCTCGCGGACGATCGCACCACAGTCGGCGTCGACCACCCGCCCCGCCCCGGCGAGCACCGGCACCTGGCCTGCCTCGAGCAGCGGTTCGCCCATGTTCACCCGCACCTGCGAGAGCCGCGGAGTCAGCCGCCGGACATCGACCGTGAGCACGCCGCGGCCGGTCTCGATCGGCACGGCTCCAGCCTGGGCGTGGCCGTGAGCGACCACGAGGTGGGCCACACAGCGGACGCCGTTGCCACACATCTCCGACTCGCTGCCGTCGGCGTTGAACATCCGCATCCGGGCGGCCGCCCGCGTCGATGGCAGCACCAGAACGAGGCCGTCCCCACCCACGCCCCGGTGCCTGTCGGCGATCCGGGTCGCGAGCGCTGCCGGGTCGTCCGGCTGCCGCTCGGCGAAGCAGTCGACATACACGTAATCGTTGCCGGCTCCATGCATCTTCACAAACCGCATCGCCTGCCCACCAGTCTCGTCCATGCTGCCTCCTGCGGATGCCACTACTCTACCCGTCCCCGTCCGCCGGCACCGATCGTGCTGCGGCCGCCGGCCCGCGCCGGCCCGCGGCTGTCGCGACGCTGGGCCTGCAGCTGCTGCAGAGCCGCATTCAGCGTCGGAAATGCCTCGGTGGTGACCGCGGGCTGGGCCAGCGTGCCGTCCACGTGGATCAGCATGAACTGGCCGCTCGCGCCCCCCAACACCCGCTTCATCACCGGAAGCTGGGTCTGGGAATCGCCCATGATGGAACGGAACGTCATTCGCACCTGGGAGTCGAGATCGACCTCGCCGTTTCCAACCAGACTGATCGCATCTCCTGAGAGTTCGATGTTTTCGAGATAGGCCCGGGGGCCCTCGATGCGGAAGTCGACCAGACTCGATCCAAACGCATTCCGATCCGGCGCCTTGACGCGAAGCACCTTGAGCATCGCCACCATGACGGGAAGCGTGTAGATGTCGGCGTCGCGGAGCCTGACCTGCCCGCGGCCGACCAGCGAGTGGGATCCGGCCCGTGAACCGCTGACCTCGATCGCGCCCTGGACCCGACCCCTGTACCTTCGGCCGGCGGCCTCGTCGGAAAGGACTCCGAACGAGTCCCGAGCGATCTGCTCGAGGTCGGCATCGGTCAGCGACGCTGCGACGGCGAAACTGCCGGCTTCGCCTCCGGAGACGCTCCCGTCGATCGCGACTTCACCGCCGGCCACCCGGGCCGACAGCCGGCGTGCCGATGGCTGCCCAGGACCCATCGCCGAGGCGCCAAACCTGACCCCGTTCTCGTCCATCGACAACGGGCCGTTGATCGATGTCAGCTGAATTCCCTTCCAGATCGCGCTGTCGATCGCCACGTCCCCCTGGGAGCGCCAGGTGCGGCCATCCGTCTGCCCCTTCAGCCGCACGCCACCGTGGACATGCTGCAGTGGTGCGCCGATGTCGATCGAGCCCTGTTCCATGTCGAGATGCAGATCCCAGGCGGCAGCGGCCGGACCGGGAAGCCCTCCGACGCCTGTCTGGGTGAAGATGTCGAGCGACCCGCCCAGCGACAGCAGTCCTTGCGGATCGACTGCCGCGATCGCCCTCTGCAGTCCGGCAGGCATCGCCCGGAGCACGTCGTGGTCGGCGCGGAAGCGGTCGGCTGAGAGCCGCTCGAAGGAGACGTGCCAGCCGCCGTCGGCGGCGAACCGGCAGGTGCCGGCAGTGGCGACCGTCGTGCGGTCGTGCACGCCGCGGACGCCGTCGAACCGCAACAGGCCGTTCTTCCAGCCAAGCCTGCCGCGGAGCTTTTCAAGACGATAGGGAAACCAGGCCGGCTCGATCGACACCGAGTCGCCCTGGGGCGTGGCCTCGAGTTCGACCTCCGTTCGGCGGGTCTTCAGGGTGTGCCGGACCGTGGCGGCAAACGCGACGTTGCCCTGGGGGTCGATGTCGTTCCAGATTCTGGCCATGCCGCGCGGCAGGGCATCCCGCAGTTCGCGATCGAGCACGACCCCGACGCCGGTGAGGTGCAGACTGAGTTCGCCGTCGTCCTCCCCCCTGGTCGCGAGGCCGCCGCTGCAGCGGACGATGCCGCTGTCGTTGCAGCCGACGATCTCCTTGATCGTCCACTGCCCCCGGTCCATCCGCAGGCTTCCGCAGACGTTGGTCAACGGATACGGAAAACCGGCGTAGCACATGCTGCACTGGGAGAGGCGGATACCGATCGAGTTGACATAGCCGGATGCGGCCTGCGACGAGCGATCGTGCCGAAAGACGAAGTCGAACGTTCCCGCGGCGTGCAACGCCCGCATGATGGCGGCGCTCCGGGCGGGCATAGCCGCCAGCAGGGCGTCGTCGATCCTCATGCCATCCCCGCGGACTTCGAGAAAGCCGGTGGTCGCAGTCGGTGGGCCAGCGGCTGACAGGCCCGCGGGCTTGGCAGGAACTCCGAAAACGGGATTCGCCAGCTGAAACCCGCCCTGAACATGCACCGGATGACCGCCGGCCTGTCCGGTGAGGTGGATCGAGAGGCTGCCGCCGTCGAGCACCACAGTGCCCACCGTGTGATCGAGCCTGTACGGAAACCGATAATGGGTGATCGAGGCATTGCGACAACGGACCGACACCTTGGGACTGATCCGCCCCGTCCGCCGGGCCACCTCGGCATGCAGGTCGATCTCGCCAGCCGGGAGCAGCTTTCGCCACTGCGCCGCCAACGGCTCGGGGAGGTGCGACTCCCACTGGCGGCCGATCGTGAGCCGCTCGGCATCGAGGAGCAGGTCGAAGTCGGCGTCAGCCTGCCAGCCGGCGAGTCTTCCCGATCCCCGCAGAATTGCCGACGCCGAATGGGCCTCAAACTGCTCGATCTGGACTCCCGAACGATCGGCTCGAAACCCGACCGTCATGTCTCCCATGGCGAAAGGCAGCGACGGGTGCTCGAAACGGCCCGACTCGAGCCGGCCCGAGAGGGCGAATCTGGTCTGGGCGATGTCGCGAACCGTACCGGCTGCCTGCCAGCGGAGGTCGCATCGACCGCGGAGTCCGCCCAGCAGGTCGCGGGCCTGAAGCTCTGACCCTTTGGAGTCTCGATCCACCGGTGACGACAGGGCTGCCAGCCTCGGTGAGACATCGAGCGACTGGATGTCTCCCTCGAATTCGAAACCGGCCGTCGCCGCCGACAATCGCCCCTGAAAACTGGCCCGTTCGAAGTGATCCCCGGCGAGGCTGCCGCGGACCGCCGCCCATTCCAGGCCCTCAGGGTCCTGACTCGAGGGCCCGATCTCGCAGCTGATGTCCCGAAGCGTCATCCGCAGCTGCCGGCCCGTGTCGTCGACGAGCAGGGTCGCATCCTCCACCGACACCGGAACGAGCCGGCCTCCGGATCGCTCGCGGAGCAGCTTTGCGACATTCCATGTTCCGTCCGCATGCCGCACGACGTGGACCTTCGGCCGCCGGATCCGGACCGACGTGATCCGCGGTGGCCCGGAAGCGAGTTCGGCGAGGTTCGTTCCGCAGGCAAGTCGGACCTCGTCGATCCAGAGGATCTGCCGCCACTGCTGCGGCATGCGGGGGTCGACCAGCGACACTCCACGCGCCATGATCCCCTCCCCCTCCACGAGCGTCGCCCCCTGCACCTGGACGACAAGCTCGGGAAACTCCTGCTGGAGCCGGGCCTCGACGCGGACGCGGACCTGCTCCCCGATGCGACTCGTGCCGATGGCACCGGCGGCGATGACGCCGGCCAGCGTGACGGGAACGGTCCAACGAACAAGCGTCCAGAGGATGTCGGCGAGCGAGTGCACGATATGGGCGAGGCCTCGGCGCGCAGCGGCGGCGATGCACCGCCGCAGGGGGGCGGGACGATACCGGGCCGGCAGTCGCAGGGTCAAGACGCGCCGCCTCCCCTTCCCGGCCCTCCAAAACCGCCCCGCTTCAGCAGTCGATGCCCCCCTGCTATAGTGTCGCCGCAAATGCCGGGGGCCAGACGGGACTAGGACGACTGGGTAGCCCCGCCCTCATCCCGTCGCATGGTCGGGTCCAGACAGCCTGCGTTACCAAGCACCCCTTCACCGAGACCCCTTACCGAGAGACCAAGCATGAACGCGAGCCGCCGGCAATCCGAGTCGAACGAAACGGTCCCCAATGCCCAGCGGCTGCTCTGGGCAGGCTTCATGGCGATCCTCGCCGCCGGTGTCGGGTTTTCCATTCGGGCCGGCATCCTCGGACAGTGGGCCGAACAGTACGGCTTCACCCAAACCGAACTCGGGGCGATCACCGGCGGTGGCCTGACCGGTTTTGGGATCATCATCCTGCTCTCCAGCCTGATCGCCGACAGGATCGGCTTCGGCCCGCTGATGTTCGCCGCGTTCCTGATGCATCTGATCTCCGCCGGCCTGACGCTCGGCACCGGTGCGGCCTTCGTGGCCGGCGGCAAGCCGCTCGCCTTCCAGTGTCTCTTCTGGGGAATGTTCCTGTTCGCGATCGGCAACGGCATCGCCGAGGCGGTCGTCAACCCACTCGTCGCCACGCTCTTTCCGCGGAACAAGACCCACTACCTCAACATTCTCCATGCCGGCTGGCCGGGCGGACTGATCATCGGCGGACTTGCCAGCTACTTCATGGCGGGCGGCGGCGACGCCAAACCGGTCGCATGGCAGATTCAGATCTCGCTCTTTCTGATCCCGGTCGTGCTCTACGGACTGATGATGCTCGGGCAGCGGTTCCCGCGCAGCGAGGCGAGCAGTTCGGGCGTCTCGTACCGAGACATGCTCGGTGAACTCGGCCTCGTCGGGGCCGCCGTGATCTGCGGACTGCTGGCCCTGTTCTTCAAAAGCGACCTCGGCCTTTCGCCGCTGGTGGCGGGCGGGATCGCAGCGGCGCTTCTGGCGGCCTTCGGAGCCGCGACCGGGTTTCGCTTCGGGCACATCCTGCTGGCGTTCCTGCTCATCATCCAGGCACTCGTCGGCTACGTGGAACTCGGCACCGATTCCTGGATCTCGAAGATCACCGGCACGATCATGGCCAATCCGGCCTACGGACTCTTGCTCTTCGTCTACACGTCGGGCCTGATGTTTCTGCTGCGGTTCTTCGCCGGCCCGATCGTGGAGCGGATCTCGCCCCTGGGACTGCTCGCGGTCTCGGCGTTGTTCGGGGCGACCGGCCTGACACTGCTTGGCAGCGCCGAGGGCGCCGTGATGTGCATCATCGCGGCCACGGTCTACGGCATCGGCAAGACGTTCCTCTGGCCGACCATGCTGGCTGTCGTCAGCGAGCAGTTTCCCAAGGGGGGCGCGATCACGATCGGGGCCGCGGGTGCAGCGGGAATGCTCTCCGCCGGTCTGCTCGGCGGCCCGGGCATCGGCTTCCTGCAGGATCAAAACGCCTCTGCCAGCCTGCAGCGGGCCAATCAGGCTGTCTACGACCGCTACAAGGCTCCGAAGGAAAACGAATTCCTCTGGCTCAAAACGGTGGGCCTCGATGGAGCGAAGGTCGGGGTGCTGGAAGACGGCGGCAAGGAGGCCCAGCGGGCGCTCGATCTGATGGTCAAGGAAAACGCGAAGCCGGATGCCGTGCAGACGCAGCGAAATCTCGTCGACTGGTGGCTGGCCGCCAAGGCCACATCAGCGGAGGACAAGCCGCTGGTCGAGCAGGCCGGGCTGTTCGGCGGCCGCCAGGCGCTCAAGCTCACCGCCTTCGTGCCTGCTGCCATGTTCGCCTGCTACGCGCTGCTGTTGGCATGGTTCCGGATGCGGGGCGGCTACCAGGCTCGTGGCATGCACCACTGAGCCCTGCTCACCGCGAGCCATCACCAGTGGCGGGTTCTCCGGAAGGAGCCCGCGGTGGGATGATCTCCATCAATCCCCGACCCGAACGAATCGCCCGACCACCGCCGGGAAGATCGACTGGCGGTGGAGCGGATGGATCATCCCGCCCCCAGGCCGCTGCCAGTCCGGCCAGGGTTGCGTAGTGGCGGGCGGCCATCTGGCGTCGTGGCCAGCCTTCGCGCCTCCAGAGCGATACGAAGACCTCGGCGACAAGATGCGGGTCGAGCAGGGCAATGCGATCGACCTGGATCACGACCCTGCCATCACGATGCCGGTGCGAGTGCATCTCGAGAATCTGCCGGGCGGCCGACTCGAGGGCATCTGCCAGCGAGGCGGCCTGTCGCGAAAGCCGCACGAGCGACGCCACGGCGGCTGGGTAGTGCCGCTCAGCGGCCGGCCGGAGAACCTCGTGCCTGAGAAAATTCCTGGCGATTCCGCCATCGGCGTTGGTTCGATCCTCGCGCCATGGCTCGCCCTCGGCCTCGAGGAAGGATCGCACCATGACACGCGGCACTCCGAGAAGCGGCCGCACCAGTGCCACTCCATCAGAGAGCGTCCTCGCACCCCGCATGCCCGCCAGTCCGGCCGGTCCGGTGCCACGAAGGAGTCGGTGCAGCACGGTCTCCGCCTGATCATCGGCCGTATGCCCGACGGCGACGTTGCGGGCGGAACAGGCCCGGGCCGTCGCCTCGAGAAACTCATATCGCAGCCGACGGGCGAGCCCCTCGCCGCCGTCGGGATCGGCCACACCGCGGACGGCAATCGGCCGGGAGACGAACTGCAGACCGAACCGGTCAGCAAGGGCGGCGACGAACCGCCGGTCATCGGCTGCCTCCTCCCGCAGATCGTATTCGGCATGCGCAATGACACACTGGCCGGCGGTGGTCGGCCGAAGTCGGACCAACCCCAGCAGCAGGGCGACGCTGTCGGCCCCCCCTGAGACGCCGACGACCAGTGGCGCATTCCAGATTCCGCGCCGCGGCAGTCCGGCGGCAAGAAGCGACAGGAACGCCTCCGTCGGTTGGCTCGAACGTGCGGGGTGGGTGCCGGAGGGTGGAATGCCCATGGAAAAACCTTAGCGGCAGGTCTGGCAGCTTCCAAACTGCGGATTTCCGTCGAGACAAGCGGCATTGAGCGGCTGACAACGGGCCGTTACCCTCCCCACCCCCGAACCCCTGCGGCTCGGGATCATTCTCCAGAGGACCCTCGCATGCTGCGGACCGTCGCTCTCTCGCTCCCCCTGATCGGACTTCTGCTTTCCAGCAGCGGCTGCTCGATGCTGCTGACGGCGGCCTACGTGCTGATGCCGGAGGACGTTCCCGCGGAATTCAAGGGACTCAAGGGGAAGCATGTGGCCGTGATCTGCAAGCCGATCGTGGAACTGGAATTCAGCGATGCCGGATCGGCCAGGGAGCTTGCCGGCCGGATCGGCGGGCTGATCTCGCGGAACATTCGCAAGACTCGGGTGATCGAACAGCACGAGGTGGCCCGCTGGATCGACGAGAATGCCTGGGTCGACTATCCCACGGTCGGCCGATCTCTCGACGCCGACATGGTGGTTGGCATCGACCTCGAGGAATTCCGCCTCCACGAGGGCTCGACGCTGTATCGCGGCCGGGCGACCGTTCATGTCCGTGTCTACGATGTGGCTGAGAAGAAGGTCGTCTTCGAAAAGCGGTTCGACGATCTCTCCTTTCCGACCGACGGCGCGATACCCACCAGCGATCGCAGCGAGCAGCAGTTTCGCGGGATGTTCCTCGAGATCCTCGCCAGCCGCATCGCCCGCACGTTTCATCCCTACGACAGCCGCTCGTCCTTCGCAGAAGAAAACCTGCTCTTCTAGCCGCCCGTGGAAAAAAGTCGTCCATGACTTTTTCCTCTTGAGTCAGGCCCGGAGGGTCGGGCAAAAACCAGCCGGCGGAGTCGGCCACTCACACAATGGCATGATGCCCTGCGTTTGCGTGATCAGAGCCGCTTCAGATCGCGGCGTGGTTTGGGCGGGCCGAGCGATTTCTTCTTGTCATCCTGCCGCGGCCGGGGCGGGTTGTTGTTGTTGTTGTTGACGTTGCCCGCCATCGGCTTGACGTCGTTGACGCCGGTCCGAATCTCTGTCCATTCGTATCCGAGGGGCAGTTTGAGTTCCTCGGCGGCAAGATGGGCCCAAGGTGTTCCCGGATGGTTCTCAACCACACCCGCGAGCAGTTCGCGGGCCTGTTTGGCCAGCTTTTCGGTGGCCGATCCGACCGTCACCGCATCGCTCGACACCAGCTGCCAGGTATCGCTCTCGGGCTTCTTGAAGTTCATTCCAAGCGAGGCCTGGGCCAGCATCAGGTTGTAGGCATCGGTTCGAACCTTGACCGCCAGCACGCGACCGAGGGCGAGATCATAGCCGGCCTGCCAGCGTTTTTCCCTGACCTCGCCCCGATCGGGGAGTCCGGCCTTGAGCGTCTCGTAGAGCGCGTCGATCTTGGGCTGTAGTTTCGCGGCGTCCTTCTGGGCCTCGCCGAGAAGGTTCTTGAGCGTCCCTTCGTCCCGCCTCGGGAACGTCGTTCGCGGCGACTCCATCGGCCTGAGTTCCGATATCTTCGCCGCCTCGACGAGGCTCCGTTTTGCCTTGTTCCGCACCAGCTGCTGGTCGAGCTTGGCAGCCGAGAGGTACTCGGGCTGGTAGGCCCGCATCACCTCAGGGTCAAAAAAGTATCTCAACTGCGACGCCATCGGGGCGATCTGTTCGCTGCTCACCCTTCCGCGGGCAGCACTGTTGGCATGGACTCGGAAGTAGATGCCGCCGGTTTCCGCGCAGAGCTTCGACAGACTGAACGGACCGAATCCAGAATCGATCGCCTCATCCGCCAGACTTCCGGAACGAACCCGGACAGATTCCGGATAGAGCGTTTCCGGACCCTGCTCGATCACCGCCCAATGTTCCTCCTGGGCATATCTGGGGTCGAACTCGACGTATTTCATCCGCACCTCGCGGATGCCGAATGGCGCCGGCACGCCGACGACGGAAACTGGTATGCCAAGCCCCCGGCAATAGGCTGCCGTCTCGTCGGCGATCTCGGAGTCGTTGCCGACCTCGTCGCTGAAGACGATGATCATCACGTTTTTTCGCGGGCTGGAGGTACGGTAGATTCTGGCCGCCTCGGCCGTTTTGCGGATGGCATGAAAGGTCATCTCGATGCCGGAATCATCGACCGGAATCGACTCGATCGCCTTCGCAACCTCGTCCACTTCCGCGGTCGGCTTGCGGGTGACCATGGAGACCGTCTGGCCGAACGCCACGACCATGTTCGTCAGGCCGGCCCGATTCCCGCCGCCACGATGGGCACCAAGTTCCTCGAAGACGCGATCCAGTCGCTCGGCGATCTGCCGCCGCTGGGCGGAGAGGCTGACCGACTGATCGAACACCCAGCAGACGACCGTCGGCCGCTGTTCGAGCGAGGCGGCGATTTCCGCGGTCAGTTGATCGACCGCTCCGGCGGCACCGGTGGCTCCGACGCCGACCGCCCCCTTGACGATCACCGTCATGTCGAGCGACTGGGCGGTGGGCAGGACATCGAGCGGTTCGACCTTGATGTCAGCGAGCATCTCGGGCTCGGCCTCGACCGGCACGACCGAGAGATCACCCAGATCGGGAGCCAGGGCCTGGGCGACCTCGTCGCTCTGATCGCTGGCTGCTCCGGCTATCTCGGCAGGATCCTCCGCGACGACGATTTCCCGTGGTTCGAGCAGGGGCTCCGGCTCATCTTCCGCCACCTGAGGAGCCTCGATGACTGTCGGGTTGCGAACGGATGTGGGCGGCTCGCCGACACCCGACAGCGCCAAGGCAAGCAGGACGACGACATGAATCAGCAGGCTTGCGGCCCAGGCAGCCGCATCAGGGTCTCGAGCAAAATCCTGGGGCAGATCTTCGGCCGCACCAGGGGCCTGTCCCTCGCCGTCGTCAGCCCTCAACCGATCGATGACGCCCATGGGTCGATTCCGCTGTCGTCCGCGACTACGCCTTGCCGGAGGCGACCGGCGTTCCGGCCACCCTCCCCGGTGCTCAACTATTGTACGCCATGGCTCAAGGCTTCTCCCGGCCGGCTGGATACTCCGGTTGCCGGGGCGGCGGTTGACCTGGAAATTCCCGACTCCATAGCATTGACGCAGCGGTTGCAACGGCCTGGTCAGCCCTCCCAGGAGGCCGACGGGCATGTCCCGGTCACGATCTCAGAGGATGAGGATTTCCAGATGCGATTCTGCCCGCCCCGGCTGCTCGATGGCGCCTTCCTGATCCTGCTGCTGCCGCTGGCGGGCGTCTTTTGTCCGCTGCCGCCTTCAGTTGCCATGGCGCAGGCCGCGAAGGCATCTGGCGACACGGCCCCCAGTCAGGTGCGTCTGCAGACCTCGGATGGCGTCGATCTCGCGGTCTGGTATTACCCGGCCCCGAAAGAGAGCGGCGTTCAGGCCACGGTGATTCTGATCCATGACGTCGGTGCTGGATCGCATGCCTCCCTTGAAAAACTCGCGATCGCCCTCCAGCGGGGCGGTTGCGCCGTCG
>CAMDFJ010000003.1 GCA_945897435.1 Candidatus Kuenenia stuttgartensis | reverse complement strand
AGGTCAGCCGCCGCGTGGCCGGACCCAGGGCGTCGAAGCCGACGATCCTGGCCCCGCGCAGCGGTGGCATCGCCTCGCGGACCGGCTGGGCCCGAGGCTGCGGGTCGACCTGCCCGTCGCGTTCGGTCACCTTGCCGCGGAACCCTCCGTTGAGATACGGATACGCCCTCGTGGCGTGGTAGTGGTAGTGGCCGTCGGCATTCTCGTGACCCCCCATCCAGTCGAGGTCCTTCACGGGCGAGCCGTCGGGCTCCGTGTAGCCATAGATTGGATAGCCGTCGAGGGCGTAGGCGATCGGCCTGCCCTTGCCGACGACCTTCTCGAGGTGCACGGGTGCAACGTGGTAGTGGTAGTCGTCGGCCCGGCCGCAGTGGCCGCCGTAATCGTCGAGTTCGCCGATCGCGAGGGCATCCTCGCCGCGGTTGTTGAGCGGATTGAAGATCGGAATGCCATTGACCGCGACTGCGATCGCGCCGCGGAGAAACCGATCCTTTGTGGTCGCGGGATCGGCGGCCGGCACGGGGTGCAGCGGGATCTGCCAGGCGTTGCCGCCGACGTACTTCTGCGGCATCGGCACCTGCTGCTGCCAGTTTTTGATCCCGATCATCAGCGGATGGGCGGGCATGCCGTTCGACTCGACGTAGAACCAGCGATCGTCACGGCGTGTGGCGATCTGCTCGAGCTTCTCGAACGGGGCGAAGGCGGCAGTGATCCCGTCCGTCGCGTCGGCGGGCTTCGCGGCGGTGAGCCGGAACGGCGACCTGGTTTCGGCGTCGCCGACGGCCTCAGCCCGGGTCCGACCGTCGCCGGCAGGAACAATCGCAGCGGCCTCATCCGCCCGATGGCGGTGCCAGGGATGGCCGAACGCCCCCGGGCCGCAGGCCACCGCGGCGAACATCCCGGCGACCGTACCGAAGAACCGACGCATTCTCATGGTCTCTCCTTCTGTCATCCGCCTCTCATGCCCGGCGGCTTGTCGCGTCTGGCATGGAGTGAGTCAACGGTTCAGGGCCAGGACCAGCACGCCGGCGGCAACCATCAAAATCCCGAGCCATTCACCGCCGGAAGGCCGCTCCTGGAGGAAGAGCACCGCAAACACCGCCACGAGAACGAGGCTCAGTTTGTCGACGGGGGCCACCTTCGAGGCCTCGCCCATTTTCAAGGCCCGGAAGTAGCAGACCCAGGAGGCCCCGGTCGCAAGGCCCGAGAGCAGGAGAAAGAGCAGCGTCTTCCCGGGGAGCGAGAGCGGGTTGGTCCATTTTCCGGTCGCAATCACGAATGCGGACAGAACCACCGCGATGATCCCCGTCCGAACCAGCGTCGCCAGATCGGAATCAATTCCTGCGAGGCCGATCTTCGCAAAGATGGCCGTCAGCGCCGCGAACACCGCCGAGAGCAGCGCCCAGAAGAACCATGTTGGAGCGGTTTCCATCGGTTCGCGGCCTCGGTTCCGAAGGCTCACCCGAAATATCGCGAGTCGCCGCGAATCCGAAAAACGGAGAGATGAGAGAGCGGGTGTCGAACAAATGTTCCAGGAAACATACGAGGAACACAACTGGGCCGAGGAAGCACGCAGGGAATGGTCAGCCCGACCTGAGGTTGTGGCCGCCCGCGGTCGCCGTCGCGTCGTCGCATCGATCCAGCGACTGACCTTCCTCCGCCGAGCCAGCCGGTCATGGCCCCTTCCGGCGTTGCGGCGGTGGTCCGAGCGGATCATTCTCGGGCGGCTGGGAGTGGAGGCCCTCGTGCACGAGCAGATAGATCTCCAACGAATCGTTCACGAACTCCGGTTCGAGACCCTCGAACGACGGCGTGTCGTCGTCGATCGGCACCACCTTGTAGGTCACGATGTTGCGGTACAGCTTGCCCGGGTGCACCGCGGAGTGTTTCCAGGACCGTTCGTGGGCGTAGATGACCTCGGGCCGCAGGTGCACCGGCCCGGCGTCGGCTCCCGTGGCGTCGAGGCGTTCGATCGTCTCGATCAGCCGGTAGAGACTGACGTCGACGTCCGACACCACGCCCCGCTCCACCTCCGTGTCGAACGACGTCGTGCTCTTCAGGATCACCGCCGGCTGCGGCTCGTGAAGCTGCGGCCAGGGAACATCGAGGCCATCCGGCCTCGCCTCCGCGAAGGCCCTGAAATTGTCGAAGGTGGCATCCGTCAGCGGCACGCGGATCGAATAGAGATAGCCCGCCGGAAACATGATGAAGGAACACTGGTGGCGGCAGCGGACCGCCACCAGATGCTTCTGTGTGAGCCGATGAAGCAGGGCGGATACCCGCGGATTTTCCGTCGGCAACTGCCCGGCAAGGTGGTGATAGAAGACCTGGGGCAGCGAGCGGTAGTTCGTCGTCTTCCGCCACGGGTTGCCCTCGAAGAATTCCTCGATCTCCCAGCAGGCGTCGCGGACATCGCAGGCGGAGACCACCGCCGGGTTATCCGCCGCGTCAAACCTGGCCCGCAGGCGGTAGACGAGATCGGAACCATGTCTGTACTCGGCGCGGGATTCACCGGGATCGAGCCTCAGCGATTGCCTGTCGAGCAGGCCAAGGCCGAGGTATGGCGGGAATCCGTGGGGCGGATAGTGCTGCGTCAACGGAGGATGAAAGTCGGCCGGCGGCGGATTTTCCGGAGGGCCCTGATGTGATGGTGTCTGGTTCATGCGAAGGTCCTCCGGTCGATGGAAAACAGGCCGTCATGCCCGCGTCGCTCCGCCACGAGATCACCCTCTCTGGCGATCCGCAGGAGCAGGGCGTCGCGACGCTGGATCGCCTCGTTGAGCGACCCGGTTCGGAGCGACCGCCTGATGCGACGCTTCCGCTGGTCGAAGTGGACCGTGTAATGGATCCACCAGGTGCCGTTGTTGCACCAGAGGTGGTGCTTCTCGTTCTGCTGATCGACCCGAATCGACGGAAAACCGACTGGCATGCCGCACCCCTTTCCAATCGCGGAAAGGAAGGTGCCTTCGTGGGTTGCCCCGGCCTGAATGAAACGCTGTCTGAAAACTTCCCTACCGCGTCAGGCTGGATGAACCGATCGAAAGCTTCGCCGGGAACCGCTCCCAACGCGTATCCTCCCGCCCTGTTGCCAGAGCGGGTCACCACCTTGTGCTTTCGCGAGGTTGGTACGAGCGACCGCGAGGGCCAGCTCGATTCGAAGACAGGATACTTTTGACCTTCCAGACCGAATTGTAATCGGCCGACGCCTGCAGGGCCAGATCCGACTACCGTTCGATCGTGTCATAGCGGGTCAGAGGGGCGAGAGTCTGGTTCACTCGGCCCCTTTTCTCCGAACCGGTTTCGGTTCCCCAGATTGGCCAGGACGGGGACCTTGTTTGCCCATCTTGCCCGGTCAGGAAATCCTGCACGACCGGCACGATCCCACCCGATTTTGATGGTGGATCGCCAATGCCCGCCCGCATTCCATACCTCGCGCATCTCGCCGTCCGCTGCCTGCTTGGCTGTGCGGTGCTTGGCCCCTGCGCGTCGGCCTGCGCCGAGACCGAGGCGGTCGCGCCCGTTCAGTATCTCGAGGAGTCGCTCATCCATGAGGATCCTGCGCAGGAGGCCCAGCTGCAGGCGATGGTCGATGCGGCGGTCGCAGCGAGGCTTGCCGGCATTCCGCGTCCGCGCTACATCCCGATGACCGATCTCGCGCCCCCGAAGGGTCTGATCCTTCTCAAGACCGATCCGCGCCGGGGCGAGTTTCCCTTCGGGCTCGCGATCGGCGGCTACATGCAGCTGCGCTGGTTCGAATTTGCCCGGGATGCGACGCAGTGGATCAACGCTGCCGGCACGTCGCTGCCGGTCAACAACATCAACACCTTCAACATCAACCGATTCCTGCTCTCGTTCCACGGGCATGTCGTCGATGAGCGGCTGATCTACAACTTCGCCCTCTTCGGCACGACGAACGTGGGCATCCGCTCCGGCGTCGTACCGATCGGCCTACTGGGCTGGAAGTTCGACGATGCCGCCACCGTCGGGTGTGGTGTGACGCCGGTGCCAGGCACCCGCGAGTGGCTCGAGGCGTCGCCGTGGACGACCGGTATCGACCGCAGCATGGCCAACACGTTCTTCCGCCCCGGCTTCAGCCCGGGCATGGCCGCGATCGGCTCGCTTGCCGAAAAGACGCTTCACTACCAGGCGGGCGTCTGGAACGCGATCGACGGCGGCACGACTGGTGTGCTGCGGCGGGGCACGTCGATGGCCTGGGCGGGCAACACATGGTGGGAGCCGTGGGGGCCGTTCGGCCTCGGCACCTCCGACATGGAGCACCACGAGGCTGCGGTGATCCGCGTCGGCACGAGCGGCGTCTACGCCCCCACCTACGCGAATCCGCTCGTGGGCAGCAACCCGGAAGAC
Organism: Candidatus Kuenenia stuttgartensis; assembly: GCA_945897435.1. Classification (GTDB taxonomy): domain Bacteria; phylum Planctomycetota; class Planctomycetia; order Pirellulales; family UBA1268; genus RGVT01. The sequence goes on along the minus strand of CAMDFJ010000003.1, from coordinate 70,870 downwards.
ACGCTCGTTCGGCTCTCAGACGGCACGCCACTCGCGGCGGCCGGCGCCCTGGGAAAGGGTACGCAGGTTGAACGGTTTCTCTACCAACTCGCGACGGTCGACGCGGCGTGGAAGTGGCAGGGAGTGGGCGCGTTCTTCGAATACTACTGGCGTCTGCTCGACGATTTTTCGGGCCAGGGCCCCTTCGATCGCACGAGCATGTTCGACCAGGGGGGCATGGCCTACCTCTCGTGGTGTTTCGTGCCGCGCACCTACGAGATCTACGGCCGGTCGAGCGTGGTCACGGGGCCCTACGGCACGGGCCAGGAGTATGGCGGCGGGCTCAACTGGTATCTGAAGCAAACCCGCCAGGCCCGACTCACGTTCGAGGCGCTCCACATCAATCGCAACCCCGCCCAGAATTTTCTCTATCCCTATCGGGCGGGCTACACGGGCACGGCGATCCAGACGCAGTTCGTCGTGGTGTTCTGAACACCGCGATTTCCAGGCAGGCCAGGGCCTTGACGATCACCTATGGGGGTTTTGGGGATCCCTCCAGGTCTTCTGCCGAGATGGATCGTTCGCAGGAGGAGCGCCGCGGTGAGTCTTCGAGGATTTCGCGGCGGCAATACGGGCAGGGGACAGTCGGCTCGCCATCAGCGCAACGCAAACTCCGGCGGTGGCGGGCATTCGGGGTTGACCCACTGGATCACAGCAGCCCAGTTGTCGCTCTCCGGATCGTGCTGGAGATAGCCGTGGATGGGCTTCACGACCTGCCAGCCGTCTTTGAGATGGGCTGACAGCACCGGATCGGTCCGAGAGCCGGCAACCACCTCGCTGACATATTCGTCGGCGGGCAAACCGCGGGCGACGGCCCCGTAGCCGGGCAATCGGCTCCCCCCGACCATCCGCCAGAGTTTTTCAGCGACGACCAGACCGCGGGTTGCGTCCGTCAGGGCGTGAGCCAGCCCATGATGCTGGTGCTGGGGGCTCACGAACACGTCGGCCCCATACAGCGTGGGGCCGGCGGGATCGTGATCGAGGAACGTGCCATGGGCCGTGAGAACATCCCAGGCATCGTCGACGTGGTAGTCGGCCATGCGAAGCCGAAGCGTGAAGTGCACACCCACTGTCTGCCCTGTTGGCGTGTGCTCGGCCACGAACTGCCCCTGCGGATACACGGCGTGGTGCTCGGCCAGTTCATCCTCCGTATAGGGCGTGTCGTGAGGATAGACCACGCGGCAGATCTCGCTGATTGCGGCATAGTCCGACCGCTGCATGAGCCGGATGCGGTAGTCGCTCGGGATTGTCACGGCTTTCATCTGGAGTTTCTATGCTCGAAAGTTTCTATGCCCGACGTCGAGGGTCAGGCCCGCCCGCGGTCGTCAGACAAGGATACCGCGCTGGAGTTGCTGACTTTGGCACCGCATGAGTGCCTTGGGAGCCTGGATGGCTTGAGTCTGCCCTACCAGCGCCAGCCGATGCCGGCGTCGGAGAAGAACGGGGCGGCGAACTCGCTCAGTCCCCAGCCCACGCGGAGGCCGACCTCGAGGTTCTTCGTGATCATGTAGTGGGTGCCGGGGCTGAAGAATGGCCGGTTGATGTTGATCGGCAGTCCCTGGGGAAACGTGCCGAAGTATTCGGCGTGGACCTCGAATCGCTCGGTGACCGGCATCCGCAGCACGACAGACGGTGCCCACCGACTGAACCAGTTGAACCGGCTCTCGGCATAGGAATAGCGGATGGCGGAGTCGAGCCGGCAGGCGCGGGCGCCGTGGGTGGGCAGCCGCACGGGCAGTTCCCAGCCGGCGACATACGTGGCCACGGGAACGGTGCCAAGCAGTTCGCTTTTCGTGGGTGTGACGCCCTCCATGATGAAACAGCTCTCCGGCAGGAATCCGCGCTGTTCGCTGACGGCGGCCTTGAAGCCGTAAAGAATGCCCGATTCATAGAGCGTGCCGCCGTTGAGCGGCGTCTCGCCCACTTCCACGCTCGTGACGATGTTGCCCTGCGTGCCGACAGAATAGTTCGCGCCCAGTCGCCACTCGAACCAGTCGGCAACGCCGATCCGCCAGATCAATTCCGGATAGTTGTTGGTGGGCAGGTTGGTGATGTTGTCGATGAAGACGTAGGATCCCTCCGTCAGCACCTCGCCAGGATCGATGCACACGGTGGCCGGCGTGAAAGCATCGCGGTCGGTGTGCAGATCGTCCCACTCCGCCGCGCCGGGCGATGCGACCCAGGTCACGAACAGGCTCACGACGAGCAGGGGGACGCGGCGCAAGCGGCGAACCCCAGGCCGTCCTCGGGCGGGCGTTTCCATGCCCATAGGTTTCGACGCTGCTGCGCCGAAAATCCGCCGTGCCCGACGCAATCGGCAGGGTTCCCGCCGACCACCCGGCTTTCGGGCGTTGGCGGCAGGGAATCAGCGACGTTGCAGCAGAGTCACGGAGCTCAACGATGACTCGCTTTTCAAGAATCCTTGGATCCTGGCTGGAAACAAGGCCTATTCGCTTCGACGATTACCAACCAACGGAGAGGGCGGGATTCGAACCCGCGGTCCAGCTTTTGACCGGACACGTCTTTAGCAAAGACGCGCATTCGACCACTCTGCCACCTCTCCTGAACCCGCTGATCCCCATGGACTTGGAGGACCGAGCGAGGCTCTATTCTGGACAGTGAAACCAGGACCCGCAAGGAGGCCGCCTCCACCATGATGATTCGTGCCTTCGTCGTGCCTGCGGTGATTGTCGGGGTTGCGTGCGCCGGTCCATGGACCGCCTCTCTCGCCGCCGAAGGGCTCCATACGGCCCATGCGAGCATCCGGGCGGCGGACGCCAGCCGGCACATCCATGCCCTTGCCGACGATGCCCTCGAGGGCCGCGAGGGGGGCAGTCGGGGCGGGCGTGCCGCCGGCGCCTACATCGTTCAGGCCATCGAGCGACTGGGGCTCGAGCCAGCGGGAAACGACGGCAGTTTTTTCCAATCGTTCGGCGGCATGCGGAACATCCTCGCCCTCCTGCCGGGCAGCGATCCGACCGTCGCCAGCGAGATGATCGTCGTCGGCGCCCACTACGACCACGTCGGCTACGGAACACCCAACAACAGCTTCGGCCCCACCGGTCTGATTCACAACGGCGCCGACGACAACGCCTCGGGTGTCGCCGGACTGATCGAACTGGCCGAGGCCCTCGGCCAATTGCCGAACCGGCCGAGGCGATCGGTACTGATCGCGTTTTGGGACGGGGAGGAGAAGGGTCTGCTGGGTTCCTACCACTTCCTCAGGGTGCGTCCCGCGGCGATTGCCGAGCGGCAGATCGTCTTCTCACTGAATCTCGACATGATTGGCCGACTGCGAGGGGGGCGGGTCGAGGTCTACGGTGCCCGCACGGCCCAGTCGCTCCGTCGTGCGATCGTGGCGGCGAATGCCAAAACGAACCTGGAACTGGTGTTCGACTGGGAGATCACCGACGACTCGGATCACTACCCGTTCATCGCGGCCAGGATTCCGACCGTCATGTTTCACACCGGCCTGCACGACCAATACCACAGGCCCAGCGACGACACCCATCTGGTCAATTTCGGCGGCATCGAACCGGTCGTCCGGCTGGCTCTCGACCTCGTGGTTGGGACCGCGAACGGGATCGGTCCGCTGCCTGTATTCCGCGATCAATGCCGCGCCGAGACGGCCGCCCAACGCCGGGCACTCGAGTCGCCGGCCAGCGAGTCGGTCATGCCTGCCGGCCAGAGGCCCCGCTGGGGCATGAGCGTTCGGGAGGATCAGGGAGAGCCGACCGCACCAATCGTGGTCAGGGTCGCTGCCGGATCTCCAATGGCGGAGTCCGGGATCGCCGTCGGTGACAGGATCATGGCGGTTGACGGCCATCCTGTCAGAAGCCAGCAGGAGTTGCTTGCAACCCTCGCCGCCAGGCAGAGCGTGCGGTTGGATGTCGAACGGAAGGGGCGGATCGTGACGGTCGAGTCTTCCACGCCTGCGATCCAAAACCAACAGGGCAGTCAGGCAGCTGAAAACGATCCTTGAATCTGCGGCCCCGGTCTCGGGAGCGGTTCAGGGAACAGAGACCTTGGAATGAAGCAGGATCCTGAGTGAGAGCAAGGATCCTGGTACCACGGATTTTGGTACCACGGATCCTGGGAATACGTTCAGTCGAGCGTCAGATCGGCAGGATTTGGCAGATCGAGAACGAGCGAAATCGGCGGATTTGGATCAGTCGTCTTCGTCTTCGTCTTCTTCTTCCTCGTCCTCGTCCTCCCACTCCTCATCGTCATCTTCCCAGTCCTCGTCTTCTTCCTCTTCTTCTTCCTCGTCGTCTTCTTCTTCCTCGTCTTCGTCTTCCTCGTCCTCTTCCTCGTCTTCAACCTCTTCCCACTCGTCGTCGCCTTCTTCCTCTTCCTCTTCCTCGTCATCCTCTTCGTCGTCGTCTTCAAACTCCTCGTCGTCCTCTTCGTCGTCGTCCTCGAACTCTTCCTCCTCGTCCTCTTCCTCGTCTTCGCGAGCGACGATGGACGCCTCTTCGCAGCCTTCCCGCGACGCAGCGTCGAACAGTTCTTCGGCCGCCATCAGCTCAGGAAGTTCGTTCCAGGAAAACACCTCGGCGGTCATCACGTCCTGCTGCCCTCTGGGACTCACGACAATCGTCACGGGAAAACCTCCTCGAGTCTGTTCACCGCGGGCGGCGAACGGAAGTACGAAACTGAAAACGACACACACCTAACGACCAACGACCGACCGAAATTGAGCCAGAAAAAAGTTGTCAGAACACTTTCCTCGGACATTTCTCTACCCGATTGCACCCAAACGTCCAACTCCCGGAGCGAAAATTTCATCATCTCCACAAGTCGGCGGCTGCCGCCGGTCCAAGGCGAGCGAAAAGTCTGTCCACCGCACCCGCCGAGTGCAAGCGTTTTTCCGCGTCGCCGGCGACGAATTCGTGGCGGTCAGGTCGCCGGCCGGTCGCCGGCCTCGTCCGCCTCGGGGAGGGCGGGAAGATCTTCGATCCGCGGCAGCCCAAAAGCCCGGAGAAACCGGTTTGTTGTGACATAGACGTTGGGACGGCCAAGGTCTTCCGTCCGTCCGCCAATGCCGACAAAATCCCGGTCGAGAAGGTGTCGTAGCATCTCCTCGCAGCCCACCCCACGTATCGCCTCGATTTCTGCCCGGGTGACCGGCTGCCTGTAGGCCACGATCGCCAGAGTCTCCAGTGCCGCGGCCGAGAGACGGGTTTCCGGCGGTGTCGCCAGCATCCGTCTGACCCAAGGGCCGAACGGGGCCTGCGTCAGGAGCTGAAATCCGCCGGCGATCTGTTCGACGCGAAAGGCCGTTCCCGAGGCCGTCTGCAGCGACTTCAGGTCACGAAGCAGGGAACGAGCCCGGGTGCCGTCGGTCAGGCCCGCAAGTTTTGCGAGTCGTCGCGGCGAGAGCGGCTCTCGGGATACGAACAGCACCGCCTCCAGTCGTGCCAACTCCTCGGATCGCCGCTGGAGTCCTGGCGGAATCGGTGTCTCGCCCCGGCCTCCGGGCCGTCGCCGCCGGGCCGGCCGACGACGCGGCTTGGCCGGGATCGCGGCTGCAGGAGTCCAGATTCGCAGTCCACAACTGCCGCGGTGAGCGAGGCCGTTGAGCCTTCCCGGCTGCGGTACAGACCTTTTTGCAACCTTGCCGATGCGTGCACGCATTCTCAGCCGAGCCTCCTCTTCATCAGCGACGAAGAGTCATTGCAGACGCGAGGGAGCACGGCCACGGTCTGGCTGGGTCGGCAGGGGGACGCTGGCCAGCCGTTCCTTCCAGGAGATCACCTGTCCGACAAGATTCTGGATCGCCAGCCTGGGGTCGTCTGCAGCGGCATGAAACACCCGCTGGAGCTGACCTGAGGGGTCAGCCGCGACCCGGCAGGAACAGCGGTGGGTGCTTCCATCAGCGGTGGCAGTGCATTCGAAGGCGACCGCCCCCAGCCTTGCCAACTGGTCCTCGGCATCCCGACGGAAGTCGCCGATGTCGGCACTGCCGGAGGCCGGCGACCAAAGCGGCCTCGGCTCTTCTGGGCTGCCCCCAGCCGGTGGCCCATCAGGGGCCGGGGTGGTGAGGGCGACGGACGGTGTCGCCTCGGGTTGTGTTGTGATTCCCAGAGCGGAGGCGACCGAACCGATCGCCGGCTCCCAGACCTGCTTCCGAACCGTCTTGCGGAGGCTTGCCGGTATGTGATGTGAGAACATCGCCGCCCCCGGCACCAGCAGCATGCACGACAACAGCACGAAGGAACGGAATTTCATGATGCCATGAAGCTGCGCTGGGGAACCGGCCACGTGGCAGGACGGGAGACTCGGGAGACTAGCCGCCGCTGGGGCCCGCCACAACCGGAAAACAGGCCTCGATCAGCCTCCCGGCACCGGCTCAACCACCAGTTTTCTCGGTCGGGATTCGTCGGCCGGCCCATCAAAATGGCTGACGCCTGGGCTGAAACTGACCGGCGTGGCGGCCCGGACCCGGTCGAGGATCGCCCGGATTTCCTGGCGTACCAGGATTGCCTCCAGCTGGGGCCGCAACGAGTCGGCCGCTGCCGATCCCGGCTGGATGTCGGTCACCAGAGCCAGGTGCACACCGAACGGGGTGACAAACGGCTGTGAGACATCCCCCTTGCCGAGAGAGAACACGGCCCGCGTGAAATCCTCGTGCAGAACTCCGTGCCGGGGGAAATAACCGATGTCCCCGCCGAGGCTCCGGCTCGGACCGGCTGAGTGCATCCGCGCCGCATCGGTGAACGTGACCGTTCCCTTGAGAATCTCCCGGCGGATCGCCTCGGCCCGGCGGATCATCTCCGTGACGGCGTCGTCGCCACGGGCTGGATCGGGCCGGAGCACGATGTGGCTGGCCCGCATCCGCGTGCCGTCGATCTCGCGTCTGTGTTTCGCGAACGTCGCGGCGAGTGCCTCGCTCGTGATCCGCGGCAGGAGCAGCTTTCGAACTGCGGCATCCAGTTCGAGCTGTCGCTGCAGCGACGGCTCGTCGCGGCCCGACTGGGCGAGAAAGACCTCGAAAGGAATCTGTTTCTCCGCCAGCTGTGCCTTCATCGCTTTCAGCATCGAGGCGACCTCGGCTGGATCGACCTCGACCCGTTCGGCGACGACCGCCTGCTGGAGCAGTCGTTCATTCACCAGCTGCTCGACCGCCTCGGCCTCGAGCAGCTGCCGCCGCCCACTCATCGGCAGGGCCTCGCCGCCGGTTCGCCGCAGAATCGCTGCGAGTTCCGCCCGCAGGATCGGCATCTCGCCGACACGGGCCACGACCGCTGCACCCCCCTCATCGATCGCCGTCTCGTCGGCCCGCACCTGGGGGACCATGACGACCGCAGGCAGGGCCACTGCCAGCATCCTCATGAGACGACCGGCATGCAGCCACATCAGCGGGAAGAGAGCGGAATCGCACGCACCGCGAAGTCGAGCGGCTGTTCGTGGATCGCGATCGGCAGCCGCCAGCGAAGCGTGCACCCGAGAAGGGATGAGGCCGCGTCGTCGTTCCATGGAAATTCCGCCGTCGTGGTCAGGCCCCGGTCCGAACGCCGCCGTACCGTCTGGCTCGCCGGGCGTCGCGGTTGGCCGTCCGGGCCGAGCAGTTCCAGCGGTCGATCCGAGAGCCAGGTGCGATGCGAAGCCAGAGCCTCGGAAGGGTCATCGTAGGCGATGCTCGCCGTCACCAGAAGGCGGCCAGATTCGAGGGCGACCTCTTCGAGCCGGACCGCCGCCCGGCCGAGACGCGCCACGGGGTGCAGATTGCCGGAAACGGCCCGGGACAGATTGCTGAAATCGAAGTCATGCTCCATGCCGCCGATCCAGACGATGACCGTGCCGCGGAGAACGTCGAGCAACGGCAGCGGGACGGCGGGCGGCATGAGGCCGACCGGGACCTCGACAAACCGACTGTCCGGCGGGATCGTGGCCTCGAGCACTGCGGCCCGCTGGGCGACCGGAACCGATTCGCCCGAGGGACCGTCTGCAACGATCGATCGCAGCGGCAGCCGCAACGCCAGGAGTGCCGTGTCCTCCGTCCAGTCAATCCGCAGAAGGAGCCGCGTTCCGCCATCCCCGAACGGCTCCGTCGTGAGGCATCGCACGGTCACCCGGCCCTCGGCGGACGACCCAGCCGCTGCCGCCTCTTCGAGCGTCCGCCGGATGCCATCCAGCCGGAAGGCCGCCTCGCCGTCGGCGTCGCGGCCGAGGCCGACGATAACCGGCAACGCCTTCGGGCCGAGGCCGATCAGGGCCGCCTCGGCGGCATCCCGGGCAGCCATCGACCCCGAACCGAGATCGAGGAGCAGGCCGCGGACGCGGTCCTCCATCACCGCCGGTGGCTCTGTCGCTGCTGCCGGCCGTCGGGCAGACGTCAGCAGGAGAATCGCGAAAGCGAGGATTCCGCCGGAAAATCGCAATGCTGAGGCGAGTGAAACCATCGGGTGAGTTTGATCCTTCGGCCGTTTCTGGTCACCATTTCCCAAAGCGGTGGCCGTCGCGAGCCGCCTCGACTTCCGGACTGACCGTGGCCCGTTCTCATTATGGCAAACATCGCCATCAGTCTCTGCGGTGAGGGACGCGGCCACGCCACCCGTATTGCGACGCTCGTCGAGCACCTGCAGGGGGAGCACAACGTGCTCATCTTCACCTCGGCAGATGCCCACGAATTCCTCTCCAGGCGTTTTGCCGGTGAGACTCCGGCCGGCCGGATCGCGATCGACAACGCGGCCCGTGGCAGGGTGCGACTGGTCGAGATTCCGGGCATCGTGTTTCAGTATTCCGGGGGCAGGCTCGACGTGCCGCGGTCGATCGCTGCCGGCCTCGACTATCAGGCCCGGCAGTTGGGGCCGCTCGTTGACAGGATTTTGCGGGAACTCGACGACTTCCAGGCCGACCTCGCGGTGACTGATTTCGAGCCGGCCCTCCCCCGGGCCGCGGCACGTCAGCAGATCCCGCTGATCAGCGTCGACCACCAGCACTTCCTCCTCGCCTACGACCTGAGCCAGTTGCCGCTGGCCCTCAAGTGGCAGGCCTGGTTCATGAGCCATGCGGTCTGGATGTATGTGATGGGTGCCTCCGACACGGTGGTGTCGGCCTTTTTCAGGCCGCCGCTGCGACGCGGCTGGGAGCACGTCGTTCAGGTCGGGCCGCTCCTGCGACGGGAGATCACCCGAGCCGTTCCTCGCGACGGCGGCTTCATCCTCAGCTACCTGCGGCGGCACACACCCTTCGCCACGCTATCGGCTCTCGCCGATTGCGGCATGCCGGTCAAGGTCTACGGTCTTGGGCACCGGGAGCACATCGGCAACGTCTCGTTTCATGCCATCGACGAGCAGCGGTTCGTCGAAGACCTCTCCCGCTGCCGCGGACTGATCTCCGCGGCGGGCAATCAACTCGTCGGCGAGGCACTCCACCTCGGCAAGCCGATGCTGCTCCTGCCGGAGAGGGCCCACGCCGAACAGCTGATGAACAGCCACTTTCTCAGCGGCATGCAGTGCGGCGACTTCACGCCGCTCGAACAGGTCAACGGCGACGTCGTGAGGCGGTTTCTCGACGGCATCGAACGCTTTCGGCCGGCGCTCGAGAGGCTCCAGGGCAGGATGGACGGCACACCCGAGGTGGTGCGGATCATCGAGCGGCGGCTGGAGTACGGCAGCGCAAGCCTCAGGGCCGAGCCAGATGTCGCCTGATCGCAGGCAGCATTGCCCGCATCGCCCGGCCACGATGGCTGATGACCGCCTTGACCGCCGCCGACAGATCGCCGAACGTCCGTTGGTATTCAGGCACGACGAAAAGCGGGTCGTAGCCGAAACCGCCTGTTCCCAACGGTGATTCCGCGATCCGGCCGCAGCAGACGCCGCTGGCCACCGCCAGGATGCTTCCGTCCGGCGCCGCGAGGGCCGCATGGCAGGCGTAATGGGCCGAGCGGTCGGTGCCGCGGACGGCGGCGAGTTTTTGCAGCAGCAGGGCGTTGTTGGCCGCGTCGCCGGCATGCTCTCCCGCGAACCGTGCCGAGTAGATCCCCGGAGCACCGCCGAGGGCGTCGACCACGAGGCCGCTGTCCTCGGCGAGAACCCAGCGGCCGGTGGCGATCGCCTGACCGGTCGCCTTGAGGGCGGCGTTTTCCGCGAAGGTCTTGCCTGTCTCCTCGACCTCGACCGCAGCGGGTTCGTCGGCCAGCGAGCGACACTCGATACCGAGTGGGGCGACAAGTGCGGCGAGTTCGCGGAGTTTGCCCGCGTTCGTCGTGCCGAGGAGAAGGATGGCGGGAGCGGCGTTCATGGAGAAGGGTCCGATGAGCGTGGATCGGTTCGGTCCACGGGCGGCTCGGGCCGTTTCAACGCCAGCCATCCGGAACGCGGGGCACGTCGATCGGTTTCGGCTGCACGTCGAGCATGATGCCGTCGATCGACCGGGGCATGATGCTGCCGCCGGCGAGGCGGGCCGGGTCGGGGCCGAGTTCGCGGACGATCCTGGCGATCTCGGGGTTCATTCCGCTCCCCGCGTTGGTCTGCGCGGCCAATTGCTGAAACGAGCCGACGCAGACGATGCTCGATTCACGGTCGTGAAACTCCCAGGCCTGCCAGCCGGTGCGACGCAGTGCCTGGGTCAGTCGATGGGCCTTCTCGGCGGCCTCGACCAGCCGCCCCTCCAGTTTTCCGCCGTCGTCTCCGGCCTCGATCGCCTTCTGATCAAACGTGCCGGCGCCGGTGAAGGTGGCGACGCGAACGGTGTAGCGACCGGGGCAGTCGAGCAGGCTGTGGGTCACGTCGGCGTTCATTTCGATGACGAACTTGTCGACCTGCTGTCGCGTGAAGAAATCCTCTGGCAGCAGTGGATTGGGGATCACGAAGGCGAGGTGCATCGGGCCCTTGGATGAGTTCCGATCCAGTCCGACCATTTTTCGGAAGTCGGAGAAGGACTGGCTCTTGCCGCTCTCTCCGGAGAGTGCCTTCGGCTGGAGAGACTTCACCCTGGCGAGCATCTTCTGGCCGCGACTGTCATCGAACGAGGCGAAGTCGCCGACGAGCACGGCGACCTCGGTCACCTGCTCGGAGTTGGCGAAGCGCATCTTCTTGGGACTGCCGTCCGGATTGAGGCCGAGCCCCTGCTGCCGGCCCGTGTAGTCGAACGATTTCTCGTGAGAGTAGGCCTTGAGCTTGAAGTCGCGGCGGAGTTCCTGCACCAGTCGGCGGGCATCATCGCGGGCGCCGTCGCCGCGGAAGGTGGTGGCGAGCACGAGCCAGGGTCCGTCATTTTCAGCGAGCGGAAACATCGCCTGCGGATCGATCTCGTCGCTCGAAAACCAGGATGTCGGCAGCCAGCCGTTCTGGGCCCGGGCATCCTGGCAGGCGAGGGACGTGGCGGCCGCGATCCAGACCGCGACCAGGAGGGAGGCAGTCGGGCGACGAGACGGAAGGCTGACCGGCTTCACGTGACGTGTTCCTTCAGGAGCTGTGTCTGGACCGGGAATGGGTAGCGGAATCGGCGGCCAAAGCTGGCCGGCTCCGGTTCGGCAGGTGCGGGACGATAGCGATCCTCCAAAATCGACACCAGACCGGTTGCCGGGCTGGGAAAGCGGTGAAGAATGGGAGGGTGGCGTGGCGTCGATCCTCGAGGAACCCCCGATGATTCCCCGTAGACTCTCGGCGGCGACGCTGGCGACACTGGTGTTTGCCGCCTTCTGGATCGCGGCACTCGCCCTGCCGCCCGTGGTCCTGATGCGGTCGCGGGCAGCCTGGCTCGAGCGGCTGGAAAAGCCCGAGGCCCAGCATGACTGGGACCAGTTTCGCGACGCCATGCGGCAGCAGACCGGCCGTCAGGGCCCGGTGCAGCGGAAGGTGCCAAAGAGCCCAGAGCCTCCGCTCCGGGTCTGGCTGCGAGACTATGTCTGGCTGGCAATCGCGGCCTGGCTCGTCCTCGGCGGCGTGCTCGGCGGATTCACCGCCATGCTCGTCCGCGGGGCGTTACTTGCCAAAAATCACTCGGGCCGTTGCGATGACGACGAAAAACAGGATCGCCGTAATGCCGAGCACGCCAAGATAGGAAAACACGGAAACTGACCTCTGACGGTGCGGTGCTGGAGTTGCCGTCGTCGCCGGCGGGCAAACGGCGTCAGCCCCGAAACGGGAACGTTTGGATTGCGACCCGCCGATCGTAAACGCGACCGCCGGCGCGGACAAGGCTGGCGTCGACGCCTTCCCCATCCACGCCGGCGATGCGGCGTAATCCTCGCCAGACTGGGCGGCTATTGGACCGGCCGTCGGAAGATCTCCTCCGGTACGGAGTAGCGACCGGTGCGGCCGAGGTCATCGAGCGTGCGCCGCTGGCCGACGGTGTTCCAGGGAGTCACGTCGGCGAGTTCGGGCATGATCTCGAGAATCTGATCGATGAGCATCGTCACCATCCGGCCGATCGGGGTGCCCTCGGACTGCTCGCGAATCGCCGCCGCCGTCTTCATGAGCTTCACCATTCGAGATCGCTCGAGCACCGGCCCCGACAGTTGGCCCTCCCCCTCGACGAGGAGCTCGGCGATCGGCACGTCGAGCACCGACTGCCATCCCATGAGTTCGGAAATCCGCAGATCGCATTGCTCCTGCTCCTGCCTTCGGACCGTCGCCAGCTCGAGTCCGAGCCGTCGGGCGACGTTTCGAAGCGTCACTCCCTGACGCTGCCGCACCTCTGCGATGCGGTGCATCTTGCGGACTGTTCGGCCCTCGCGACGGCCACGGTCCGCGAACCCGCGAGACACGTAGTCGGCTTCGGCACGGGCGACGTCCGAGTAGCCGCTGTCGGCCACGGCGAAGGGACTGTTTCCAGAGTCATCGCCGTCATCGAAATCGTCGCGGCAATCGGCATCGTAGTGGACAGTGGCCATGGTACATCCTCCTCAAAGGGTGTGGCGTCGGTGCGCACCGCGAGCGCGGATTGCTGACTGGAAAACTGCGAGCGGAAGAAAACAGTTTGTTGAATCGGCTCGCCAGTCACGGACCACGCCTTGCCCTCGTGTCCGACTGCCCAAGCCTATGCACGGCGGCAAGTCGATTGCCCTTGGTTGGCCTCGTGCCTGCCGCACCGCTGCATCCTTGCGGTGATTGATCTACGCAGCGATCGGAGCGGTTGTTCGCCAGTCCATCGAAAAAAACCAAGGAAATCGATCGAGGAAATCCGGGGCCGTGGCTTCCGGCGGCGAGGCCGCGTGGTAGCCTGTCCCGGGATCAGAGGACACCTTGGGAAGTTGGAGCCGAATCCTCCCGTGACCGCTGCCAATATCCCGCCGGCGACTCCAGCCGGCTATGAACAGCTGCTTCGATCCGTCGCCTGGGCAGAGCTCGGACCCCGGACCTCGATCCTGGTCCAGGGCCGCGATGCAGTGCGTTTCGTCGACAACTTCGTGACGGCCGCCCTCTCGGGGCTCGAATCTGGCCAGGGCAGTGAAGCGTTTTTCACCGATGCCAGGGGCTGGGTTCTGGCGTTGGCGACGATCCTGCGGACCGAAGAAGGACTCCTCATCGATGCCGATGGCGGACTGCCTCTGTCGCTGGCCGGGCACCTCTCGCACTACCTGATCCGCGAGCAAATCGAGATCGTTGACGCCTCGGCAGACACCGCCTGCCTGATCGTGGCCGGGCCGGATGCCGAGGCCTGGCTTGCCGACAGAATTGCCTTGAAAGGGGGTCGGGAGCCTGCATCCGAGATACCGCGGCTACCAAGCCGGCTGTTCGATCATGCGGCCCTGATCGTCGATGGCGTGCCGGCGGTTCTCGTCCGGGTCGATTGGGTCGGTCCGGTTGCGTTTCTCGTCCGTGTGGCAGCCTCGGATTTGGTCCGGCTGACCGGGGCCTGGCGGGCAACGGCCGCCCGCGAGGCCGATCCGCTGGCCATCGAGACCGCCCGAATCGAGCAGGGCCGGCCGGCCCCGTCCGACATCCCCGAAAAGACGCTGCCCCAGGAACTGGGCCGCGACGCACGGGCGATCTCGTTCACAAAAGGCTGTTATCTCGGCCAGGAAACGGTCGCCCGGATCGATGCCCTGGGACACGTCAATCGCAGGCTGATGGGTCTGACAGCAGGGACCGCCTTCGCCCCGTCCGCGAGGGTGACGGCCGGAGGAGATCTGATCGGAACGATCGGATCTGCCTGCTGGTCGCCGCGACTGCGAGGCCATCTCGGAGTCGGCCTGCTGCAGGCGAAACGGGTCGTCGACCGTGGTCTGGAAAAAGAGCCTCTGGCGATCGAGGGTCTTCCGGCAGGCCTCGTGGCGTTGCCACTCGTCGAGTCGCTGACGGAGCCTTCAGGCGAAGGCGAGATCGTCTTCGAAACGCGACGGTTTCGGGTACGGCGGGTGGCCGAAGCCCGCTCTGCCGGCGTCGCAGCGACGACGCCGCCAAGGATGCGGGACGTGATCGAGCATCCGGGCAGCGTGGTGGTGGTGCCGATGGTCTCGGCTGCAGAGGTCTGTCTGATCGAGGTGATTCGGGTCGCCGTCGGAAGGCCGCTGCTCGAACTGCCCGCCGGCACGCTCGATCGCGTCGAGTCGCTGGCAGAGGCCGCTGCCCGAGAACTTGCCGAGGAAACCGGATACCGGGCAGGCCGGATCGAGCAGATCGCCTCCTTCTGGATGTCTCCCGGCATTCTGCGGGAACGGATGCATCTTTTTCTGGCCGCCGACCTCGCTGCCGGCCCGCAGGCACTCGAGCCGGGCGAGGTGATCACGACACGCCTGGTCGGATGGGATGAGGCGATCGCAATGTGCCTCGACGGCAGGATCGACGATGCGAAGACCGTCGCCGGGCTGTTGCTCGTGGACGCCCGCCGCAGGGCGGGTCAGACGGCGACCTGATCGCCAGGCATCGGTCCGGCTGGTGCCGCATGCTGAGGGTTCCGATCGAGGAGAAACAATCCTCCTCCGATGAGCCCGCAGATGATCGTGCACAGGAACCAGAGCAGGCCGATCGCGACGGCCTGCTCTGAGGGGATTCCGGAGGGAGCAAGCAGCATCGCCAGACCTCCTTCGCGAACACCGACGCCGCCAATGCTGATCGGCAGCACCATCGCCAGAGCCACCAGCGGCACGACGGCGAACCAGATCGAAAGCGGCAGCTTGACGCCGATCGCCCGGGCGATCAACGCGACCGAAACCGCTCCTCCCATCTGCACGATCAGGCTCCAGCCGATGGCCCGCGTCATCAGGTTTGGCCGCAGCTGATAGGGCAGCAGTTGCGAGATGAACTGCCGCGCCCGATGGGGTTCGGGAAAAAATCTGAGCAGCCGGTCGAGTGATCCGACGACCAGCCAGAAGACCGCGATCGCGGCCAGCAGCAGGCCGGCGCCGACGGCGACCGTACCAGCCAGGCCGAGTGCCAGCTCACGGGCGATGATCGTGCCGCCGGCGAGCACGCCGAGAGCCGCCAGGCCGGTCAGGCGGTCGGCCAGCACCGTGCATCCCGCCAGCAGCCGACCGTGGGTCGAGTCGGCGAGGCGATAGGCCTTGACGACGTCGCCGCCGATCGATGTCGGCAGGCAGAGGCTGAAAAACGACCCCTCAAAAAATCGCCAGACGAACAGTCCCGCTGAATACGGAAACCCGATCGGCCGCGCGAGTGCCGCCCAGCGGATGCCGGCGATCACCTGGACGAGGACGCCGATCGCCAGTCCAGCGGTCCACCAGCGCCAGTCGATCCGCGAGACGAGATCGACAAGTTTGTGCCACTCCACGCCCCGCAGCGCCCAGGCCATCAGTGCGATCGTCGCCGCCAGCCGCAGCACCAGGCTGAGCCAGGTTGGCAGGCCGCGGCGCGGGGCGTTCGGTTCGGAGGCACTGCCTCTGAAAAGCTCGGTTTCGTCCGGTCTCATGCCAGGTGCCCTGCGGATGTCCTCGTTCCCAGACTACCTTACCTACACGAAAATTCCCTGCCGAACGAGTGAGAATATGGCGATGGCGATGCAGTTTCACGAGTGGGTCGTTCCGCTGACGGATGCGGTCGTGGCCGCGTTTCTGCTCCTGCTCGGCGGAAATCTCGGCAGCTTCCTCAATGTCGTCGTGCATCGGCTGCCACGCGGGGCGTCGGTGGTCGGCGGTGGATCCCGCTGCCCCGAATGCGGTTCGCCGATCCGTTGGCACGACAACGTGCCCGTGCTCGGCTGGCTGTTTCTTCAGGGACGCTGCCGCTATTGCATGACGCCGATCTCCCCCCGCTACCCGCTCGTCGAGGCCTGCGCTGCCCTCGTCGTCGGGCTCGTGGCCTCCGTCGAACTGCTCGGCGGCGGGGCCAATCTTCCAGGCCAGCGGTTCGTCGGGCTGGGATTTGGGAGCGATGTTCTGCTGACCCGGACCGACTGGCCTCTCGTGGCCCTCTGCGCGGTGCATTGCGCCATGCTGATGACGCTGCTCGTCTGGGCACTGCTGGATCACGATGGCCAGCCGATTCCCCGGCCCTGGATCATGGCCTCGCTGGCCGTTGCCGTCGCGGCCAACGCTGCCCTCCCCTTGAAAACCGGGGCCTACCCCAGCCTGCACTCGCTCGCTGATGCGCTCCTCGGCCTCGCCGTTGGGGCGGGGCTGGGAATGGCTGCCGGCCGGCCTGCACTGCGGGCGGGCATGATGCTGGTTGGCGGCTCGGCTGGAGTGCGGGGCGTGCTCGCCGTCGGTCTGTTGTTTGCCGTGGCGGCCGGTCTGCGTCGGCTGCTCTGCGGCCGCGACGCGCGGGCAGCGAGCGTTGGAGAGTCCGCGACCCAGACCGGGAATTGGGCGGCCCTCGATCTGTTCGCGGCGGCGGTCGTCCACCAGCTGATCTGGCGTTCGGCAGATGAATGGATGGCACGCATTCCGATCCTCGGCTTTGATCCCGCCGAATGGCTGATCCGAAACGCGAACCTGTCGGCGGTCGTCACGCTTCCAGACGTGCTCATGGCTGTGGGAATTCCCCTGTATACTTCGTAAGTCTTTCGGGATTCGTGGAGTTTTCCGTCGATGCACATCAAGCCGACCGAGGCAGCGAGAACTGCCATCGCACATCGTCCTGCAGCCTTCGATCCCATCGACGAGGGGCTTTTCGAGGGTTCCAAGCGACGGTTCCTCGAATTTCGCGAAGAGTTGCGGCAACCCGATCAGCGGGGACCCTGGCTGGCGATCGCCGGTCTGATCGGGATGCTCATCTACAGCTATTGGCCGGGCCTGCTCAACGCTCAGGCGAGCTGGAGCAACCCGCAGTATTCCCACGGCTGGATCGTGCCGCTGTTCGCCGTCGGACTGCTGTTTTGGTGGCGCCGGCCGATCGAGCCGGTGACGCTCTCTGCCAGGCTGGCGGGACTCGGGCTCCTGGCCGCAAGTTTCGTCCTTCGGCTTCTGGCCGCCCGATATCGGATCGTGACGATCGACATGTACACGTTCGTGCCGGCGGTCGCCGGAGTGTTTCTCCTCTGCGGCGGATGGAGCACCTTCCGCTGGGCATGGGCGCCGATCGCCTTCCTGATCTTCATGTACCCGCTCCCCGACGAGGCAACCAGGTATCTGCTGGGGCCGCTCCAGACGTTGGCCACCATCGTCAGCACCTATGCGCTGCAGACGTTGGGGCTAGATGCGTTTCGCGAGGGCAACCAGATCGTGGTCGGCGAGATGCATCTCGGCGTCGTCGACGCCTGCAGCGGGCTGCGGATGCTGACGATCTTCATCGCGCTGTCAGTCGCGCTGGTCCTGCTCGGCGATCGGGCATGGTGGGAAAACGCGGTCATTCTGGCGAGCGCGATCCCCATCGCCCTGATCGTGAATTCGATCCGGATCACCGTCACGGGATTGCTCTACCAGGTGGCCAATTCGGAGGTCGCCGAGATGGTGTTTCACGATCTCGCCGGCTGGGTGATGATGCCGATGGCCTTGGGGATGCTGTTCGTCGAACAACAGATCCTGGCCAACCTGTTCATCACGGAAGACAGCCGGCCGGCAGCGATTGGCCCGATCGCCGCCCCGGCTTCCAAAGGTGTCGGAAGGTCGGTGCAATCCGCAGATTCGAACCAGCAATCCCCCGGCGGCCGGCCGTAAAACCGGATCGGCGGCGGCAAAATCGTTCGAATTGAACAGAATTATGGGCTACAGTTGATCGGTGGGATCCGGTTCTGGCCCGCGGCCTTGCCGCCCGCCGTACAATTCCCCGCGACGACGGAACCAGCGGGGGCCGGGTTTCGTATCACCAGACAGCCATGACCCAGACGACCACAGCAATGGATGCGACCAGTGGGGCGGAATCCGCCGGTGGTCTGATCGTGCGGGATGGCGGTCTGGTTCCGCAGTTGCCGGCGGCATTTCCACCAGGTCAGATCTCCTCAGAAGATCCGCTGGCGGGCGGACTCGACTACGCGCGGGTCTGGCATTCCTTCCGCCGCCGCTGGCTTCCGGCCATCGCACTCGGAACCCTGCTGGCCTCCGCCGCGGCCCTGGCGACCTGGTTCTTCCTGCCCCGCGGTTACGAGGCCGTGGCCTGGCTGCGGGTCCGAGACAAGTCGGGCATGCTCAGCGGCGGTGGCCGCGATGGCGGTGAATACGAGGCCTACCGCAAGACTCAGGTGACCCTGATCAAGTCGCCATTCGTGCTCACGAGCGCTCTTCGCAAGCCCGGAATCTCGGAGCTGGAGACCATTCGGGAGCAGGACGAGGATCCGGTCGGCTGGCTCTCCCGTTCGATCCAGGTTTCGGCCCCGATGGAGTCCGAAGTCCTTCAGGTTCGGCTCAGGGGTGAACACCCCGCCGACATCGCCAAGGTGGTCAACGCCGTCACCGCCTCCTACCTCGACGACATCGTCAACAAGGAGCGTGCCGAAAACCTTGGTCGGCGGGACGCCTTGGAAAAGAGATACAAGGAAAACATGGCCGAGATGCGGGAGATGCGGGAGACCTTCAATACGCTCGCCCGCACCCTCGGCACCCGCGACAGCGCGGAGGTTGCCACCCAGCGAGGCCTGCTTCTCGACCACCTGGGCAATCTGCGTTCGCAGCTCTCCCAGGCCCAGAGGGATCTCACCGTGATCGATGCCGAGCTGGCGGTTCTGGATGCCAAGGATCGGGGCGACTTCGCCGACAACCACGGCCTCTCGGACGAGTCTCTCGAGTCGGCCATGATCCGTGATCCGCAGATCATCCAGCTCAACGAACGACTGGCTGGCATCGAGGAGGCGATCCTGTTTCAGCAGGAGCGGAGTGCCCGGGGCACCAACGAGCCGGCCGTGCGACGGATGCGGTCGCAGCGGGATCAGATCCTGCAGCGGATCGAGGAGCGAAAGCAGCAGCTGAAGCCTCAGATCGCGGCCCAACTCACGGCCGAACTCGGGGCCGGCCAGGCTGGGAGCCGGCAGCTCGAAAGTCCTGTCATCCTGCGGATGCGACGGGAGATGCTTGCGGCGAGCGTTGCGGAGATCTCCAAGGAATTCGACAAGGTTGCCAAGGATGCCACGGAACTCGGCAAGGCGAATGCCGACCTCGAGGCACGCCGGGGCGAGATCGAGCAGCTGCAGCGGGTGACCGATCAGATCGGCATCCAGCTCGAGACATCGTCGCTCGACCTCTCGATGCCGAGTCGGGTGACGCTGATCGAGGAGGCGAGCGTTCCGGAGGGGAACGATCGCTGGTTCAGAATGATGGTCTCCTCGTTGGCCGGCCTGGCCGGGCTCGTGCTCGGCGGCGGATCGATCGTGATGTTCGAGTATCTGCGGGATCGCCTCAACACGGCCGACGATGTGCCACGTCGGCTCGGGGTCCGCGTGCTCGGGACGCTGCCACGAGCCAATCGCAAGCGGGCCGGTGGCTATGACGGGCTGATGGCGGAGTGCGTCGATGGCGCGAGGGCATTGATCATGCAGGCCGGCCGGACACCGCCAAAAGTGATTCTGGTCACGAGCGCCGCGGAGCACGAGGGGAAGACCACCTTCGCCTCCCAGTTGGCGGCGAGCCTCGCCCGTTCGGACAAGCGGACGCTTCTGATCGACGGGGATCTGCGACATCCGAACGCCCACCTGGCGCTCGGGATAGAACAAGCCGCCGGAATCTCGGAATTGCTGCGGGGCGAGATCGGCAACGACGAGGCAGTGCAGCCGACGAGTGTTGACGGGCTGTTTGCCGTCACCGGTGGAAGCTGTGACTACGCGGCTGTGACGGCGCTTTCGAGACCCGAATTGGCAAAACTGCTCAAGGCTTATCGGGAATCGTTCGACCACGTCGTGATCGATGCCGGGCCGGTGCTGGCATTCGCCGACGCGCTGCTGCTCGGACAGCAGAGCGATGTCGCGATCGTCGCCGCGATGCGGGATTCGAGTCGGGTGCCGCTGATGCAGGCTGCGATCGACAGGCTGCGATCCGTGGGAATCAGGGTGCTCGGCGTGGCGGTCAACGGAGTCGTCGACTCCGGCCCGCGGCGGCTCTATGCGTCGCCGCTGCCAGGCTAGTTCCCAGCAAACCATCGCTTCCGGAGCCCGAGCATGAAGACCTCTCGATTCGCGGGCATGCTGCCGGTCGCCATTGGCGTGGGGTTGGTTGGTGCTGTCACGCTGCTGCATGGGGCGCTCACGGAGCGTTGGAGTGGCCGAGACGTCGCCTCCGAATTGAAGCAGGCGGCCGACCTGCTCGAAGCCCGGTTTCCGCGGCGGTTCGGCAGTTGGGACTACGTCGAGGAACTGCCCTCTGATCCCAAACAGTTGGAACGGGCGGGTGCTGTCGGCCATGTATCGCACCTGTATGTCAACAAGGAGACGGGGGCGAAGGTGTCGACGTTCGTCGTCTGTGCCACACCGCATCACGCATCCGGCCACACGCCGGACCGCTGTTATCCGGGCGCCGGATTCGAGATCGCCGAGGCGGAGCACAGGCAGACCATCCCACTGGCCGATGGCAGCGAGGCCGAAACGTTCACCGGCACGTTCCGCAAGACCGGTCAGACGCTGCGGGTGTTCTGGACCTACGGGGTCGATGGCCGCTGGATCGCACCGCAGATCGCTCGAATCGAACTGGCCGGCAGGTCGGCCGTCTACAAACTCTACGCCATCATCGACGAGACCAGGCTTCCGAATGGCGAGGCCACCCGGGTCTGTGCCGACTTTCTGGCGGCGTTGCTGCCCGAATTCGACAATGCGGTTTTCGGCCCTCCGGAGCAGCGTCCCGGTGGCACCAAAAAGGCCGGCAATTCGGGCTGACTCGACCCTCGGCAGACGGTACGCTCCGCTTCCTGCGGGGCATCGCTCCGCGGGCTGGCGAGCCGCCGGACCGCTGATCGTGCCTCCCTGATCGCTCCACGAGATCCCTTCCCGAGGGCCATTCCGACGTGTCCATTTCATCCAAACGCGCACTGATCACGGGCATCACGGGCCAGGACGGCTCCTATCTTGCGGAACTGCTGCTCGAAAAGGGCTACGAGGTGCACGGCCTCGTCCGCCGCTCGAGCACCTTCGGAACCCAGCGGATCGAGCACCTCTACCGCGACATCCACGACGTCGAGCGGGCCGTCCTGCTCCATCATGGCGACATGGCCGATGGCAATGGGCTGGCCCGGCTGATTCGAGAGATTCGTCCGACGGAGGTCTACAACCTCGCCGCCCAGAGCCACGTCCGCGTGAGTTTCGACCAGCCGACCTATACGGCCGACGTCACCGCGGTGGGAACGCTGCGGCTGCTCGAGGCGATCCGCGACTTCCAGGACGCCGTCGGGTACCAGATCCGATTTTACCAGGCGTCGAGCTCGGAGATGTACGGAAAGGTGGTTGAAACGCCGCAGACCGAGACGACGCCGTTTTATCCGCGCAGCCCCTATGGCGTGGCAAAGCTCTACGCCCACTGGATCACCGTCAACTACAGGGAGAGTTACGGTCTCCATGGCTCCTGCGGCATCCTTTTCAATCACGAGAGCCCGCGTCGCGGCGAGACGTTCGTGACCCGGAAGATCACCCGGGCCGCCACACGGATCAAACTCGGACTGCAGAAGAAACTCTATCTCGGCAACCTCGACGCCCGGCGCGACTGGGGATTCGCCGGCGACTATGTCGAGGCGATGTGGCTGATGCTGCAGCAGGACGAACCGGACGACTACGTGATCTCCACCGACGAGATGCATTCCGTCCGAGAGTTCTGTGAGAAGGTCTTTGGGCGACTCGGCATGGATTACCGTGATCTCGTCGAGGTTGACCCGCGATACTTCAGGCCTGCCGAGGTCGATCTGCTCCTGGGCTGCTCGGCGAAGGCCCGGAAAAACCTCGGCTGGCAGCCGAAGGTCTCGTTCGACGAACTCGTGAACCGGATGGTCGACGCCGACCTCGAACTTGCCCGCAAGGAGCAGGTGCTGATCGCAGCCGGTCACGACGCCACGATGCCCAATCGCTGAGCACGGGGTCTGCGACGGATGATCAGCTGACGGGTTCGAGCGAGCCGTGGCCGAGGATGAATTTTCTCGTTCCCGCCGGGCCGTCGAAAATCACCGTGCCCACCGCCCGCGGCCCCGAGCCGCTGATGCCAGAGAGCATTCCCTCGCCATACTCCGCGTGCCTCACCCGCTGCCCCGGCTCGTAGCGGACCGCGGGTCGCTTCATCCCGTCGAGCCGGGCCGCCATCTCCGCCGCGGTCTCGAAGGCTGCCGTGGTGCGCCGCCGCTGGCTGCGGACAGGTCGCTCCCCTGCCGCGTCGTCGAGTTCCAGCGTGAGTCCGTCCTGTCGCGGAATTCTTCGGCCGCGGTGTTCCTCGTCGGAGGCCTCCTCATGATCCTGGGTTTCGTCGAAGCTGTCGCGGGGGGGCGGCTGATCGAATTCGGCCGAAGCTGGACCGCCGAACTGGCCGCCGGCCGGAGCCTCGACACCTGTGACGAGCGTCTCCGAGCCGGTCATTTCGGCGAGAAAGATACTCGGTGCCGAGATCCGTCGGGTGCCGCGGTAGTCGCGGATGCGGGCGCAGCTGGCCTGCACCTGTTGCATGCCTCGCGTGATCCCGACGAACACCAGCCTGCGCTCCTCCTCGAGCTGTTCCGGGTTGTCGAGGCTCCGTTCGTGGGGCAGGATCCCATCCTCCATTGCAATCATGTAGACGACGGGGAATTCGAGCCCCTTGGCAGCGTGGAAGGTCATCAGGGCGACCCGTTCGATGGCCGGGTCCCAGACGTCGGTGTCGGCGACGAGCGCGGTGGTCTCCAGAAAGCTGCCAAGCGAATCCTCGGCCGCGAGGTCGGTGTCGGCGCCGTCGCTGCTCCCCTCCGCCCAGTCGGCGTCGTGCTGCTGGGCCGCCGTCACCAGTTCCTCGACGTTTGCGAGTCGATCGTTGCCCTCCTCGTCGGCCCCCTCATCGGCGAGCATCCGACGGTAGCCCGTCCGCTCGAGCACCGTCTCGAGCAGTGACGCGACCTTCAGGTCATCGTCCGCGGCAAGCTCGCGGAGTTCGGCCTGCAGCCGGGCAAACTGGACCAGACCGTTTGCGGCCCGTCTGGAAATACCCGGGATGCCGCCGGCATCCGCCGCGGCCTGGAGTCGGGAGACACGCCGGTCCTCCGCCCAGGCTGAGAGCAATTCGAGGGACTGCCGTCCGATGCCGCGGGGTGGCACATTGACCACCCGCAGCATCGCCTCGTCGTCCCTCGGATTCCGCAGCAGCCGCAGCCAGGCAACCACATCCCGGATCTCCCGGCGTTTGAAGAATTCGAGACCGCGAACGAGCTGATAGGGAACGCCGCGGGATCGGAGGGCCACTTCGAGCGACCGCGACAGGGCGTTGGTTCGAAAGAGGATTGCAAACTGGCGGGGTGAGCGGCCGCCGAAGTCAATCGACTGGGCAATCTCGTCGGCAATCCTGTCGGCCTCGTCGTGGCTCGTCGAATCGAGCACGATCCTCACCCTCTCACCGGGATCGGCGGCCGTGATCAGCCGCTTCGGCTTGCGCCGGGAGTTGTTCGAGATCAGCCTGTCCGCGGTGCCGAGGATG
Organism: Candidatus Kuenenia stuttgartensis; assembly: GCA_945897435.1. Taxonomy (GTDB): domain Bacteria; phylum Planctomycetota; class Planctomycetia; order Pirellulales; family UBA1268; genus RGVT01. The sequence goes on along the minus strand of CAMDFJ010000003.1, from coordinate 46,926 downwards.
TTGCCCGTGCTGCGGTAGTTGTGCTCCAGCTTCACGACGACGGCGGCCGGATAGTCGCGTTCGAATTCGAGGATGTTGCGGATGCTGGCACCGCGCCAGCCGTAGATCGCCTGATCGGGGTCGCCCGTCACGGCGAGATTGGGATGGTCGATCGAGAGCCCGCGAACGATGCAGTACTGCGCCGCATTCGTATCCTGGTACTCGTCGACGAGGATCCAGCGATGACGGGCGTCGAGGATCGAGCGGAGATCGGGATTCTCGCTGAGCATCCGGGCCACGTGGACCAGCAGATCGTCGAAGTCGACGGCGTTGGCCTCGAGCAGCATCTGCTGATAGACGGGCCAGAGTCGCTGGGCCACCTCGTCGGCCGGCCGGCCCCAGCGGGGTTCGAACGATTCGGGCCTGAGGAGATCGTTCTTGGCCCGGCTGATGATGCCCGCGATCCGGTCGATCGGCGTGTGCGAGAGCGAGAGGCCGAGCCTCTTCGCGGCCCGCTTGAGGATCGCCCCGGCATCATCCGGGTCGAGGATCGAGTAGTCGCTTGTCAGGCCGACGAATCCGGCGTGACGGCGGAGGAGCCTGGCGGCGAAGCGGTGAAACGTGCCCATCTCCACCGGCTGTGGGCCGACCAGCTCCGTCACCCGCCTGCGCATCTCGTCGGCGGCCTTGTTTGTGAAAGAGAGGGCCACGATCTGGCCAGGCGGCACCCCCTGTCGAATCAGGTGGGCGATGCGATGGGTGACGACCCGCGTCTTGCCGCTGCCGGGACCGGCCAGCACGAGCAGCGGCCCGTCGACATGCGTTGCCGCACGTCGCTGCGATTCATTGAGTTCGTCGAGAGGGGTCGTGCCCACGGCCGGCTGCTAGCATGCGAGCATGTGGAGGTAGTCGGATCGCGATTGTTTGGATTATATTCCGTACGGAGTGCCTCCGCGCGGATGAAGCGACGGTCAGGCAACGAGTTCGGTGTTTCCGTTCAGCAAGTTACGTCAAGGAATCCAGGGAGGGACCTTTCGATGGCACGCGTTCCATACAAGAATCTGACCCAGTCCGATGAAATGGCCGAGAAACTCGAGATGAGCACGGCGGAGATCGGCCTCTCGGTACGGACCACGAATTGCCTCGAGGAGAAGGGCATTTTCACCGTGCACGACCTGCTCAACTGCACTCGAGCCGATCTGCTCTCGATCTCGAATTTTGGAGAGAAAACGCTCGAGGAGGTCTATCGGTCATTGGAGAAAATCGGTTTTTTCAGGACCTCGAACGGTTCGGAGTCGCCGATTACGGCCGACATGAAGCGTCACGAAACGGTCGCCTAGCAGGCCGTGGAGGGAGATCGTGAAACTGCCGCGGCTTTTCGGAAAGAAACGCGGCCATCGTCGGACGGGTTCTGAGGCCTGGGGTTCGTTCGCCGAGGGGCTCTTCTACTTGGCGCTCGTCGCCGCCGGCCTGCTCTTCGGCGGCACGGTGCTGACCGGTGCTGCGGGCGTGGGCTGGCCCAGACTCGATGCCAATGATTCGGGCGTCGGCAGAAACTGGTGGCTGGCGATCCTGGTGCTCCTGATTCCCGGGGCCCTGCTGGCCTTCGGCGGTTCAGGATTGGTGCGGATCCTCAGTGGCTGGGGCAAATCCCAGGAGCGGAGGGCCGCGGGTTCGGGGTCTGTCTCGCTTCGAGACGCCATGGGCCATGCAGCGGACGAGGCCCCCGGCCATCCGGGCGTTCCAACCTGCGATGACCTCGTCAACTCCCCGGGCACGATCCTCCGCTATCGACTGCCGATCGAGAGCCCTGAAAGCTGGACATTGCTCGGCCTCGGCCTGTTTGCCGCGCTCTGGAATGCCGTCGTTGTCGTGCTCGCCGTCGGGGCTGGAGCGGATCTGCTGCGCGGCCGGACCGATTGGCTGCTTCTCGCCCTGCTGGCCGGATTCGTCGCGATCGGCATCGGCGGCGTCGTTCTCTTCATCCGGATGCTCGTTCTGACGACGGCCGTCGGGCCGACGCAGGTTGAGATTTCCGACCATCCGCTGGTTCCCGGCGGCAGCTATGACATGCTGATCGGACAGGGCGGCACGGGCTCGCTCCGGTCTTTGGAGCTGTATCTCGAACTCGAGGAGTTCGCGACGTTTCGCCAGGGCACCGACACCCGCACCGACAGGGCGGTCGTCTGGCGAGAAAGCGTGAAGACCTGGACCGACGTGCCGATCGCGGCCGGTGGGCGATTCGAGACCCACGTCACGCTTTCGATTCCGCCGTCGGCGATGCACTCGTTCGCCTCGGAGCACAATGCGGTCAAGTGGCGGGTCGTGGTCATTGGCAGGCCGGACCGCTGGCCGCCATTCGTCCGGGTCTTTCCACTGGTCATATTTCCGACGGACGCCACGGCTGTGGCGGATGCAGCGCTCGATCAGGAGACGTTGGCTGCTGGAGGAACGGCGTGAGCATGCCGCAGGGGTCGATTGCGGGAGGGTCGCAGGGGAGTGGCTCGACAGCCATGCCCCGGGTGATGGTGCACTTTGACCGGCCGGGCCGCGACTACGCACCCCGACAGCAGCTCGCCGTTCGCCACGATATCGAGGGCCTCGGGGGGGAGCCGCTGCGTGCGGTCGAGCGGTCGGTGCTCTGGTACACCGAGGGCAAGGGGGAGGAGGATCTCGGAGTCCACTGGTTCGAGCGGATCGACGAGACCGAGGGTCTGCCGGCAGTCTGTCCGTGGGGCGAATTCACGATCCGACTGCCGATGAGCCCGCTCTCCTACGAGGGTCTGATCGTGAAGGTCCGCTGGTGCGTCCGTGTGCGGATCTTCTTCGCAGACAACCGGGATTTCGTCTCCGAACATGTGTTCGATGTCGGTGGCATTTCGCCTGCCAGGGCCCCGCTGGAGCGACTGGAGTGAGCCTGCAGGCATCCGAATCAGCTGCCGTCGAGCGATTCGTCGGGAATCCATTTTCCACTCGTCACACCGCGCCTGGTCGCGTTGAACCGCTCGATCGGGAAGGAGAGCCGCTCGAACTCGGGAAACTGCTCGACCGACTCGTCCGAGAGGGCGGCCGGGCCGCGATTCTCGGCAGGCATGGTCACGGCAAGACGACGCTGCTCCACAGGCTCGCTGAGACCGCGGAGCGACGAGGAGATCGGGTCGTCCGGATCCGCGTTCGTTCGCCGTGGGATCTGATCCCGATCCTGAACAGCCTCGCCGGCAGCCCGTCGGATTCGCTGATCTGCATCGACAGCTGGGAGCAGCTCGGCGGCCCAGGCGCCGCGATCGCACTGCTGGTCGCCCGGCTGCGGAGGTGCCGGCTCGTCGTTACGGCCCACAGCGGTGGAGACCTCCCTCCGTTGGCCGTCTGTGAGACGACTCCTGCGCTGCTGGCGGCGATCGTTCGCAGACTTCCTGCCGGGGATGCGTTGGACGGGGGGCTGATCGACGATGCCGATGTTGCCTCCGCATTCGAACAGTCGTCCGGAGACATTCGCGACGCGCTGTTCAGGCTCTACGACCTGTTCGAGGAGCGCCGCCGCGGCCGTTGAGGATCGGTCGTTCGGCCATGTGCGAAACGCTCTGGTTCTGGTCGAGTCGTGACGGTCGTGGCTGCCATGCCGGTCGTGAGGCCGGAATCGGGAAAATTCACGAGCCCGCCGCAATTTTTTTCGCCGGCCTGACGGAAGGGCGACCTAGGCTTGGGTACGGTCGAGAAATCCGGGGAATTCCCGGACCTTGGACCGAAACGAGTCGAGGAGCCTGAGATGAAGATGCGTCGTTGGATCATCGTCCTGCTGATGGCGGGAGGTCTGGTATCCGCCGGTTCCCGGACGGGTGAGGCGCAGTGCTGCCTGGATGGCCTGTTCGCGGGCTGTTCTTCTTGTTTCCGCAAGGCACCGCCGGCCTATGCGGTCGCGCCCGTCGTGGCGCCGATTCCGGCACCGCCGCCGCCGGTCGTGGTGCCCGTGCAGCAGGTCAGCTACGTTCCCGAGACCACCTACCGCACGCAGTACAAGACCGTCCCTGTGACCAGCTACAAGCCCTCGAGCGAGATCGATCCCTGCACCGGCTGCCCGCGTGAGTGCATGCAGCAGGTCACCGACTATGTCCAGCAGGCGGTGAACGTGCCGGTCACGCAGTATCGTGCCGTCTACTCGACCAAGTACGTCCAGATGCAGCAATCGGCCCCGTCCTACGGCGTGCCGACGGCACCCGTCGCCGCGCCCGCCTACCCCGGCTACGTTCCCCAGCCGATCACGCCGATCGCGCCGATCGCGCCTGGCGTCCCGGCCGCGAGCCCGTTCACGGCACCTGTTCAGACGGCACCGCAGGCCTGGGGTGCCGCTGGTGCCGACATTCCCCAGCAGCTCGTGCCCGGACAGTCGAGCATTGCCGCACCGACCCTTCCGCAGGGATTCGTCCCGCAGGGGATGCCTCCGCAGGGAGGTTTCCAGTCTCCCGCAGTCGGCCAGCCCGGATTGCCGCCGACATTCCAGCAGCAGCAGATCGTGCCGCAGGCCGGCACCTACGCCGCCCCGGCTCCGGTGCAGGCCCCGCTTCAGCCGACTGCCCCCCCCGCCCTCACCCCTGCCCCGTCGCTGAAGCCGATTCCCGACATGCCGCGGAGCGTTCCCGGCCAGACGATCAGTCCTCAGATGGGAGCCGGAACCGCCCCGACCGGCATCAGTCCAGCGCCAGCCCTGCGACCGATCGGTCCGCTACCGTCCACGGCGGCCCCGGCCCTGGCGCCGGCAACCGGCAGCGGCACGGCACCTGGTGCCTCAGCAGTGCCGGCGGTTCCAGGAACCATTCCGGGAACTGCCGCTGGAACGGGCAGTGGCACGAATGGCCCGATCGGAATGCCCGTCGTGCCGGGCGCCGGTCCGACCGGGGCCACAGGTGCCTTCCCGCGACTGCTCGAGCCGACCAGCCACACGACCTCATGGCATCCTGCATCTCTGCGACAGACAGGCAGCCCCACAGCCGCACTCCCAGGCCGGCTGCAATAGCCACCCGTGACCAACGCAGCCATCGCCGCGATCTTCGAGCACATCGCAGATCTCCTCGAGTTTCGCGGGGAGAATGTCTTCCGGGTACGGGCCTACCGCAACGCCGCCCGCACCGTCGGCAGCATGGTGGAATCGCTGACATCGATCCGCGCCGATCGACCACTCACCGATCTCGACGGGATCGGTTCCGACCTTGCGGCCAGAATCGGCGAACTCCTCGACACTGGTAAGCTTGCACTTCTCGACGAACTCAAGGCCTCGGTTCCAGCCGTGGCCTTCGACCTGATGCGGGTGCCAGGGCTCGGTCCGAAGAAGGCGAAGGTGCTGATCGAGGGCCTCAATCTTTCTTCACTCGACGACCTGGAGCAGGCCTGCCGCGACGGCCGGGTAAAGGGTCTGAAGGGTTTCGGTGCCAAGACCGAGTCCGCGATTCTCGAGAACATCGGCTTCGCCAAGAGTCCGGATCGCGACCGGCTGCTCTGGAACGACGCCGATGCAATCATCCAGGAACTGCTCGGCTGGATGCGGGCCTGCCCAGCCGTCCGACGGATCGACGGGGCAGGCAGTTGGCGGCGTGGACGCGAGACCGTGGGCGATCTCGATCTGCTCGTCGAGAGCGATGCCCCGACGGTCGTGATGGATCATCTGCGGGCCTGGAAGGAGACAACCTCCGTTCTGCTCAGCGGCGACACGAAGACCAGCATCCGCGGCCCCCAAGGGGTGCAGATCGACCTGCGTGTGATCGACGCGGAATCCTATGGCGCGGCGCTGCAGTATTTCACCGGTTCGAAGGAGCACAACGTGAAACTCCGATCCCGTGCCAGGGATCGCGGCCTGTCGATCAACGAATATGGAGTCCATCGAATCCCCTCCGACGATCGAGGCGGCGGGGCGGCCGATGTTCGCCATGCCGGAATCGCCGGCCGGAGCGAGGCCGACGTCTACGCGGCTGTCGGGCTCCCATGGATTCCACCGGAAATCCGCGAAGGCGGCGCGGAGATCCTGCTGGCCGAACGCAACTCGCTCCCCCACCTCGTGGAACTCGGCGAGATCCGCGGTGACCTGCACATGCATACGAACGCCACCGATGGCGAGGACACGCTCGGCGAGATGGTCCGCGCCGCGATCGAGCGCGGACTGGCCTACATCGCCGTTACCGACCACAGCCAGCGGGTGACGATGGCCCACGGCCTCGACCGGAAGCGGTTGCTCGCCCAGTGGAGCGAGATCGACAGGCTCAACGACTCTTTGGCCGCGGAGGGCGATCCGCCGATCGTCGTGCTCAAGGGGATCGAGGTCGACATGCTGGAGAAGGGGGGGCTCGATCTCCCGGACGAACTGCTCGAAAAAGCCGATTGGGTCGTGGCAAGCCTCCATTACGGCCAGAACCAGCCCCGCGACAGGATCACTGCGAGAATCATCGAGGCGATCGAGAACCCCAATGTCTCCGTGATCGGGCATCCCACCGGAAGGCTGATCAACCGTCGCCAGGCCTACGAGGTCGACATCGAGGCGGTGATCGAGGCGGCCGCCCGCAGCGGCACGTTCCTCGAGATCAATGCCAACCCGTGGCGGCTCGACCTCGACGACCATCATGCCGCCGCCGCGAAGAAAGCCGGCGTGAAGCTCGTGATCTCGACCGATGCACACTCGACACGTGGACTCGATGTGATGCGGTGCGGCATCCTGCAGGCCCGCCGGGCCGGCCTCGAAGCCAAGGACGTCGCCAACACGCAGACGCTCGCCCAGCTCAAGAAGCTGATGAAGAAATAGGTCAGGCCGAAGGCTGTCCTACGGAGCCTTCACGCAGCGGAAGCCGATGTGGTTGGTGGCGCTCGAGACCTCGCCCTTGCCGCGGGTGCCGACGATGTAACGGGCGCAATAGGACTCGCTGCAGAGGCAACTGCCACCCCGCTGCACCCGCTTCGGTTGGCCAGGTTCCTGCGGATCGAAACTCGAAGACGGTCCGGTTGGATTCTTTTCCGGCACACCCTTCCGTGAAGTCTCTGCGTAGGTTTCGGGTCGATACCAGTCGCCGCACCATTCCCAGACGTTGCCGGACATGTCGTGGAGACCGAAGGCGTTTGCCGGGAAGCGGCCGACCGGCGCCGGGCCGGAGTATCCGTCAGCGGCAGTATTGTCGTGGGGAAACCGTCCCTGCCAGGTGTTCGCCATCCAACGACCGGCCGGAGAAAACTCGTCGCCCCACGGGTAGGCGGCGCCGCTGAGTCCGCCCCGTGCGGCAAACTCCCATTCAGCCTCGGTGGGCAGCCGTTTGCCGGCCCAGGCGGCATAGGCCTCTGCGTCCTCGAAGGCGACCTGCACGACCGGCTCGCCCTCACGGCCATCGATCGAACTGCCGGGGCCGGTCGGGTGCCGCCAGTCGGCCCCGTGCACGTATCGCCACCAGCGGAGGTGATTGTCGAGCGGCACGGCGGCATCCGGGGGTGAAAACACCACCGAACCGGCCACCAGGTTTTCCGGCGGGGCATCGGGGAAATCCTCGGCCCGGGGCGTCCGTTCGGCGACAGTCTGATAGCCGGTCGCGGCAACGAAGGCGGTGAACTGGGAGTTGGTCACCTCCGTGCGATCCATCCAGAAGCCGTCGACGCGAACGCGATGCACAGGTCGCGCGTCGTTCATCGGGTCGGGGCCACCGTGCGGCAGCCTGCGAGGGTCGGCGCAGCCCATTGAAAACTCCCCTCCGGGAATCCAGACCATTCCTTCAGGCTGTAGGGCCGGGGCGTTACCCGTGTCAGTCAGCGTGGGCCGAAAGAGACCGCTGGCCGTCGTGTTCAGGCTGGTCCGTTCAACTGGCGGCAGTGCCAGTCTGCAGATGAGCCAGAACAGGGCCGCGGCCGAAACCCCGCAGCCGAGAACCACCAGCCAGGACGTGGGCTGCGGAGATGATGCGGGACGTCGTGACAAGCGGATCACTTTCGGGGTTTGGGTCGAGGGCCACATTCGAATTCAGGCCGAATTTCGCCGGATCGTCCGCTCGAATCGCCGCAACAGCGTCCGCCGCCGCGACGGGTTCCACCACTTGGTGAAGTGCCGACGTGCCTCGTCCGCCCTTGCCTCCTCAAACCTGCGAAGCCACTCCAGCGCGTCGCGGTTGGGCCGCGCAGACTTCTCATCAGCCCAGCGACGAAAACGATCCGCAGCCGACGCATGATCGGTGAAATCGCCGAGAGTCGCCTGCAGTCGCTCGAGCGACTCGTAGCATCGCGACTGAACGCGGTCCGGAAACACACTGGCGAAGATCTCCATCGCATAGCGCAGCTTCTTGCCCTCGATGCGGAGCGAGTGCATCTCTTCGGCGTCGTGAAGGCGACGGTCAGCCAGCCTGAAAAAACGCTTGATCATCGGACGAAAACGGCGGCCTGCGTAGGCCGCGAACGCCGTACGACTGCTTTCGGCATCGAGTCCGTCAAGAAGATGATCGACGCGGGCCGGCCAATCGGCCTCGATCATCTTCTCAAGCTGCAGTCGGATCGGACGGTGCGAGACGTCGCGTTGCTTCGCGAGCATCGCGACCAGTCGTCGGCGGGCCTTGCCTCCCAGCCCATCCGTGCCATGGGCTGGAGACGCGTCTGCCCTGCGGAGCATCGAGTCCTTCGCGAGACGTTCCGAGAGCACGTCGAGATCCCGCGCCTCGCCGGCGGCACGACGGATGCGGCGGAGTCGCTTCTCAAACCAGGCTGTTCGCTTCTCAGGCAGTCTGTCGCGGAAGGCGTCAAGCGCCGCCAGTCCGCGGCGGGTCGCGACCCGCAACTGGTGAACAGCCTCCGGATCCTGGCCCTTTTCGCTGCCGGCAGAGGGGAGCCATTTCCAGACTGCGTCGAGCCGCTGACGCACGGTGCGGGCCGCCACGATGTCGGCGGGCAGTCGCTCGACGCCTGTCACGATCCAGACGTTTGGCTTTGGTTTGGGCTTGTTGTTCGTTTTTTTTGTCCGATTGGACGGGTCCGATCGCTGTCGCCCCGGCCCTTTCGGCGGTTTTTTCGATGCAGCCATCGTGTTCGGTCCAGCCACCTCCGCCGGCGGCCCGCACACTGCCGCAATGCCCGATACTCTACCGCCAGATTCGGGGGGGTTCCAGAAGCCTGGTGGAAGCGAGCAGGAGCAGTTTCAGCGGCCGGAAGCGACTGCCGCCTTGCCGGGTGCGACCTGAACAGAGGCCGGTTGGGGTTTCGTGACGGTGACCTTCGAGGCGAACACCGTTCCAGCCGCCAGGCATCCTTCGCCGGTCCAGGGTCGACCACGGACCTCGATCGTGTCGCCGGCCCGGGCCAGTTCCAACACGGGGGCGTCGATCGTTGCCAAGGCACCTTCGGCAAGAGGAATCGAGAGGCGACGAATCCTGCCCGCATCGACCCGGATCGTCATCAGCCCCTTGTGGATTCGGACCACCCTTCCGACCAGAGTCTCAGACACGTCCGCAGAAACCGGTTCAGGACGAAAGTCTGCTGCGACCACGATCACGTCGAGTGATCGCAGCGGTTCCAGTGCCCTGCCCTGACGGTCGACGCGGGTATGCAGTCGAACCGTCGCGCCGGCGGGCAGGTCTGCTACCGGAATGCTGCCGCGGACGCGAAGCGACGAGACGCCGGCGGGATGGAGCACGGCCACCCGGGACTCGGCATCGTCACCCTGACCGTCGATCCTGAACGCCAGCATGCCGCCATGGAGCGTACCCTCAACGCCGACGACGCTACCCCGGAAATCCTCCTCGGCAATGTCGTCGACGGCAAGCTTGTTGGTTTCAACGGGAACCGTGATCGCCTTGTTCGTGCCCCGGCAGGCGCCGAGATTCCAGAGCCGTTCGTAGCTCTTCTGCAGGCCTGCCGACTTGTAGAACGTTCCCCAGCGAATCGTTCCGTCAGGGGCCACGGGAGCCAGCATCTCCTGACTGTCGGCATAGGGGTTGTATGCCGGTCCTTGGGACTGCGCCGGCAGCGACAGGACGACCGCCGACAGGCCGAGGCCAGCGGGGATAGCGATCGAGGCCAGAAACCTCGTCGCGAGTTGCCGACACGCCGACAGACGGAACTGCTCCCTGGCCGGGCTCGTGGTCGTCTGCTGGAAATCAGGCATCGAAGCACTCCGTCGAAGGACTCCCTCGACGATACTTCGACATCGATCCCGCTTCCAATCCAGCCGCCCGGTTGGTTCCGTTACCGCCCGCAAGGCCGGCACGCCGGATTCAGAGCCCGTCTGCCGATTGGGCCTCGCCATCGACCGTCGCCACGTCGCCCGCCTCGGGGATTGCCGCGGTTCCATCACCCAACGGGCCCGACTCGAGCAGCGGAAACTGCCTCGTCAGGACCGACTCGCGGTCGAGTCGCAGCGATTCCAGGGCCTCGGGCCGGACGCGGACCTCCGACGACTGGAAGGTGTTGAACCCGGTTCCCGCCGGGATCAGGTGGCCGAGGATGACGTTCTCCTTGAGGCCGACGAGGTTGTCGATCTTGCCCGCCAGAGCGGCCTCGGTGAGCACCTTCGTGGTTTCCTGGAAGCTCGCCGCCGAGATGAAGCTCGAACTCTGCACACTCGCCTTCGTGATGCCGAGCAACTGGGTGCTCGCGGTCGCAGGCTTCGGCTTCGTCCCCTTGGCAGGAGTGCCGCCGAGCGCCTCGATCTGGGTGTTGGTCTGGGCGAGAACGTCCTTGGGAACAACGCTGCCGACGGCAAACTCGCTGTCGCCCTTGTCGGTGATCCGCAAACCGCTTGCGATCCGATCGTTGGCCTGACGGAAATCAAACTTGTCGAGCACGCTGCCCGGCAGGAGATTCGTGTCGCCCACGGTCTCGATCTTCACCTTTCGCAGCATCTGGGAGACGATGATTTCGATGTGCTTGTCGTCGATGTCGACACGCTGGCTGCGGTAGACATTCTGAATCTCGCGGACCAGATACCGCTGCACCTCTTCCTCGCCGGAGATTCGCAGGATGTCGTGGGGCACGAGCGGGCCGTCGACCAGCGCCTCGCCAGCCTTGACGAAGTCGCCGGCATGGACCCGAAGATGCTTGCCGTGGGTGACGAGGTGCTCCCGTTCGATGCCGCTCTCGCTCTTGACCACGATCGTCCGCTTGCCGCGGCGCTTCTCTCCGAGCAGTTCGACCTTGCCGTCGATCTCGGCCATGATCGCTGGATCCTTCGGCTTGCGGGCCTCGAAGATCTCGGTGACCCGGGGCAGACCACCCGTGATGTCCTGCGTGCCGGAGGCCTCGCGGGGCGTCTTGGCGAGCACATGGCCCGCGTTGATCGACTCCCCCTCGACCACCTCGATATAGGCCTTTTCAGGCAGATAGTAGAAATCAAGAATCTTGCCAGAAGTGTCTTCGAGCACGACCTGCGGATGGTAGACGCCCTTGTGCTCCATGATCATGCGGCGAATGTGACCACTGGGATCCTTCTCGACACGAAGGGTCTCACCCTCGACCACGTCCTCGTAGCGAACCTTGCCGGCCACTTCCGAGAGGATCGGGATCGAGTGCGGATCCCACTGCACGAGCACGGTGCCGGCCTTGACCTCGTCGTTGTCGGCAACCTTGAGCACCGCGCCTGCCGGAATTTCGAATTTCTCGAGTTCACGGCCCTTGGGATCGACGATCGCGATCTCACCGTTGCGGGCGAGCACGATCTGTTCGCCCTGCTCGTTCTGCACGGTACGCAGTCGGGTGAACTTCACCAAGCCGGCACGCTTGGCCCGGCTCTCGTTCTCCTCGATGGCACGCTGCCCCACGCCGCCGATGTGGAAGGTTCGCATCGTCAGCTGCGTACCCGGCTCACCGATACTCTGGGCGGCGATGATGCCGACGGCCATTCCTTCTTCGACCATGGAGCCGGTGGAGAGATCCATGCCATAGCAGAGACGGCAGACGCCGAGCGGCGCCTCGCACGTGAGGGCGCTGCGGACCTGGATCTTTTCCAGTCCGAGTTCCTCGATCTGCCGAGCCACCTTCGGCGTGATCAGATCATCCTCCTTGATGACGACCTCGTCGCTGATCGGATTGACGATGTTCGCCCGGCTGACACGGCCGCGGATGCTGTCGGCGAGACTCACCTCGACCTTTTCTCCGCGATAGATCACCGTCTTGGTGATGCCCTGCGTCGTGCCGCAGTCGTGCATCGTGACCACGACGTTCTGGGCGACGTCGGCAAGTTTGCGGGTCAGGTAGCCCGAGTCGGCTGTCTTGAGGGCCGTATCAGCCAGACCCTTGCGGGCACCGTGGGTTGAGCTGAAGTATTCGAGCACCGTGAGGCCCTCACGGAAGTTGGCCTTGATCGGCGTCTCGATGATCTTTCCTGACGGCTTTGCCATCAGGCCTCGCATGCCGGCCAGCTGGCGGATCTGCTCGACGCCGCCTCGGGCGCCGGAGTGGGCCATCAGGTAGATCGGGTTGACGTAGCCGCTTCGACGGGTGTCCTTGGCGTCGGTGTCCTGCTCGAGTTCCGCCATCATGTCCTTGGTGATCTGCTCGCGGGCATGGGTCCAGGTATCGAGCACCTGGTTGTACCGCTCGCCGTCGGTGATCACGCCACGCTGGTAGAGCTTCATGATCTTCATGACGCCCTTCTCCGCCTCGCCGATGATCTTCCCCTTATTGGCTGGTGTAATCAGGTCGTCGGTGGCGAACGAAAGGCCGCTCTTGGTGCTCCACTTGAACCCGGTCCGGTTCATGTCGTCGAGAAGGTCGATGGTCTTCCGTCTGCCGAGTGCCTGGTAGCAGTCGGAGATCACGCGGGCCAGTTCGCTCGACCGCATCGGGATGTTGTAGAAGAGCATCCCCTCAGGCAGCACTGAATTGAAAAGCACGCGGCCAGCGGTCGTTTCGATCAGCGCACCGGGCCTGCCGAGCGCCTCGACATCGGTCTTCAGCCGCCGCTTGGGCGGCAGTTTGACCTTGATCTTGGCGTGGGTGTCGACCTTGCCGAGGGAGTGGGCAAGTTCGACCTCCTCGACGTTGCGAAACACCATTCCCTCGCCATTGCGGCCCGGAATCGACATCGTCAGGTAGTAGCATCCCATCACCACGTCCTGCGACGGACTGATGATCGGCGCGCCGTTGGCGGGGCTGAAGATGTTGTTCGTCGAGAGCATCAGCGTGTGCGCCTCGACCTGGGCCTCGATCGAGAGCGGCAGGTGGACGGCCATCTGGTCGCCGTCGAAGTCGGCGTTGAAGCCCTTGCAGACCAGTGGATGAAGCTTGATCGCGTTGCCCTCGACGAGGATCGGTTCGAAGGCCTGGATACCCATGCGATGCAGCGTCGGGGCGCGATTGAGGAGCACCGGGTGGTTGCGGATCACCTCCTCGAGGATGTCCCAGACCTCGGCGTCCTTCCGCTCGAGCATCTTCTTGGCGCTTTTGATCGTGTCGGCATGGCCGAGTTCTTTGAGCCGCCGGATGATGAACGGCTGGTAGAGTTCGAGGGCGATCTTCTTCGGCAGGCCGCACTGGTGGAGGCGGAGGGTCGGGCCGACGACGATCACGCTGCGGGCCGAATAATCGACCCGCTTGCCGAGCAGATTCTCGCGAAAACGGCCCTGCTTGCCCTTGATCATGTCTGTCAGGCTCTTGAGCGGGCGGTTGCTCGAGGCGAGCACCGGCCGTTTGCAGCGGTTGTTGTCGAACAGCGCATCGACCGACTGTTGCAGCATCCGCTTCTCGTTGCGGATGATCACCTCGGGCGCGTTGAGATCGACCAGTTTCTTGAGCCGGTTGTTGCGGTTGATGATCCGTCGATAAAGATCGTTCAGATCGCTGGTGGCGAAGTTGCCGCTGTCGAGCATCACGAGCGGACGCAGATCGGGCGGAATCACGGGGATCACGTCGAGCACCATCCACTCGGGCTTGTTCTCGCTGTCGCGGATGCTTTCGACGATCTTGAGGCGGTTGACGAGGTCCTTCTTCTTCTGCTTCGACCCCGTGGTGTGCAGTTCCTCGCGGAGCTCCTTGGAGAGCGTCACAAGGTCGAGACCGAGCAGCAGTTTGCGGACCGCCTCGGCACCCATCTCGGCCTCGAAGGCCCCATCGCCGTAGGTGGCCCGGGCCTCGCGGAACTCTTCCTCGGTCAACAGTTGCTGCCGCTTGAGGGGAGTGTCCTTGGGGTCAAGAACGACATAATCCTGGAAGTAGATCACCTTCTCGAGACTCGACGTCTTCATGTCGAGCAGCGCTCCGAGTCGGCTCGGCATCGCCTTGAAGAACCAGATGTGGACCACGGGGGCGGCCAGCTCGATGTGGCCCATCCGCTTGCGGCGAACTCGGCTGTGGGTGACCTTCACGCCGCAGCGGTCGCAGATCATCCCCTTGTATTTCATTCCGCGGTACTTGCCGCAGGAGCACTCCCAATCCTTCTCCGGTCCGAAGATCTTCTCGCACATCAGTCCGTCCTTCTCAGGACGGTAGGTGCGGTAGTTGATCGTTTCGGGCTTCTTCACCTCTCCAAACGACCAGCTGCGGATGTCATGCGGCCGGGCGAGGCTGATCTTCACGGCCGAATAGTCGTTGACGCGATCGTAGGTGGATTCGCCGATGCTCACGAGAGGTTCTCCTGGGGCTTGTCGAGGCGACTGTTGATCAACCTTGGGCTGTCATGCTGGAACTTGTGCTGTCACGCTGGGAGCTGAACTGTCGTGGAACCCCGGGGGCCGAAAGCCCCGGGAGTGTCCCCGGCGGGCGAATGCCACAGTGGCTTCGCCCGCGAATCTAGACCCGCCGCTTCTCCAGCGACATGTTCAGTGCCAGACCACGAATCTCATTGGTGAGCACGTCGAAGCTTGCTGGAGTGCCGGCTTCGAGCGTGTTCTCGCCCTTCACCATGCTCTCGTAAATCTTGGTGCGACCTTCGACGTCGTCGCTCTTGACGGTCAGCAGTTCCTGGAGGATGTAGGCCGCACCGTAGGCCTCCAGGGCCCAGACCTCCATCTCCCCGAAACGCTGGCCGCCGAACCGGGCCTTGCCGCCCAGCGGTTGCTGGGTGATGAGCGAGTAGGGGCCCGTCGACCGGGCGTGAACCTTGTCGTCGACGAGGTGGTGGAGTTTGAGCATGTAGATGTAGCCGACCGTGGTCTCCTGCTCGAGCCTTTCGCCGGTACGACCATCGAACAGTTGCGCCTTGCCGTGCCGCGGCAGGCCGGCGTCGTCGAGGACCGCGTTGATGTCATCTTCGCTGGCACCGTCGAAGACCGGCGTGATCGCCTGGAAACCGAGGAGTTTTCCGGCCCAGCCCAGATGGGTCTCCAGAATCTGCCCCACGTTCATCCGGCTCGGCACGCCGAGCGGGTTGAGAAGGATTTGAACGGGCGTGCCGTCGGCCAGAAAAGGCATGTCTTCCTTGGGCAGGATCTTGGCGATCACACCCTTGTTGCCGTGTCGGCCTGCCATCTTGTCGCCGACGGAGATCACCCGCTTCGCCGCGACATAGACCTTCACCATCTGCAGCACGCCGGGCCGGAGTTCGTCGCCCCGCTTCATGCTGTTGATGCGGCGCTCCTTGGCGTCGATCGCCTCCTCCACGGCAGGCCACATGGTCTTGTGGAGTTTGTCGACGTCCGCCTTCCGCTGCGGCGACCGCAGGTCGAGTTCCTCGAGCCTGAAGGCGGCCGCCCGTTCGGCCACGACCTTATGGTCCTGATTGCGGACCAGCGGACTCCCGTCCGGAGCCGTGAGGGGTTTCTGCAGCACCTTCTCGATCTCGGAGACGAGCGCACCGAAGGCCTCCGCCACCTCCAGGTTACCTTTGGTTTCGGCCTCCTTGAGCTGCTTCTGAAACTCTCGCCGCTCATCCTCCGAAAGGCTCATCTGACGGGAGAATTTCTCGGTCGCGATCACGATGCCCTCGACGCCCGAAGGCACTTCGAGCGAATCGTTCTTCACGTCTTCGCCAGCCCGGCCGAAGATCGCATGCAACAGCTTTTCCTCGGGCGTGAGTTCGGTCTTGCTCTTGGGAGAGACCTTGCCGACGAGGATGTCGCCCGGCCGGACATAGGTTCCGATACGCACGATTCCTGACTCGTCGAGATTGTGAAGTGCCCGCTCGCCGACATTGGGGATGTCGCGGGTGAACTCCTCACGGCCGAGTTTCGTGTCGCGGATCTCGATGTCGTATTCCTCGATGTGGATCGAGGTATAGACGTCGTCCTCGACGAGTTCCTCGCTGATGATGATCGCATCCTCGAAGTTGAACCCGTCCCATGCCATGAACCCGACCAGCACATTGCGGCCCAGGGCAAGCTCGCCCTTGTAGGTCGCTGCACCGTCGGCGAGGACGTCGCCCTTCTCCACCTTCTGCCCGAGTTGCACCACGGGCTTCTGGTTTTGACAGGTCCGCTCATTGAGGCCGACATACTTGCGGAGCTTGTAAATGTCGGCGTTGTTGACCTCGATCCGTTCGGCATCGACGTAGGTCACGGTGCCCTTCTTGGAGGCACGGACGATCAGTCCGGAATTGACGGCAACGTCCCGCTCCATGCCGGTGGCCACGATCGGCGGCTCGGTGACGAGCAACGGCACGGCCTGACGCTGCATGTTGGAACCCATCAGGGCGCGGTTGGCGTCGTCGTGCTCGAGGAACGGGATCAGGCCGGCGGAAACGCCCACCATCTGACTCGGGGCGACGTCGATGTACTCGATCGCCTCGGCCGGCACGAGGACGAAGTCGCCGCGATAACGGGCGATGATCGTGTCGCCCTGAAGCTTGCCGTCCACCACCGTGGCGTCGGCCGGGGCCAGATGGGCCTCGTGCTCCTCGTCGGCACGCAGCCAGACCACGTCGTCGGTGAGCTTCGATTTCGAAACCTTCCGATACGGTGTCACGAGGAAGCCATAGGAATCGACGCCGGAATAGATCGCCAGGCTGGAGATCAGGCCGATGTTCGTGCCTTCCGGGGTCTCGATCGGACAGATCCGACCGTAGTGGGAGATGTGCACGTCGCGAACCTCAAAGCCCGCACGCTTCCGGTTGAGGCCGCCCGGACCGAGGGCCGAAAGCCGGCGTTCGTGAGTGAGCATCGAGAGCGGATTGGTCTGATCGACGACCTGCGAGAGTTCTCCACGGCCGAAGAAGTATTCGATCGCCGCGGAGATGCTCTTGGGATTGATGAGCGATCGTGGCGACATCTCCGCAACGTCCTTCAGGCCCATTCGCTCCTGAACGGTCCGACGCAGTTTGAGGAAACCCTTGCGGAGTTCGTCGCTGGCAAGTTCATCGATCGTCCTCAGCCGACGGTTGCCGAGGTGGTCGATGTCGTCGACCTCGACCTCCCCCTCCCCTTCGCTGAGCTTGAGCATGTACTGGATCGCGGCGATCAGGTCGTCGGGCCGCAGCGTCATCTCGGTCTCGGGGACCGAAAGCCCGAGCTTGCGATTGATGCGGAAGCGACCGACCCGGCCAAGCCGATAGCGATTGGTGTCCTTGAACTTCTCATCGAACAGGGCCTTCGCCTTGTCGAGCGCCGGCGGATTGCCCGGACGCAGCCGCTGATAGATCCGGATCAGCGCGTCCTCGTGGCTTGGGGCCACGGCAGTCCGACGCTTCGACTCGTCGGCGTCTTCGCGGAGGCTGTTGACGATCAGCGGCACCTTCTGCTCCAGCATCACCTCGACGGCCTTGAGCCCGGACGTGCAGATCAGTTCCGCCTGGTCGTGGCTGATCTTGCAGCCTGCATCGACGATGATTTCGCCGGCCCGCTCGCTGCCCTTGGGATAGACGATGTCGTCGACCGCGATCTTGCCCTCGAGTTTGGCGACGTACCGTCCGCCCTCCGTTTTCAGCTTGTCAGTCTTGTAGAAGAGCTTGAGGATCTCGGAGTCACGGGAGTACTTTGGGTCCATCGCCCGAAGCAGCGTCAGCGCCGAAAACTTGCCGCTCTGATCGATGCGAACCTGGAGCGTGTCCTTCTTCGACACGTTGAGTTCGATCCAGCTGCCCCGCTCCGGAATCACCCGGCAATTGTAGGTCTTGCGATCGGACGATTCGGTGTCGGCGACGAAATCGATGCCCGGTGAGCGATGAAGCTGGCTGACAACCACCCGCTCGGCGCCATTGATGATGAACTCACCACCCCCGAGCATGATCGGAATGTCGCCGAGATAGACCTCTTCCTCGATCGGCTGATCGCGGGTCAGCCGCAGCCAGACCCGCAGCGGACGGCCATAGGTGAGCCTGAGTTGCCGGCACTCGTCCGGATCGTAACGCGGCTTGCCGAGTTCGTACCGCAGATACTCGAGCTTGACGGTCTTGTCATAGCTCTCGATCGGGAAGATTTCCCGCAGCACGCCCTCGATGCCCTCGTCCTTCCGCTTGTTGGAAGGAACATCGTATTGCAGGAATCGATCGTAGAAGCGGGTCTGAATTTCCGTCAGGTCTGGGATCGAATGGCTCGCGCGGAGGCTTCCAAAATGACGAACTTCCGACGGCTGGAGGCGACGAATAGCGCGAGTTGCCATTGACAGAACGCTCCTTAGACAGGATGACTCGGGCAGGCTTGCTTGGCAGGGACGCGATTTCCAGGCAGATCACGAATGCCAGGGGATCGCAGTCAGAAACAGGAGAGCCGGACACACAACAGCTGGCTGAAAGGGAGGGCAGCGGGAGCTGGCCAATCAAGCGGCGGACCGGCAGGCCTTCAGAGAGCGGCCACCGGACCAGCAAAAACTATACCGGAAAGGCGGCTGGGAATCCAAGTCCCCAGCCGCCTTTCGGCTATTTTTGCGGAAATTACTTGATCGAGACCTTCGCGCCGGCTTCCTCGAGCTCCTTCTTGAGCTTTTCGGCATCGGCCTTGGAGATCCCTTCCTTCACCTTGGATGGGGCAGCCTCGACCATGTCCTTGGCCTCCTTCAGGCCCAGACCGGTCGCAGCACGAACCACCTTGATGACGCCGATCTTGTTGTCGCCGAACGCATCGAGGACAACGTCGAATTCGGTCTTTTCAGCGGCTGCTTCAGCCGCACCACCACCTGCGCCGCCAGCGCCGGGAGCGGCCATCATCACGGCACCGCCGGCAGCCGGCTTGATGCCGTGAACCTCGTCGAGATAGTCCGAGAGTTCCTTGGCGGCCTTGAGTGTCAACGCGACGATCTTGTCGCCGAGCTCTTTGGTTTCCTTGGTGAATTCACGCGTTGCTTCAGCCGTTGCCATCGCTCGAGATCCTTTCCCTTCGAAATAAAACCCGTCCGCCAGTGCGGTCGGAGTGGTGTGTGGTTTGTGAATGCGTCGTCGAACTGCCCGTATCTCCGACCCGATGCGGGCCTACTGTCTTACAATAAATTTGTGCCGAGAGAAGCCCGTGCAAAAAATCGGCCGCACGGGCCGCTCATTCCGCCGAGCCGGCCTTCTCCAGGTCTTCGATTCGCGACTTGACCTGGCCCGCCAGCACCCCGCCCATCGAGGAGATCTGACCCGCCAGAACGGAGCCGAGCGAGGAGATCTGACCCGAAAGAATGGAGAGTTGTTCGGCGCGGCTGGGCCATTTGGCGACCGATTTTACATCGCCAGCCTCGAGCCTGGATCCGTCGAGTGCACCGCCGCGGAACTCGAAGCCCTCGAATTCCTTGGCCCCGGAGAGCCGGTCGAGTTCCTTGGCCAGATCGACGACATCTTCGCCGCCCCAGGCAATCGCGAGCATGCCCTCGTGCGTTTGAAAAGCCGGTTCCAGCGGAGTTTCGAGCATCGCCCGGCGGGCAAGGCTGTTCTTCACCATTTGCAGGTGGATGTTCTTCTTGCGAAGCGACCTGCGAAGATCGGAGGTCTTCTGGGCGTCGAGTTTGCCGAGGCTGACAACGATCACCTCGCCGACTCCGTTGAGCCGGGACTTCAGATTATCGACCAGCATGTTTTTGACGAATTTGCTCATGGCAATCGCGCGGCTCAGGCCGCGACCATTACTCCAGGGGTCATGGTGCCGGAGATCGAGATGCTCTTCACATATTGTCCGCGGACGCTTCCGGGCTGCAGCGACAGGATGTGGTCGATGAAGGCCCGGATGTTGTCGACAAGTTTGGTGGCATCGAAACTCGCCTTGCCGACGACGGCGTGGACGATGCCGGTGGGGTCGTTGCGAAACTCGACCTTGCCGGCCTTGTACTCGCTCACGGTCTTGGCGATATCGGCCGTGACGGTGCCGGCCCGTGGGCTCGGCATGAGTCCGCGTGGGCCGAGCACTTTGCCGAGCGGTCCAACGATTCCCATCATGTCAGGCGCTGCGATACAGACGTCGAAGTCGGTCCAGCCTTCCTTGATCTTCTTGGCCAACTCATCGGCACCCACCTCCTCGGCTCCCGCCGCTTTGGCGTCGTCGGCAAGATTGCCCTTGGCAAACACCACGACCCGCTTCGACTTGCCGATGCCGTGAGGCAGCACGAGCGATCCGCGGACGATCTGATCGGCCTGCTTGGGATCGATTCCAAGCCGCACATGAATCTCGATCGTCTGGTCGAACTTGGTGGGCGGAAAGGTCTTCAGAACCGCCACGGCCTCGGGAATGGGCAGGGGGGCTTCCGATTCGGGCTTCTTGGCGAGCATGGCCCGCATACGCTTTGTGGCTGGCACGGAATGAATCCTGGAACTGATGGGAAAGGGAGGGTGATGGGGAGAAAACCTGAATCAGCCGTCGACGGTGATGCCCATGCTGCGGGCGGTGCCCTCGATCATCCGGCGGGCATGCTCGCCGTCTCGGGCATTGAGGTCGGCGGTCTTGAGTCGCACGATCTCATCGAGCTGGGCCTTGGTCACCTTGCCGACCTTGTCCTTGTTCGGAACGCCCGAGCCCTTGGCCAGTCCGGCCGCCTTCTTGAGCAGTGCCGCTGCCGGCGGGCTCTTGGTGATGAAGTCGAAGGAGCGGTCGTTGTAGACCGTGACAACCACCGGGATCGCCATGCCGGCGGCCTCGCGGGTGCGGTCGTTGAACTGCTGCACAAACTGACCGAGATTGATGCCGTAGCGGCCGAGCGACGTACCCACCGGCGGCGCGGGAGTGGCCTGCCCGCCCGGCACCTGAAACTTCGCCTGTCCGACCATCTGCTTTGCCATGATGCTGTCCTCGATCCGGAATGCCGTTCCGACGTGTCTGAAACGTTGAGTTGTGAAAAAACGCCTTCTCGATCGCCCTGACTCTCAACCGCTGGTTTGAATCCCGCCTACACCGACTCGATCTGCCAATATTCGATGTCGACCGGCGTCGAGCGGCCGAAGATGCTGAGCATCACCGTCACCCGCCCATTGGCCTCGTCGATCGCCTCGACTTCGCCTTCGAAGTTTTCAAAGGTCCCTTCGTTGATCTTCACGCGGTCGCCCTTCTTGAAGTTGATCTTCAGTCGCGGCGATTCGTCGGTCTTCTCCTCGGACTTGTTGAGCAGTTTGGCGACATCCTGCGGCAGCATAGGACTGGGTCGGCCGGCAGAGCCGGTGAAGTCGCCGATACCGCCGGTCTCCCGAACGAGATACCAGGTCTCGTCATTCAAGATCATGTTCACCAGGATGTATCCCGGGTAGAGCTTGCGAGAAACAACGCGTTTTTTGCCACTTTTGAACTCGGTGACCTGCTCCTTTGGCACGATCACCTCACCAAAAAACCGGTCGAGTCCCTGCATCGAGATCCGCCGCTGGAGGGTTTCCCGGATCGAATCCTCGCGGTTGCTCTGCACCTTGAGGATGTACCAGTGCCGATCACCCACCGGGGCCGCATCTTCGTCGTCGACCATGTCGATCGGCTTGGCGTCTTCGTCGCCGGCGAACGGGTCGTCGAGTTCCGCGGGAGTGCCGTCGTCCTCATCCTCGTCGGCGGGCGTTGCTGCAATGTCCGTCGACGCGGCCAGATCACCGTGGTCGGCAGGCATCGGGGCACCTCCCGCAACAGGCGGTTGAATACGGGATTCAGGCTGGTCGGCAGGATCGTTCGATGTTGTCATTGGAGATCGGCGCCCGGATGACGACTGGGAGGTCATTGTGAACTGCGGAAGGGAAGCCGCAGGCTGGGATCAGTTGAATCCTTGGATGGCACGGAGCACGAACCACCAGAACAAATCGTATGCGGCCAGGATCGCAGCCAAGGCGAAGATCAGGAAGATGATCACCGCCGAACTCCGGGCAACCTCACCGCCACTTGGCCAGGACACCTTCGCCATTTCGGATTCGACGGCGATCAGGAAGTCGGCGAAACGCGGCAGGTTGACGAGCCGAAAGACAAACCAGAGGCCGACTGCCAGAAGAAGCGCCGGCAGCAGAAAGCGGACGACGCCGAGATCGGCAGATCCGTCATTCGAGAACGCAGAACTCGATGAGAGCCAAAGCGGCAGTATCTGGGAAAGACGCCAGACGCCGATCGCAAGCGTCAGCCCGAGCGCGGCGAACGTCGCCTGCCTGGCAAACCTTCCCTGATTCCGCTTGTAGACCGAAAAGCTCAGGAGATCACTCCAGAGGTTTCCGCCGATCGTTTGGTTTTCTTGCATGCCAGCCATGGTTATGCGGCGTCCCTTGCGGGAACGCCCCGATGTTGTGCCACTACGTGGCCCCGCCTCCCTCAAGCAGGGGCGGCGGGGATCGAACTCGCAACCTCTGGTTTTGGAGACCAGCGCTCTGCCAGTTGAGCTACGCCCCTGTGGGGAGAGAGGGCCCGGGGCGGGCCCCCTCTCATCGACTCCGTCTCCGGGGCTGGGACCCCGGACTCATCCGTTTCCGGGGCTGGGACCCCGGACTCATCCGTTTCCGGGGCTGGGACCCCGGACTCATTTAGTCAAGGATCTTCGTGACCACGCCCGAGCCGACCGTCTTGCCGCCCTCGCGGATGGCGAAGCGGACACCGTCGTCCATGGCGATCGGCACCATCAGTTCGACTTCCATCTTCACGTTGTCGCCGGGCGAGCACATCTCGACGCCGCCGAGCAGTTTGGTCGAGCCGGTCACGTCGGTCGTGCGGAAGTAGAACTGCGGGCGATAGCCTGCGAAGAACGGAGTGTGACGGCCACCCTCCTCCTTCGACAGGACGTAGACCTCGCACTCGAACTTCTTGTGGGGCTTGATCGAGCCCGGCTTGGCCAAAACCTGGCCGCGCTCGATGCCGTCGCGGGCGACGCCGCGGAGCAGGCAGCCGACGTTGTCGCCGGCCTGTCCTGACTCGAGCAGCTTCTTGAACATCTCGACGCCGGTGACGGTCGTCTTCTCGGCCTTCTCCTTGAGTCCGATGATCTCGACTTCGTCGCCAACCTTGATCTGGCCGCGCTCGATTCGACCCGTGGCCACCGTGCCACGGCCTTCGATCGAGAAAACGTCCTCGATGGCCATCAGGAACGGCTTGTCGAGTTCGCGGGTCGGCTCCGGAATGTAGGAATCAACGGCCGCAAGCAGGTCGGCGATGCACTGGTTCTTGGCCGGGTCGGAGGGATTGTCGTAGGCCGGCTTGCCGGCACCCTTGATGATCGGCACGTCGTCGCCCGGGAAGCCGTACTTCGTCAGCAGTTCGCGGATCTCCATCTCGACCAGGTCGAGGAGTTCCGGATCGTCGACGAGATCGACCTTGTTGAGAAACACGACCAGAGCCGGCACACCGACCTGCTTGGCCAGCAGGATGTGCTCGCGGGTCTGGGGCATCGGGCCGTCGGCGGCACTGACCACGAGGATCGCACCGTCCATCTGGGCGGCACCCGTGATCATGTTCTTGATGAAGTCGGCGTGGCCCGGGCAATCGATGTGGGCGTAGTGCCGTTTGTCGGTCTCGTACTCGACGTGACTGACCGCGATCGTGACGGTTTTCGTTTCGTCACGGACGGTGCCGCCCTTGGCGATGTCGGCGTAGCTCTTGGCAACGGCGAGGTTCTTCGCCGCCTGGACGGCGACGAGCGCGCCGGTGAGCGTGGTCTTGCCATGGTCGATGTGCCCGATCGTGCCGACGTTGACGTGCGGCTTGCTCCGCGTGAACGTGTCCTTTGCCATGTTTTTTTCCTCGGTCTTCCTCTCTGGTGGCTGCAGGCCGCACGGCCTGCCGTCATGTGTTGAAACCCAGTTCCTCGAAACCCTCGTTCTCGAAACCCTTTTTCCGTCCGGAAACGAACCGGCCGGATTGATTTGTGGCGTGCCGGAAGCTGCTGATGGGACTTGAACCCATGACCTCGTCCTTACCAAGGACGCGCTCTACCAACTGAGCTACAGCAGCGAGTGCGACCATGTGCAGCGGGTGCGACAGGGTGCCGCTTCATGCTTCCGAAGAGTGACTTGTGCGTGTTCTTTCTGTTGTGAAGGCAGGTCTTTTGGACCGCGGAGTATGTGGTGGAATGTCTTGGATTGGATGCTCGAGTGGGGCGTCGGACGCTCCTGGATCGCTACAGCGGGTAGAGGGAATCGAACCCTCGTCTTTAGCTTGGAAGGCTATTGCTCTACCATTGAGCTACACCCGCATGACGAGCATGTGAGCGGCACCCGGATCCGCCCGAAGGAACCTGCTGGTGCCTGGCGGAAGGTGCTATGGGGAGTGCAGGATTCGAACCTGCGAAGGCATAGCCATCAGATTTACAGTCTGACCCCTTTGACCGCTCGGGAAACTCCCCCTTTTGTGTTCTCGGTAGTTGGTGAGCTCGTTGTCGAGTCTCGGTGAAGCGTGTTGTCGGTGAATGGATGCCGCAGGCTTTGCAGGGACCAGGCCGTGATCCGATTGTTCGCGTCGTGGCGGGTGGGCGGGGCACCATTGGAGTGAGCTAGCGGCGGGAGTTGAACCCGCAACCTGCTGATTACAAATCAGCTGCTCTGCCAATTGAGCTACGCTAGCGGCCGGCCAAGACCGCGAAACGACCAAGTGTACGGATTCGATATGCCCGTGCAAGACGGCCGTTTTCGCAGGCTGCGCCCGCGGCCGGAGCGGGGCGAGATGGGGGCTTGCGGCCTCAAAAATCAGCCCAAGACCATCTCGACCATCGAAAAATCGTCGTTGAAGTCATCGCGTTCGGATATGGCCCGCACATGGCTGACGAGCAGGTCCATGGTGCTTTCCGGGCCTGCTGCGGGCAGGGAAATCAGCCGCAAAAACTCGTCAAAAGCCCACATCGAGCCGTCTGGACGGCTGATTTCGAAGGCCCCATCGCTGTAGATGAACAGTCGGGAGCCGGCCGGAATCTCCGTTTCCGCGGAGCTGAACTCGAGTCCGTCGACGGCGCCGATCAGGGGGCCGTCGGAGTCGAGCAGCCTGGCTGGGGCGTCTCCCTCGGGGGCGATGAGCACGGCGGGCGGATGGCCACCTCCCGCCCAGCGGAGTTTTCTGGTCGAACCGTCGTAGACGCCGTACCAGATCGTGAAAAACATGTCGTTCTGCCGCTCCATCGGAAACGCCCTGTTGAGCGCCGCAAGCACCGCTCCGGGGTCGTGGAAGTCGGTCTGTGGCAGGGCCTCGCTGCGGATCGCGTTCAGAGCCGAAACGCTCAGCAGGGCCGCGCCGACCCCATGGCCGCAGACGTCGAGCAGATACATCGCCAGGCTGCCGTCGGACAGAAGGTGATAGCCAAAGGCGTCACCCCCCAGTTCCGCCGAGGGGATGAATCTCCAATCGGCCGTGGCGGTGCCTATCTGCTGCGGCGTCGGCAGCAATGAGCGGACGTACCGTGCGGCGGAGGCGAGATCATTTGCCAGCACCTGCTGACTGGCCTGGAGGGCGGCAAAGGCCTCGTTTCTCTCGATCAGGGCGACGAATCCCCGCGAATGATGCCGAACCCGGGCCACGAGTTCGAGCCGGTCGGGGAGTTTGACGATGTAGTCGTTGGCCCCCAGGGAAAAGGCCTCCGCCTTGACGGCCGCCTCCTCCTTGGTGGAAAGCACGATGATCGGAACGTCGCGGAATCGGTCGTCGGCCCGGAACCGACGGACGAGTTCCAGCCCCTCGATCTGCGGCATAACGAGATCCTGAAGGATCACCGTCGGGCCGACGGAGGCGGCCATTTCCAGGGCAGCGGCGGCGTCCCTGCAGTAGTGGAAGGCGATGCCCTCCTCGGCGGCCAGCATTCGCCGGACAGCCTCGCCGATGATCGGCTGGTCATCGACCAGGAGCACCGTGGCGGCTCGCTGAACGGGGGCGGAGGGCGTTGGCAAGGGCGACGCTCAGGGTTGGCGAGCGGGAGGAACGCAATGCCGAAATCTACCAGAATCGGGCAGAACCGTAGCCGGCAGGCACTCTCCTCGGAGGCCGGGCGGAGGATCGTCTGCGGTCTGCTCAGCTCCGCGGCCGCTTGGGACGGCAGGAAGGCATTTCGGCCAGCGAAAACACGATCAATTCCTCTCCCGTGATCGTGGAAATATCGTGGTGAACGCTGATCAGGCTGACACCCACCGCCTCCTTGACAATCGCCTCCAGGCGGGGCCGTCCGCTGGCCACCATGTGGGCTCGAACCTGTTTCAGAAGCGCCCGCCCGTTGCCATTGTCGTGACCGGCGACAGGCCCGTTCCCATGGCCATTCCCGTCCACGGACGGGGCGTCCCGGGGGGTGAGCAGCTGCCGCTCGGCGGCCGTCAGCACCCCCTGCAATCGGACCACCAGCAGCGTGCCGATCAGGTGCGAATGGATGTCCTTCGGGCCTCGGCCGATGAATTCCTGCTGGAATCGCGAGATGCCGTCGCAGACAGCCGCCTCGATTTCGCCCTGAGACTTCATGGTCGGAATCCCCGGTGGCACTACTTCTTCTCGCTTCGTGGTGGAACGGGAACGCTCTCCCCGTTGCAGATCCGGTCCCAGACCTCGCGGCGGTGGATCGGCATCTTGTTGTCGGCCTCGAAACCGAGCCGAACCCGGCCTCCTTCGATCTCCAGGATGGTGATTTCGAGCAGGACCTCGAGGTCCTCGGGACGGCCGATCACGACGCTCTCACGGTTTTTTCTGGTCAGCACCAACATGGGTCACCTTCTTCATGGTTGCGGATCCTTCCGGGAGAAAAATCAGCTGCGAACGGCGCCATTGCCGCTCACTCCATCGGCATGCAGATGGGCATTGACCGGCACGCCAAGCACCGGAAGCCCCTGTCCGAGCAGAAACAGTTCGACGGCCGGATTGGTCGTGAACGTCTTGATCACGCTGCCGGTGCCCGGATCGACGTGGGCGATGGCACCCCGAAGTTCAACCCCGGTTGAACGGCGGACGTGACTGCGAATCGAATCGAGCGAGTTGTCGAAGAGGTAGTGGTGGAAGTCGCGAACGCGGCTCGCCCCCTCCTCTTCGGTGGCAAGGCGGCGTTCGAGGGCCGAAAAGGCGCCGTGGAGGCTGACGACCAGCCAGTCGCCGTTGCAGACGACCGTGACGCTGTGCGGGGCCCGTCCAGTGAGCAGGTGTTCGAAGGTGCCTGTCGCCCGCGCGACCTGGCGGGCGATCCTGTGGCGGGCAAGATCCTGGTCGGTGCTGGTTGGGATCACTGCTGGGCTCTCGTGGCGGTGTGTCTGGTGTTCCCGCATCCGGTACTGGAAGGCGATACAAACGAAAAAAGCCGGCGTGAAAGAAGGCCCGAGGGCTCTCTCTCACACCGGCTTACGCTGCGATGGACCTCCCGGGAAAATCCCGGCCTGCCCCTCGACTCGTCTTCCGAATTGAGTTGTTTGGACGCTGTCGGAAGCGGGCGATGCGGTGTTCCGCGGCCTGCTTCGAACTGCGTCTCACGGATTATATTGGGCAAGATAGGTAACGCAAGCAGATTTTTCTGCGCGATCGTTCGCTGACTCATGGGGGGCGAATCCAGCACCCGAAACCTGTTTGTGAATCCCCTCTGAGGTGGGGATGCTTTTGCCGTCTTGAGCAGAGGTTGCTCGCGGAACGGAGTCGCGCGATGGTCGGACAGGCAGCCAAGTCGCAGGGAGAGATTGAGGCGGCAATCTGCGACCTGATCGCCAGATTTCAGCAGGAATTCATGGGTCGCGGGCCGAGGGATGTCCACACCCATCTCGTCGACAACAAACTCTTCGTCCACCTTCAGGGCGTGCTCAGTGCCGCCGAACAGCGACTGATCGAATCCCGCGATCCGGCCAACGGCAATGGCCGGGGTGCCGACCTTCTCAAACAGCTCCGCAGCCATCTCATGCTCTGCGGCAGACCGCTGCTCGAGGCGCTGGTTCGCGAGGTGACGGGTGCGGCCCCCGTGAGCGTGCACCACGACATCAGCATGGCGACCGGCGAGGAGGTGATCGTGTTCACGCTCGCCGCCCCGCCGACGGTCCGCGATCGCCGGCGAAAATGAGCCACGGTACGAACCGTCCTCGCCCGCCACTTACGGCAATGCAAGCATTTTCGGGCGGACCACCGCCCTGGCCGACCTCGAGCCTGCGATACTGTCGTATGAGATGGACGACGAGATTCGTAACGGACGCATCGGGCAGGCGATCGAACGCGCGGCGCGGTTTCTCCCGAGCCAGGGGCCGATCGACATCTTCGTTGCCCAGAACATCCTTCAGGGCTTCGAGGACGAGCCTTTCGAGGCGGCCGTCGTGCATGCCGCGCAGGTCTATGGAACCCAGCCGTTCCTCGCAGAGGCCCGTTATCGCGAGGAGTTCGCCCGCGGCCGTATTCGAGATGCCGACCTCGAGGCGGTGCTCGCCGCCGACCTCGGACCATCCGCCCATGAGCCGCTGGCCGGAGGGCGGCTTTCGCTCCAGGAACTGCTCCTCGCACTGCTGCGAAATCCAGTTGAAAAGGAGGATGACGTCACCGTCCGCTGGACCCTCAGCGAAGCCGACGACGAAAACCATCTTGCGACCACGGAACTCTGGCTCGCCTGCGTCGAGGCGGTGGCTTCGGCGCGGCCCGCCGTTCTGCACCGCCAACCACCGGTCCGAATCCGCGATCTGCTGCAGGCCATCAGTCCGGCTCTCGATACGGACGAACACACCAACCCGCTGCTGATTCGGGTCTGCTCCTCCTATCTCGATCAGGGTGTGGCAACCTGGCCGATGCCGGGCCGGGAGAAGGGGCTGCTTGGGGCGGTCATCAGTCTTTACGAGGCCGGCTTCGGACCGACGGAGCCCTGGAATGTCGGCCTGCCGGCGGCCTTGGCGGCGGCGCGAGGACGGAATCCGCTGTCGGTGATCGCGCAGCAGATCGATCTCCTGGGCACGCCGCCCGGGATGGAGGAGGAATTGATCGAGCGTTCACTCCTCTCGCTTCGCGGCTGGGCCGGAATGGTGCGTCACTTCGAGGATCGGCCCGACCGCGTTCCCGTGGCCGCGGTTCCTGCCCGGTTGGTCGACTTTCTGGCTCTGCGACTCATCTTCGACCGGGTGGCGGCCGAATGGATCGCCCCCAAGCTTGGCCATGGAGGCGAACTGGCCAGACTGTGGACTGAACTCCGCGACCGCTACCCGCCCAGGTACGGGGCCGGCAGCGTGGCCCGTGCATTCATGGTCTGCCAGGTCGCCCGTCTGGTGGGGCTTTCAGCGGCGGACATCCGCAGCCTCGACGAGAACGAAATGACGAGACTCGAACGGGCGATTGGTGGATTCGACGGCATCACCCGCCGCCGCCTGCTGCATCTCGCCTATGAGCGACGGCACGAAATCGAGCTGCTCGATGGCCTGGCGGCGCGGGCATCCCTCGTCGAGCCGGGACTGATTCCGCGGTCGGGGGTCCAGGCAATTTTCTGTATCGACGAGCGTTGCGAGTCGATCCGACGGCACCTCGAAGAAACGGATCCAGCCTGCGAGACCTTCGGCACGGCAGGTTTTTTCGGAGTCCCGATGTACTTTCACGGCATCGACGACTGGCATTCCATCCCCCTCTGCCCGATCGTCGTGCGGCCGAGGCACACCGTGATCGAGGTCCCGGAATCGAATGCCTCGATGCACCAGGCTCTGAGACGGTCGGTGCGGCGGCATCTGGGGCGGCTCAAGGGCGGCCTCGCCGATGGCAGTCGCACGCTCATCCGGGGCGGGCTCTTGACCGCAGTCTTTGGCGCGATCGCCGCAGTGCCGCTCGTGGCACGGGTGGCGTTTCCCCGCCTCACCTCGCTGTTGTTTCATCGGGCCGATCAATTCACCAAACGGCGTATTCGCACCCGGCTTGAGCTCGAGCGCACGGACGACACGCCGCTGCCCGACGGAACGCTGGCGGGCTTTGACGTTTCCGAAATGGCCGCGATCGTGCGAACGCTGCTCGAGGACATCGGTCTCGAAAAGGGCCTCGCCCGGCTCGTCGCCGTGATCGGCCACGGTTCGACCAGCCTCAACAACCCACACGAAAGCGCCTACGACTGCGGCGCCTGCGGAGGAGGGCGTGGCGGCCCCAACGCCTGGGCATTCGCCACCATGGCCAATGACCCGCGGGTGCGATCGCACCTTGGCCGGAATGGTTTTTCCATCCCTGAAGAGACGGTTTTCGTCGCGGCGATGCACGACACATGCTCCGACGCATTCACGTTCTACGACGAAACCGCGGTTCCGGCGACGCACCGGCAGGAGTACGCGGCCTTCCAGCGCAGCTGCAGGGAGGCCGGCGTTGCCGATGCCAAAGAACGCTGCCGAAGGTTCGATGCCGTGCCCCTCGACGTCAGACCCGAGCAGGCGCTTCGCCAGGTGGAGGCCCGGGCGGCCGACCTGGCCCAGGTGCGACCTGAGTATGGTCATGCCACCAACGCCGTCTGCATCGTCGGCCGGCGGGCACGCACCAGGGGTCTGTTCCTCGACCGGCGGGCGTTTCTGGTCTCCTACGACCCCGATGCCGACGCCGATGCGGCGATCCTCGCCCGGATTCTGGCCGCCGTCGGCCCGGTATGCTCCGGAATCAATCTCGCCTACATGTTTTCCTGCATCGATCCTCGAGGCTACGGATCTGGCACAAAACTGCCCCACAACATCACCGGTTTGATTGGGGTGATGGATGGCCATGCCAGCGACCTGCGGACCGGACTCCCCTGGCAGACTGTCGAAATCCACGAACCCGTCCGACTGCTGTTCGTCATCGAGGCGTCGACCGCCCGGATCGAAGCAGCCCTGACCCGTGTGCCCGCCGTGGCAAGGCTGGTCGCGAATGAATGGGTTCGCCTGGCAGCATGGGATCCAGCAACTGATGCGATCGTCGTCCTCGGCCGCGAGGGATTCCGGCCGCACAAGCCTGAGTCCTGGAGTCTGCCAGTCGTGGACCGCTCCGTCGATTGGTTCGCAGGCCAACGGGGCAACCTCCGCCCGGCCCTCATTCGGGCGGCCTTCGATGAACGGAGGACGGGATGATCCCGCTCATCTGCTCCGTGAACCAGACCCGGGGCCTGCCCGCAGGACTGACCCAGGACCTGGTGCTGATGCTCGTCGTTGCCCAGCTGCTCGCACCGGCCGCGACGCTTGCGGCCGTCGGCCTGCCGGCACTCTTCGGGTTTCCACTCGGCGAAAGGCGGACGACCTGGTGCGTCGGTGCCGGGTTTGCCACGGGCTTCGCCGCTGGTCTGGCAACGCTCGTTGTGCTCTGGTTTCGGAACTTCGTCCCGGAGGTCGTGCATCTGGGAACCTGGTTCGCGGTGGGACACCATGCGGCCACGATCGAACTCGTGGCCGACGGCCTGTCGGTGCCCTATGTCTGCTTTTCCTCGGGGCTGTGCGCCGTCGTCAACGCATTCGCCGGCAAGTATCTCCACCGTGAGCCGGGGTTCACCCGGTTCTTCGTGCTGCTGGCGGTTTTTGGAACCGGCATGAACCTCATGGTGCTGGCCGGCAGCATCGACGTGCTCTTCGCAGGCTGGGAGTTTCTCGGGATCTCGTCGGCCCTGCTGATCGGCTTCTTCCACGAGCGGCAGAATGCCGTCAAAGCAGCCCTGCGGGCCTTCACGACCTACCGCATCTGCGACGTCGGCCTGCTCGCGGCCGGCGTCATCGTCCATCAGGCCGTCGGATCAGGCGACTTCGAGCGGCTGTTTTCCGGAACCTGGCCCCACGCCCAGTGCCTCGTGCCGCCGACCACGGCGACGCTCGTCTCGCTGCTGCTGGTGTTTGCGGCCATGGGCAAGAGCGGGCAGGTGCCATTCTCAGGCTGGCTGCCCCGTGCCATGGAGGGCCCCACGCCCTCGAGCGCCATCTTCTATGGAGCCCTTTCGATCCACGCTGGCGCCTACGTGCTTTTGCGGTGCGAACCGCTTCTCGATGCCGCGCCGTTGGCCCGCCTGCTGCTTGTCATGATCGGTGTTGGCACCGCCATCCATGCGGTCCTGGTTGGCAGCGTGCAATCGGATCTGAAGGCCATGCTGGCCTATGCTTCGATGACACAGGCAGGATTGATCTTCGCCGAGATCGGACTCGGACTGCGGACGCTCGCCCTGATCCATATCGTCAGTCATGCGATCCTGCGCAGCCTGCAGATCCTTCGCTCGCCGTCCGCGCTTCATGATCGCCATGAATTGGAGGCAGCCCTCGGCGGGCATCCCGGGTCGGGCGGGTGGTCGTTCAAGGACATGTTGCCGGAAAAGTTTCAGCGGCTGCTCTATCGGGTGGCCCTGGAACGTGGATTCGAGGAGATGGCTGTCATGCGTGGGGTCGTCGACCCGGTCTGGCGAGGGCTCGAGCGGCTCGACGCAGCAGAGCGTTCATGGGTCGAGTGGCTCGGCAAAAGCTGGAGCTGGCGACATCGCAGAGGTGGGCCATGACCGCCGATCCGGCTGCTGCAATTCCCGACGCACTTCATGGGGCGATGCTCCTGCTCACCGCCGCGGCCGTGGTGGCACCGCTGATCGCCGTTGCCGTGCTGAAACTGGGCGGTTTTCCAACGAGTCCCAGAACACCCGCGGCCGCGGCGCTTTTGATCTCCTGCCTTGCTGCGTCTGGAATCGTCCTGCTCTGGAACTCCGGCAACGGGGAATCTTTTTCCTCTGGCGAGCGGCTCGGCGGCGGATCATTGATCCAGATCGACGGCATCACGGCGGTGCTGATGCCCACCGTGGCGGTCATAGAACTCGCCATCCTGCTGGTCGCCCCGAAGCGTTTTCTCGATGTTCCTGCGACAGCCCGGATTCTGTGTGCCGCCAGCGCCACATTTGCGGCCTTTGCCACGTCCCATCCGCTCGTGCTCGTTGCGATCTGGGTGGTGACGGCGCTGCCGACATGGATTTCAATCCGGGGCACACCGGGAAGCCGCCCGGCAGCGCGGGTTTTCGCCACGGCGATGCTGGTTTCCCTCGGCTGTCTGACATCGGGCACGGTGATGATGCTCGTCGACCCGCCGTGGGAGCGGCACGCGGGTATCGTCGGCAACGCCGGCGGCTGGCTGGTCGCGTTGGCCGTGCTCGTTCGCAAGGGGATATTCCCGTTTCACTCCTGGTATCCGGCCCTGTTCTCCGGCGCCCCGATGTCGACGGCTCTCGCCGCCACGATGCCCCAGATCGCCGCCTACACCGCCGTGCGGCTGCTGATCGGCCATGCCGACCATGGCGATGGCGTCGCGCTGGAACTCGTCACGCTCTCCCAGCTGGCCCTCGTCACGGCCGTCTACGGTGGGGCACTGGCCCTCGTGCAGCGGGATCTCCGCGGGCTCATCGGCACGCTCGCGATGAGCCAGTCGGCGATGGTCCTCGCCGGACTCGCCGGCAAGGTGCCAATGGAACTCAACGGCGCGTTCTGTGTCTGGATCTCAAGCGGACTGGCGCTCACCGGGATTGGTCTGGTTGCATGGGCGATCGAAAGCCGGGCCGGGCCCCTCTCGCTGGCGACGCCCCAGGGCCGCTTCCGTGACGCGCCGGAGCTGGCCGCCTTTTTCCTCCTTTTCGGACTGGCGGCGATCGGCCTGCCCGGAACGCTCTCGTTCGTGGCCGACGACCTGATCGTGTCGGGAAGCCTCGATGACCAGCTCCACGCCGGCCTGATGACGATCGCCTCGACGGTGCTCTGCGCGATCGCCGTGCTGCGGGGCTGGTTCATGGTCTTCGGCGGGCCAACGGCGATCGATGGTCCGAAGCACCTGATCCTGCGGCGGGAGCGGGTGGCGATGACAGGGCTTCTCGTTCCGCTGTTCGTGCTCGGGCTCTATCCCGCGCCGCTGGTCCGTTCCCTGGAGCGGGCGGCCGGCCAGCTGCTCGGCGTGCCGGTCGAGGAGTCCGGAAACCCACCCCCGAGTTTGCAGGAATCGTCGTCCGGAAGTTGAATGATCCTGTTTGATCCAGGCCAGGTTCAGCGACCCCGGAGGCATCATGGCTGCGAAACGGACACGGCAGGGCGAGGCGTCGGCCGCGGGTGACGATCTCGAGGCCGACATCGAGGGGCTCGGTGTCTTCTATCTCGGCCGCAAGGTCGATCCCGACACGGGCAAGGCGGGGAGAGAGCCCGTGCTCGTCGACGCGCGGCGGTTCACGACACACGCCGTCTGCGTCGGAATGACGGGCAGCGGCAAGACAGGCCTGCTGATCGACATCATCGAGGAGGCCGCGATCGACGGCATTCCCACGCTGGTCATCGATCCCAAGGGGGATCTCGCCAACGTGCTGCTCTCGTTCCCGGGCCTCGCGGCCGGAGACTTCCTGCCCTGGCTGGAAGAGGATGCGGCCCGCCGCGAGGGGCTCTCGCTCGAGGAACTCGCCGAGCGGACCGCCCGAAAGTGGAGAGAGGGTCTGGCGGCGAGTGGTCAGTCGGCCGAACGGATCGCCCGCCTTCGCGCGAGCGTTGACATGGCCGTCTACACGCCGGGCAGCAGCGCCGGCCGGCCACTGGCGATGCTCGAAAGCCTCGATCCGCCGCCGGCCAACGTGCTCGACGACCCGGAGGCCCGCCGTGAGCGGATCGAGTCGCTCGTCTCGGGAATCCTGGCGCTCGCCGGGATCGACGCCGAGCCGGGCCGGAGCCGGGAGCACGTGCTCGTGTCGAGCATCGTCGACGCCATCTGGAGGAGCGGCCAGAAGCTCGACTTCGGCGGCCTCGTCCGGGCGATCCCCGCGCCACCGATCGAGCGGGTCGGGTTTCTCGATCTGGAAAATTTCTTTCCCGCTGGCGACCGGTTCCAACTCGCCAGCCGGCTCAACACCGTCGCCGCGGCCCCCGGCTTCGATGCCTGGCTGCATGGCGAACCGCTCGACGTCGGTCGCCTGCTCTGGACCGCCGAAGGGAAGCCACGGGTGAGCGTCGTCTCGATCGCCCACCTCAACGACTCCCAGCGGATGGCCTTCGTCACGCTGCTCGCCGGGCAGGCGGTCTCCTGGATGCGGGGGCAGGGGGGCACCTCGTCGCTCAGGGCGCTGTTTCTGATGGACGAGGTCTTCGGCTACATGCCGCCGACCGCCAATCCGCCCAGCAAGGGGCCGATCCTGACGCTCCTCAAGCAGGCCCGGGCCTTCGGCCTCGGGGTGGTGCTCGCCACCCAGAACCCCGTCGACCTCGACTACAAGGGTCTCTCCAACGCCGGTACCTGGTTCCTCGGCCGGCTGCAGACCGCCCGGGACAAGGCCCGCGTGCTCGACGGCCTCGAGGGGGCCGCCTCCTCGGCGGGCCGCTCGTTCGACCGCGGGCGGCTCGACCGTCTCCTCTCCGGACTCGAGCAGCGGATGTTCCTGCTCCACAGCGTGCACGAGGACGAGGAGACGGTGTTTCAGACCCGCTGGACGATGTCCTACCTTCGCGGTCCGCTGCTGCGGGAGGAGATCCGCCGGCTCACGCACGGTTCCGCGCTGCCGGCCGAACTGCCGCCGGGCATGGCTGCGCCGGTCGTCCGTCCCGTGGTCGAGGCGATGACGGCCCGCGGCGGCCCGAGGCCGATCCTGCCGCCGGGGGTCAGGGAGGTGTTTCTGGCACCGCGGCGGGCGGCATCCCCCGATGCGGCCCTCGTCTACGAGCCGGCGATCCTCGGCCGGGCCCGCGTCCGCTATGCCAAGGCGTCCGTCGGCATCGACGTTGATCGGGAGGTGATCTGCCTTGCCGACGCCACGGAGTCGCTCGGCGAATCTGCCTGGGATTCGGGAGAGACATTGGCAGATCCGCCTGAAGTGGAGTCGGCGCCGCGAACGGGAACGTTCGCCACGCTGCCTCCGGCCCTGACCGGGCCGAAGGGCTACACGACGCTGGCAGCGTCGCTCAAGGGACATCTCGCCCGAAACTCGAAGCTGGTCGTCTTCTCGGCTGCTGAGATCGATGCCGTCTCGCAGCCGGGCGAGAGCGAGGGCGACTTCCGGGTGCGGATCGCCCAGCGGGCCAAGGAGTGGCGTGACGAGCAGATCGCCCGGGTTCGGGATCGCTACGCCACGAAGATCGCGACGGCCACGGACCGGATCGAGCGGGCACGTCAGAAGCTGGAGCGGGAGAAGGCCGAGGCCCAGAACAAGTCGATGCAGACCTACGTCTCGATCGGCTCGGCAGTTCTCGGGGCGCTGCTCGGCAGGAAGATGGCCAGTTCCACGACCATCGGCCGGGCGGCCACATCGATGCGATCGGCCAGCCGGGCCACCCGCCATCAGGCCGACGTGGCCCACGCCGAGGAAAGCCTGTCGACGCTGGAGGAGAAGCTGCGGACGCTGGAGGGGGAGGTGGCCGACGAATTGGAGCGGATCCGGCTGGCCGCGGCACCCGAGCGGATCGTCCTCGAGAAAATCGAGATCCCGGCCCGGAAGACCGACATCGCCATCGATGAGGTTGTGCTCGCCTGGGTGCCGGCATGACGGCCGATCGGCAGCCCCGCGAGATCGTCCTCGTCGACTGCCCCGACGATGTCGGCCTGATCCACAGGATCACCGGCGTGCTGCAGACCCGGCGACTGAACATCGAGAGCAATCACGAGTTCGTCGATGTCGATGCGGGCCATTTCTTCTTCCGGGCCGAGGTCGTGCCGGAGGGGCCACCCGTGGCGGCCCCCGATCTCGAACGCGACCTCGCGGCCGTGCTGCCCGCGACGGCCTGCGTGCGGGTGACCCGCGTCGAGCGGCGTCCGATCCTGGTCTGTGCCACCCGCGAGCCGCACTGCCTCGGCGAACTTCTTCTGCTCGACGCCTGCGGCGCACTGCCCGGCAGGATCGTGGCCGTGATCGGCAACCACGACATTCTTCGCGGGCTGGTGGAGCGGTTCGGCGTGCCCTTCCACCACGTGTCGCACGAGGGCCTCTCGCGGGAGGCCCACGAGGAGGCGGTGGGCCGGGTCATCGAGGGCTATCAGCCCGAGTACATCGTGCTCGCAAGATACATGCGGGTTCTCTCGGAGCGATTCATCGACCGCCATCCCCACCGGATCCTGAACATCCACCACTCGTTCCTGCCCGCCTTCGCCGGGGCGAGCCCCTACCGACAGGCCTACAGCCGCGGCGTCAAGCTGATCGGCGCGACGGCCCACTATGTCACGGCGGAACTCGACGACGGCCCGATCATCGCCCAGGACGTGATCGCCGTCGACCACAGCGACACGCCCGAGCGGATGGCCCAGGCGGGCCGCGATGTCGAGAAGCTCGTCCTCGCCAGGGCCGTGCGGCTGGTGCTCGAGGAGCGGGTCTTCCTTCACGGCCGCAGGACCGTCGTCTTCGGCTGAGCGATCCGGCGCTCCAGTCCGCAGGCATGCCGCAGTGCCACGATCGCCCGGGTCCGCAGCCGCGATACCGTCCCCTCGCAGACCCCGAGTTCGATCGCGATCGCCGCCTGCGTCTTGCCTTCGAGAAGCATGTCGATGATCTCGCGCTGGTTCGGCTCGAGCGAGCCGATCGCGAGGTGCATGGCGGTGCAGGCCTCCTCCTCGCCGCTGCGGTCAGTCTTCTCACAGGTCATCTCGCCCGTGAGCAGACCTTCGAGGTGAGAGGAAGAGACGAGGTGCCGCTCGCGACGACGTCGTGAGCGGCCGACGTCGGTGGCCCTGTCGAGAGTGAGTCGCACGAGGTATGCCCTGCCGGTGTCGGCCAGTTCACAGCGGCATTCAGCCGGGGGATGGACCGAGAAGGGGGATACGCTGCGTTCACTCGGAGAGGTTCCAGGAAGCCGCCTGATGTGATCGAGCACGATCGACACTGTGTCGTCGATCGCCGAGGTGTCGCGAATGCCGTGGCGACGCAGCGTCGTGCGGGCAACGCTTTCGATCAGTGTGAAGGTCCGGGCGACGAGCAGTTCGAGCCAATGCGGGTTGCCCGTGGATTGCCATTCGACGAGCAACGAAGCAAGGGTCACCGTCGCGGCAGCATGCCGTGCGTATGCCCTTGCCTCGACCAGAAGCGACTCCGTCGCTGTTGCCATGAATGGGCTCCGCCCGGATGCCTTCGCGGCTTCACTCGAAGCCGCCGATGACCCACGTGCGGTCAGCATGGCAGTCGCAGAGGCACGGTTGGCCGGCCTTCAGGAGCCGTTTTTTTTTTTTGAAGCGCAAGGTCGGATCCTCGAAAAGCGTATTACCCTTGAGTGGGGGCACTTCCCTTCCGTTTGCGACTGGCACGAGGCCAATCGCGAGATGGTTGGGGTCATTCATGGAGTCCCCGCATGCCCACAAGTATCTCCGAGTGTTCCGCATTGCTGGCCGACGGCGGCATTCGCCATCATGTCGACGCCGAGCAGGAGGTGATTCGCGTCGCCTTCGTCAGTCGTCGTTATCGCAATCTGCGCGGCGAGAAGCTGATCGTGATTGCGATCGAATCCCGCGACGGTGGCCGCCGCTGCCGGGCCTCGATTCAACGGGTTTTTCCCGTGGCCACGGACGCCGCCTCCCTCTGCATCGAGCTCTGTCGGCTCGCGGCTGACGTGCCGTTTGTGGCCGTCGAGTTTGCTGCCGCCTCCGACAACCTCTGCCTCGTGGCCGACATTCCGATCGAGGATGGCAGCCTGACTTCGCAGCAGTTGATGGCGATGCTGGCACGGTTGGTCGATGCCGCCGAGGAATGGACCGTGGCCCTGGATAGCCGCCTGCGTCGGGGTGCTGTGCGGCGGGCCGCCTGAGCGGCCATCGCGACTGGAGGCGATAGCTGGCTTGGGGGGCTAATCCACGGCGAACCGTAGTATGAGTGAGGGAGGGAAGCTATTCTTGACCAACGGTGCCGATTGTGTCGCGACTATGAAACTCGTAATGACAGCGTCGTTCGATGGCCCGAATTGTCACTCGCCTTTCGATCGTGGAGATCGACGGCTGGGGAACAATTGCTTCGCTGTCGCCCGGGTCAGCACTTTGAATACCAGGCATCATGCCGCGCAACTTTGCCCGACACGAACAGTTCCTGCGGATCTTCGCCCTCCTCGAAATTCTTTCCGATGCCCGCCAGCCCATCGATGACCAGGCGCTGATCGCCACGCTTCGCGAGCGACTGGGGCTCACCCGGCTGTCTGTCAGAACACTCCATCGCGACTGTGAGTTTCTGGTGGCCTGCGGGTATCCGATCGATCAGGTGCCTCAGCCCGACGGCCGGCGACAAGGCTGGGTGCTCTCCAAGGATCGTGTGAGCAGCCGCAAACTTCCCTTGGAGACGCTCACGCTCCTCGAACTGGTGGCGTTCGAGGTCGGTCGCGATCTGCTCAAGACATTCGAGGGCACGGTGCTCTGGACCGGCATCGAATCGCTGCGGCACAAACTCGAGCGAGACGTTTCTCCGGCGTTGCTCTCCCGGCTCGAGAAAGCAAAGCAGATCTTTCGGGTCCGCTCCCCCGGAGACTCGATCTACGCCTCTCGGCCACGGCTGATCTCGACGCTCAGCGGGGCGATCACCGATCGCAACGAGATCGAGATCGAGGAGAAGACCGACCAGGGGAGCACGGTGGTCCGCCGGCTGCTGCCGCATTGCTTCGTGATCGATCCGCCCGCCGTGAAACTCGTCGCCTTCCCTGCCGAGGCTGGCGATGCCCTCACCCCCGACCTGATCAACATCGACAGAATCGGCAAGGTGACGACGCTCGATGCCAAGTTCACGCCGCGTCCGATCGATCCGACGAAACTCGGCTAGGAACAGGCCGGCTGCTCCTCTCGTGGGGGCACCCGCCTCCGCGGCTGCTCAGTCGAGCAGGCCCAGATCCTCGTTGTAGCCCTCCTGGACGACGGCGTTCTCGCTGCGTTCGTGGGCCTGCATGTTGGCCGAGAAGCGGTCGAAGTCGGCCGTGGCCAGTTTCCATTCGACGGCGGAGATCTCTGCCGCAGAGAGCCTGCCGATCAACTGATCGAGTTCTCGAAGCAGCGCCGGATGCTGATCGAGGATGGCCGTGGCGGCCGTCGACAGCCGCGGCATCCGGGCGATCGATTCCTCGAGAAAGCCGCCCTCCTCTTCCAGCTGGAAGTGGTGGTGCAGATGCTCGCGAAGACTCCGCAGGGTGGCGATGGTCGCGTCGACACGGCTGCGACTGGGCACGGTGCCATTCTGAAACGCCGTGCGGGCTGCCATGATCTGCTGGAACAATTCCCGGTGCTCGGCCAGAACGTGGCCCAGAATGACCGGGTCGGAGCGGTCGATCGATGCCATGGCGGGTGACTCCGATGGATCAGTGGATGGCAGCAGGATCGCCAAGCTGCACGCGACGTCGAGTGAAGGATAAGCTTGTCTGACTGCCGCCGGTGCGGCTGGGCCGTCTTCGTCGCGGCAGGGATGCATCCCCCGATCTTGGACACTTGGAAGGCTGGCCCGTGGAAGAAGGCGATGGCAACAGTCGAATGACAGCTGAAGCGGACCAGATCGAGACTCCGCGGGCGTTCAGGGCACAGGCCGTGCTCGCCGGCAGCGGCATCGATCTTTCGGCGCTCGGCGCGACCGACCGTACGGGGGGCGCACCGTTGGTCGTCGAACTGATCGGCACGCTCACCGGGGCCCGGCTGCCCGACGGCACTGCGGCCGGAGGTGTTGCGGTGCTCTTTCGCTATGGGGCGGTGGTCTTCTTCGACGCCTCGTCGGCCGGCATCGCCGACTACCTCCGCCAGATCGGCCCCCACATCAGACAGCCCTATCCACAGGGCGAGCGGGAGACCGAGATGCTCGACATCCGGGTCGATCCGGCCGCCAAGGAGACGATCGAGAGAAACACCCTCGTGCTCGCCGACGTGACGCTCCAGAAGCTGCAACTCGTGGCCGACATCATCGCCAAGAGCGTCTCACTCGCCCATCACGAGCGCAACATCGAGCGGCAGTTCGAGCGAATCGAGCCGTTCGCGATCAACCTCGACCACTGGGGCCGCGGCGGCCGGGCGGCCCGGGAGTTGCTGCAGCACCTGGGCGGCGCCCTGCTGGCGGAGCATCGCGTGGTGGCCGGGGCCCGGGTGGACGATTCGCCGGAACTTCTCTGGGATCATCCGGAGCTTGAGCGGCTCTGGGCTCGCCTGAGGGATGAGTTCGAGATCCGGGAGCGGTTTGCCGCCTTGCACGGCAAGCTCAACCTGATCTCGCGAACCGCCGAGACGGCGCTCGAACTGATGCAGAACCGCCGGGCGCTGCGGGTCGAGTGGGCGATCGTCGGACTGATCGTGTTCGAGATCGTGCTGACCCTCGTGCAGTGGGCGCTGGGCGTCGGCTGACGTATAACCCGGTTTCTTTCCTCATTCACCCGGCCATTTTCCCCATGCACCGCAGCTTTTCAGTTTCAATCCCCGCGATCATCCTGGTGGTGGCGGGTCTTCTGATCGGGGCCGTTCCGGCCCGCGGCCAGCAGGTCGCCGTCGAGGAGTTCACGCTGCCGAACGGAATGCAGTTCCTGCTCGTGCCGCGGAACGACCAGCCCAACGTCGTCAGCGCCGGCTGGGTGGCGAAGGTCGGCAGCGTCGACGAGCGGCCGGGCATCACCGGGATCAGTCATTTCTTCGAGCACATGATGTTCAAGGGCACCGACACGATCGGCACCCGCGACCCCGTCAAGGATGCCAAGTATCGCGCCGAGCAAAAGGCGGTCCGCGACGAGATCAACCGGATCGTCTGGACAAAGCAGTACCAGCGGTTCAAGAGCGGTGAGATCGGCGATCCCTGGGATCCCGCCAACGACACCCAGGAACTACGGGTGCTGCGGGCCCGGCTCGATGCCCTGATCCGGGCCCAGCAGGGCCGGGGCGATGCCG
The DNA here is from genome assembly GCA_945897435.1 of Candidatus Kuenenia stuttgartensis. Lineage (GTDB taxonomy): Bacteria > Planctomycetota > Planctomycetia > Pirellulales > UBA1268 > RGVT01. The sequence continues at coordinate 5,041 of CAMDFJ010000003.1, read as the reverse complement.
GCCCGGAGGCCGCCACGATCGTCAAGGACGAGTTTGATCAGGTCTACACCAAGGCGGGCGGCAGCGGCATGAACGCCTTCACCAGCCACGACCTGACCTGCTACTTCATCACGATCCCGTCGAACAAGCTCGAACTCTGGGCCTGGATGGAGAGCGACCGGCTCCACGACAGCGTGTTTCGGGAATTCTATTCCGAGCGGGACGTCGTCCACGAGGAGCGGCGGTTGCGGACCGACAGCACACCGACTGGTCGATTCCAGGAACAGTTCGACGCCATGTTCTGGGCCTCGTGCGGGTATGCCTGGCCGGTGATCGGCTGGCCCAGCGACCTCAACAGCTACACCTTCGAGCAGGCCCAGGACTACTGGAACACCTACTATCGTCCCGGCAATTTGGTTGGGATCGTGGTCGGCGACTTCGATCCGGTCGAGGCGAAGGCCTTCATCACCCGCTACTTCTCCAGGCTCGATCCGGGCGTCCGCAAGCCGGCGCCGGTGGTCACCCTGGAGGTGGATCAGCTCGCCGAGCAGCGGATGAACGCGGCAGGGGACGTTCCGCCGTCGGTCGAGGTTCGCTACCACACCGTGCCCGCCGGCCACGTCGACAGTTATCCGCTCGACATGCTCGCTGAGGTGCTCAACGAGCGGACCGGCCGGCTCTACACCGGGCTCGTCGAGGGCCGCGGCATCGCCTCCAGTGCCCGGGCCAGTTCCGACACCCGCAAGCACGCCGGGCTCTTTGCCTTCGAGGCCGAGACCCGCGGGGCCTCCACCCCTGAGCAGTTGGAGCGGGCCTGGTATGAGGAGCTCGAGAAGCTGCAGGGCGAGGAAATTCCCGAACGCGAGCTTCGCAAGGTGAAGAACCGTGTGGCAGCGGGCAACTATCGGCGGCTTGAAAACAACATGTCGTTGCTGGTTCAGCTGGCCTTCATGGAGGCGATCCTCGACTGGCAGGAGATCAACGACGGCCCCAAGAAATATGAGGCAGTGACCGCCGCCGACATCAAGCGGGTCGCAGGCAGGTATTTCGCACCCACCAATCGCAGCGTCGCGACCTATCGTCGCGAGGAGAAGACCACACCATGAGCCTCCGCAACATCGCGATCATCCTCGCCCTCGGCGTCGTCGGCGTGCTGCTTTTCTCGCCGCGGCAGGCTGCCGACCGGAATGCGGCCGTGCAGGGTGTCGCCGGCCGACAGCCCGCGGTCGAGCTGGGTGCCGGCCTGATACCGACTGCCGTGGGCGGAGGCAAGGCGGCCGCCAGCGGCTTGGCGGCCCGCCCGGAGCAGATCGCCTTCAAGCCGCTCGAATTCAGCCCGCCGGATGCCGAGACGTTTCGCCGCGTGCTTGCCGACGGCACCGTCGTCTATCTGGCGCCATCGCACGAGTTTCCGCTCGTGAACCTGACGATGACCTTCAAGGGCGGATCGTCGCTCGATCCTGCCGACGTTCCCGGTCTGGCATCGATGACCGCGAGGATGCTCCGCGAGGGTGGCACCCGCAAGATGCCGCCGGCGGAATTCGACGAGACGCTCGACTTCCTCGCCACCGAACTGGGCGTGGCGGCAAACGACACCTTCACCTCCCTGACGATGAACTGTCTGACGGCCAACTTCGACGAAAGCCTGTCGCTTCTGATGGACATGCTGCGGGCGCCGGCGTTCGACTGGGGCCGGCTCGGCACGGCGAAGGCGCGGATCATCGAGGCTCTCAAGCAACGGAACGACGATGCCTCGTCGATCCTGGCACGGGAGTGGAAGCGTCTGATCTATGGCACCGACCACTTCGAATCACGGGAGCCCTCCGACAAGACCGTGGCCGCGATCTCACCCGAGCGGCTCACGGAGATGCACGCGAAGCTCTTTCATCCGGGCAACGTGATCGTGTCGGTGACAGGCGACTTCGACGAGAAGCAGATGCTCGCCTCGCTCGAGAAGGCTTTTTCCGGCTGGGAGCGGCGGGAACAGGCACCCGACCCGGTGGCTCCGACCGCCACGGTGGAACCGGGCCTCTATCACGTGCCCAAGAAGATTCCGCAGGGCAAGGTGGTGATGGGGATGCGATCGATCAGCCGCGACGACCCCGATGCCATCCCGCTGCTCCTGCTCAACGACATCCTCGGCGCCGGTGGCTTCACCAGCCGGATCATGCAGCAGGTTCGCAGCAACGAGGGTCTCGCCTACACCGCCCGCTCGACGCTCCAGCCGAAGGTGGACTATCCCGGCGACTTCCGGGCCGGCTTCGAAAGCAAGAATCCGACCGTCGCACTGGCCACCAAGATCGTCCTCGACCAGATCAGGGGCGTTCGTGACGAACTGGTCACGGAGGAGGAACTGGAGACGGCCAAGCAGAGCGCCATCGAGACCTTTCCCCGGCAGTTCGAGAGCAAGCCACAGATGCTCCGTGTGTTCGTCAACGACGAGTGGACGAAGCGACCGAAGGATTTCTGGAAGACGTTCCGCGACAGGGTCCGGGCCGTGACCCGGGAGGATCTGCAGCGGGTCGCCCGCAAGCACCTCGACCCCGAGAAGATGGCGATCCTCGTCGTTGGCGACTGGGCGGAGATCTCCAAGGGTGATCTCGAGAAGCGGGCCACGATGAACGAGTTCTTCGGCGGCGACGTGAAGCGGCTGCCGCTGAGGGATCCACTCACGCTCGAACCGCTCGCTGAGAAATCGGCCGACGAGTGACGAACGGCTGCAGGCCTCTGCCCTGGAGTATCCGATCATGACACCCCTCCGTGCCGGTCTGTCGGGCGTCTTGGGGTTTGTGTTTCTTTTCGGCTACGGTCCGATCGCTTTCGGGCAGCGGCCAGAGGCCAGTTCGATTCCGCCGCGAAACAGCGGCCCCGCCGCACGGTCGGAGACCCGCGTCTATCGGCATCGGCGCAAGACAGTCCGGGTGATCCGCAGGACACCCGAGGTGATGCGGGAGGACGCGGCCCGGGTGAAGCGGGGCGACCTCTTCAGCACCTGGTCGAATGAATACCAGAAATAGTGCGGCCCGGATCAGTCTGGCCGGGCCGCAACTTCCTGCCGACCGGGCCGTTCAATCAGCAGTGCAGGCCGGTATTTTTCCTCTGCAATGGGAGCAAGACAATGAATCGCAATAGTGGAATCGTCGCCGGAGTGACGGTCGCGGGCGTGCTGCTCGGCGGGATGATCGCGGCGGTGGCGCAGCCCCCTGAGGGAGGTCCTCCGGGTGGACAGCGACGCGGTCCGCCCTCACCCGAGCGGTTCGTCGAGCACGCGATGAGTTTCGATTCCGACGGGGACGGCAAACTCGACCGCGGTGAGCTGACGAAGTTCGCAGAGGAGATCCAGTCCATGCGGGCCCGGGGCGGACGGGGCGGTCCCCAGGGCGGCGAAGAGGGGCAGCGTCGTGGCGGGCCCGGCGGCCCGGGTGGGCCTGGTGGCCGTGGCCAGGACGGTGACGGCGACCGTCCAGAGCGGCCCCGGCGGCCGGAATGATCGCGATGGGTTCGTGCCCGGGGGCTGCACGGGTATCCTCCGCGGCATGAGCCCTGAATCAGTCGAGCATCCCGAGCCACTGCCGCCCCGCCCTGCGGAAGCCCATGCGCTCGCAATCGCGAGCGGGCTGCCCGGCGATCGAATCGTCTGCACGACGGTCGGCCGCGGGCAGGCGGCGCGGATGCTTGCGGCAGAACGTCCGGCCGCAAGGGTCGTCAGCTGGTTCCTCGACCTCTTCCGGCACGACCTCGCGGTTGCGTCCTGGGCGACTGTCCCGGACGGCCTCTCGGCCGCATGCGTCCCAGACATGCCTCCCGGCCCCTATGATCTCGCGGTCGTGCCGCTGGCGAAGGATGGCGAGGCCGAGCTCTCCCGCGATCTGCTGCAGTCGGCACTTCTTCATCTGGCGATCGGCGGCAGGCTTGTGACGGCGATCGACAACCCGCGCGACACCTGGCTCCACGAGCAGCTCGCTGCCAGTGGCGAGACGGTTCGGGTCCGCCCGGCCGACTCCACCCATCCCGAGACGACCTGCTACATCGTGGAGAAAACCCGTCAGCCGGGCCGGGTCCGCGACTTCGGCTCTGAGTTTGCCTTTCGCGATCGCGACAGGCTCCTCAAGGCCGTGAGCCGACCCGGGGTTTTTGCCCACCGCCGCATCGACCCCGGGGCGCGGCACCTTCTCAATGCCGTCGACGTCGCCCCCGACACGCGTGTCGTCGACATCGGCTCAGGCTCGGGCTGCGTGGCGATCGGCATCGCAGCCCGCGATCCGTCGGTGCAGGTCCAGGCCATCGATTCTTCGGCCAGGGCCGTCGAATGCACCGGCCGCGGGGCCGCCCTCAACGGGCTGGATAATGTCAGCGTCGCCCTCGAGGCCAATGGCGAGATTCCCGATCCGGGCTCCTACGACCTCGCGCTTGCCAACCCGCCCTATTACGCCGACTTCCGCATCGCGGAACTGTTCGTCGATGCGGCCTGGCGGGCGCTGGCCCCGGGAGGAACGCTGCTGGTCGTGACGAAGCAGCCGGCATGGTATCTGGAAAGGCTTCCGGCGGCCTGGCGCGACGTGGCTCAGGAGTTCGTCAAGAACTACCACCTCATCGAAGCCGTCCGACCCTGAGGCTGCAGGTCCGCGGATGTGTGTGAACCCAGCCGGATTGTTCGTCGGCGGTGACATGCTCGGAGTCGGCGGGTTTTGCTACAGGATGCGCTGTTGGCCGACTGAGCGTTGGGTGTGAGGCGCACAATTCACCGTCTCCTGCGCGTGCCACCGACCGCCTCCTCAGCAGCTGGAGTTTTTCAACAACTCCCACCCTGCGCCAGGCCCGGAGGGCCGGGTAATCACCAGCGACCGGAGGTCGCCAAGGAAAATTCGGCACGATGCCGAGATTTTCCGTGTAACGAGCCGCCGTGTGTTTGTGTGAAGCAGCCCGCCTCACTGATTGACGTGGATCACCTTCGCCGGGGGGAAGCCGTTGAAGTGGGTGCTCGAGGCGGCGGAGTAGGCGCCGATGTTTTCGCTGTAGAGGTAGTCGTCGATCTCGAGTTCCGGGAGCTGCTCGGCGAGGC
>CAMDFJ010000002.1 GCA_945897435.1 Candidatus Kuenenia stuttgartensis | reverse complement strand
GTCACGATCGGCGCCTGTCTGGTGCTCGGACTCTGCGTAAAATTCAATGCCATCGGCGGCGCCTGCTTCCTGGCCAGCATCGTCGCCTCCCAGCCGTTCTGGGTGGCTGGAGCCCAGGCCACCTACGACCAGTGGGTCGAACTTGCTGCCCTGCTGGCGATTGCGGCCTTACCCACCGCTGGCTGGAGCGGACTCGACTACTTTTTGAAGCAATGGTGTCCTTCGTCCTGGTGCTGCTCCGCCAGGCAGTCTGGGCCGTCCAATTCCTGAATCCACCAAGCCCTGACCCGAGAGGAGAAGCGATGCATCTCAATGACCAGCAGAAGGCGATCGGCAAGGAGAACTTCTCAGATGCCGTCGCAGTGACGAGGCGCGACTTCCTCACCGGCACGGTTGCAGCGGGTATTGCCAGCGGCGTGGGGCTGGGATCGCTCTATTTCGGCTACGGAAAGAGCGTCGGCAGCCCGCTGCGGGTGGGCGTTTTGGGCACGGGCGACGAGGGCAGCGTGCTCCTCGGTGCCCACAACCCCGACTATCTCAATGTCGTCGCCATCGCCGACATCCGGCCCTACAACGTCTTTCGGGCCTTCCATGGCGACGTCTCCAGCCCGGCCGCCCTGACCGCCAGGCCCGGTCTGATGGCCAAGTATTCCTGGTCGAGCGAGGACGAGGCCCGCAAGAAGGTCAAGGTCTACGCCGCCTACGAGGAACTGCTGGCCGACAAGGACGTTGAGGCGGTGGTCATCGCCCTGCCCCTCCACCTCCATGCCGAGGCCGCGATCAAGGCGATGCGGGCCGGCAAGCACGTCCTGACGGAGAAGCTGATGGGCCACAGCATCCACGAGTGCAAGGAGATGGGCCGCGTTTCCCGCGAGACTGGCAAGATCCTCGCCACCGGCCACCAGCGGCACTACAGCGTGCTCTACGACAACGCCGTCCACACCATCGGCAAGGCCCGCCTGCTGGGCGATCTGCACTCGATCCGGGCCCAGTGGCACCGCGGCAACCTCCCGGGCAACGACTCCTGGAAGCCGCCGCTCCCCGGCGACGAGTCGCTGGTTAAGCGGCTGGTCGGATGGCGGAAGGATCTGGCCAACGCGAAGCCGTCCGAGATCGACTCGCTCACCAGGAAGATCGCCCAACTCGAGGCGCAGATTTCTGACGTTGCCCTCGACCCGGCGACCTTCGGCTATACGCAGATGACGATGCCCGACGGCTCGACCCGCACGCCGATGGAGGAGCTGATCCGCTGGCGTCTCTGGAACCGCACCGGCGGCGGCCTGATGGCCGAACTCGGCAGCCACCAGCTCGACGCCGCCGGCATCTTCGTGTCGGCGATGCACGGCGAGGGGAAGAAGGTGAAGCCGCTGACGGTCACGGCTGTCGGCAACCGCAGCATCTTCCCGGCCGACCGCGAGGTCGACGACCATGTCTACTGCATGTACGAGTATCCGGCCCCGGGCTACGACGAGGACAAAAACAAGAAGATCGTCGTCACCTATTCGTCGATCAATGGCAACGGCTTCGGCGGCTACGGCGAAGTGGTGCTGGGCACGAAGGGCACCCTCGTGCTCGAGCAGGAGCAGGATGTGATGCTCTACAAGGGCTCGTCCAAGGACACCCGGGTGACGGTGGCCAAGGGAAAGGATGGTGCACCGACGCTCGACACCACCGAGAGTGGCGGCGGCGGAGCCGTGGCCGGTGCCAAGGCTGGAGGCGACGGCGCCCCTCCATCCCGCGGCTACACCGAGGAGATGGAGCACTGGGCCTGGTGCATCCGCAACCCTTCCCCCGAAAACCAGCCCCGCTGCAAGCCCGAGGTTGCGATTGCCGACGCGGTGATCGCGCTGGTGTCGAACATCGCTCTGGCCAACCCCACGACCCAGTCGCGGATCGAGTTCAAGCCCGAATGGTTCGATATCGCCAGCGACGAGACCCCCGAGGGCGTGAAACCCGATACCGGCCGCGAACGCTACAAGTCCTGAGCCTCCGGTCTTCAGCCGATCATCCGATGTCGAGCATTCTCGGAAGCGGGGCGTCGGCGGCGAGTCCGAGGATCTGGCGGAGCCTGACGAGATCCTCCTCGTCGAGAGGTACGAAGACCACGGGATCCTGGCAGAGGGTCTGGTCGACGAGCCTGTAGCTGACCTTCCCATCGCCGTCGACCTGTGCGGCCCGGCCGTAGCCGTACATCATCGAGTCGACCTTCTCGAAGAAGTCCCGCAGTCGGATGACGTCCGGCCTCGGCCTGCGGATGTAGAAAAGTTCGATCACATCCTTCCAGAAGTGGGGCACGAACTTCTCGCCGAAGTCGGCATGCCCCAGGCAGTCGCGGTTTGTGCCCGCGATCATCGTCGGCAGACCCTTGATGGCCAGCGAACGCTCCCGGCACTCCCGCTCGATCGCGGCCCCGAGGTTGATCGAGAAGTCGGCGGAATAGCAGTCGTCGCAGATCAGGGTCAGATGGCCGAGATCGATCTGACTGCCGCCGGCGGTTGTCTTCCTGCTGGCGGCTCCTGAGACGAGGGTCTCTGCGAGCCGGTCGCAGGGGATCGAGTAGCTCTGGATCTCGCGGGGGAGTCCGTGGCCCAGAACGACGACCGTCGTGGGCCTTTCGTCGGCTGCCGCCGCGGCGACGGCGGCAAGGAATGCGTCGGCCACGCCGGCGATCGTCTCCCCTGCCCCGTTCTTCTTGAACACGGTCGCCGGGGTGTCGTAGGCCGTGGCGATCGCCGTGATCTCCTTTGGGTCGAGGCCCCGATCGGGGTCGAGCAGGCCGATGATGCCGCATCCCGGGCCGATCACGGTCCGGTCACCGGCGGTCTCCCGCTTTGAATCGAGAAACCGGGCGAGTTTCACGAGCAGGTCGATCTGCGCCTCGCGCGGCAGTGAGCCGATTCGGTCGGCATGATCGACGTAGAGATGATGGAGAGACGGCTCGATCTGCCGGTAGTGCTTTGGCGGTTCGTCCAGTCGGGCCGCGACAAGCGGCGAGAGGTCGCGGGCGAACTCCTCAAAGGAGATTGCGGCGGTGGGGGGCGAGGCAACTGCGGCCGCCGCGAGGAGGGAAATCGTGGCGAAGAGGAGGAGTGGTGGCGTCATGGGTATCAATCGGGGTTTGGGGCGGTGCCAGGACGGAACTGGCTGCGGGGGAGGTCGCACAGGACAGCCATCAATGCTTGACGCCATCGCTGCGGCGGTATAGTGTACATGCATACACATTCTTCCGGAGGCCGTCGGATGGTGACGTTTGGGCCGGTGAACCCGCTGAACATGTCGGCCACTTCTGCCACGGTGGATATCGGCCGTTGTGTGTCCCGTGAGCGACTGTCGCTCGAGTTGGGGGCCCGGGAGTTCGGGAACCGCGAAACGGTGGCGACCGGGTTTCGGCCGCTCGACCGGCTGCTGCCGGCGGGCGGGGTGCGTCGGGGCAGTCTTGTCGAATGGCTCGCTGCCGACTGCACGGCCGGGCTCGGAGGGGCTTCCGGGGCGGCTTCGATCGCCTGCGCCGTGGCCTGTCGCCTGGCGGCCAGCCGTGTGGACTCCAAGGCTGCTGGAGGCTGTTCGTCGCAGGCGATCCTCGTCGTCGATCGCAGGGGCTGGTTTCATCCGCCGGCTGTGATGGGCTGGCTGGATGGGGATGCCGGCGCTGGCCAGCAGGCTCCGCAGTGCATCGTGGCCCGAACCTCGCGTGAAGATGACGAGGTCTGGGCGATCGATCAGGCTTTGCGGTGTTCCGGCGTGGTGGCCGTGCTCGCCTGTCCCGGGGCGATCCATCCCACGGCCATGCGGCGCTGGCAGCTGGCGGCCCGATCGAGCGGTGCCGTCGGGCTCCTTTTGCGGCCCGAGACGGCTCGTCGCGAGCCTTCCTGGGCGGAGGCGCGGATTGCCGTGACACCGTTGCCTGGCGAAACGCTGGCTGTGCGTCGGCTGCGGCTTTCCCTCGTCGGCGGTCCCTGGCTGGCCACCGAGGTCGAGGATCAGTCTGTCGAGATCGGAATCGACCTCAGTCGAGGTCGTGCGGTCGATGTGCCATCGGAATCGAAACGGAGTAACGACCTGCCGTCGCCGCGATGCCTGCGGTCCGAGGAGGTGTCATGCCGCGCGTCATGACGCTCTGGCTGCCACGCTGGCCGGTGCAGCGGAGGCTGCTCGAGAGGCCCGAACTTCGCAGGGTGCCGCTGTTCGTCTGCCGACGCGAGCGACGCGGCGTGATGACGGTGGTGTCGTGGGCCTGGGCCATGCAGCCTCGGGCGGATGGGTTGCCTTCCGGACGGCGATCGCCGGTCGCCAGGATTCCGCCGGGGATGTCGCTGGCGGAGGCCATGGCCGTGCTGGCGATCACCCATGGGTCGCGGGCCTGCCACATGGCCGAAGTCGATCACGATGATCCCATTGCCGACCGGTCTGCACTCGAACAGACGGCCCGATCCTGCCGGCGATTCGCGCCGATCGTGGCGCTGGAGGAAGCCGAGCGGCCCGAGTGCCTCCATGTCGATGTGACCGGGACGGCCGATTTTTTCGGAGGTGAGGGGCTGCTTGCGCGGACGGCCGTATGGACGCTGGCAGCCCGCGGTATCCATGCCCGTGCGGCGATTGCCGACACGCCCGGTGCGGCATGGGCGGCCGCCCATCACACCGATCGCCTTGGCCCGCAGTCTGGTGCGGTGCGGGGAAAGTCGGGTCATGCCCGCAGGCGGCGTTGGGCGGTCGTGCCGAAAGGTGAGCATTCAACGACCCTGTCGCCGCTGCCTGCGGAGTCGCTGCGGCTTCCGGCCGGGCTGCTCTCGCAGCTCCGTGAGGTGGGAGTCGACACGATCGGCGGCGTGCTCCGGCTGCCAAGAAAGAGCCTCGATTCCCGATTCTCGCCAGAACTTTCAAGAAGGCTCGCCCAGTTCACAGGCGCGGTCGTCGAACCGCTCGTCCAGGCATTTGACGATGAACTGCCGCAGGCGGCACACGACTTTGATTTTCCACTCTCGATGCATGATTCGTTCGATGGCGTCGTCGGCGAGGTGCTCGGGCAGCTCGTGGCGGCCTGTGTCGGGCCGCTTGCCGCACAAGGCAAGGGAATCACGGGACTGCAGGTGCGGCTCGAGCGGGAATTGTGCGGTGGCTGGCTGGAAGGCCATGCAGGCGAGTCGTTGGTGGCCTGCCGGGCGGATTCGACCCGGCCGCCGATCGTGATCGAGATCGGTCTTTTCAGGCCGAGTGCATCGGTAAAGCACATCCTCGATCTGATCCGGCTGCGGATGGCCCGACTCCGGCTGCCCCGCGAGATCGGCGGCGTGGCAGTCGATGTGGTCTCCGCCGGCGTGTCGACCTGCCGGCAGCGGATGCTTTTTGGTGAAGCGACGGAGTCTGCGGCCACCGAGGTCGGCATGCTGCTCGACAGGCTTTCGGGCCGACTTGGTCGTAGCGCCGTCTTCGAGCCCAGACCCATTGCCGATGCGCAGCCCGAACACGCCTGGGTGGGCGTGCCACCCTCCGCAACACGAATCCGCCGGTCGGCAGCGGCCGCCCGATCGAATGCCACACCACAGCGGCGGCCGGGCATCCCGTCGGAGCGACGGCCGATCTGGCTCTCACCCCGACCGGTGCTCCTGGAGGCCGTGTCGGTCATGCCCGACGGCCCCCCGGTGCGATTTCGGTTCGGCTCGCAGGTTCACGATGTCGTACGGGCCCACGGTCCCGAACGAATCGAGACGGCCTGGTGGCGAGGGCCGATCGTGCGCCGCGATTACTACGTGGTCGAGACGACGTCCGGAGGGCGGTTCTGGCTCTTCCGCAGGCTGCGGGACGGCGGCTGGTTTCTGCACGGGATGTTCGGCTGAAGGAGACAGGCATGATCGGAAGGCATCAGGACGATCTGCGGTATGCAGAGCTCCACTGCACCAGCAACTTTTCATTTCTGCAGAGCGGCTCGCATCCCGGGGAACTGGTGCAGCGGGCCCACTCGCTCGGCTACGAGGCGATCGCGATCACCGACCGGGGCACGATCGCCGGCATCGTGCGGGCCCATGGGGCGGCGAAGGAGGCAGGTATCCGGCTTGTTGTCGGCTGCCATCTGGAGCCCGTCGACGCCGCGCCGCTCGTGGTCTGGGTGGCCAATCGAACAGGCTATGGCAACCTCTGCAGGCTGCTCACTCGGGGCTTTTCGCAGGCGGCCGATCCGGCCGGAGCCTGCCTGCTTTCCTACGACGACATCGCGGCGCATGCCGAGGGGCTGCTGGCCGGTCTGCCGCTCTCGGCGGTCATGCACGGTCGCAGCGAGAGGCATCCCCGCGATTCCGGCCGGGGCGATCCCGGCCCCTCTGATCGCGAGGCGGTTGAGGCTGTGATGCAGTGGCGGGACGTGTTTGGTGAGCGTCTGTACGGGATTGCGGAGATCGCGCTCGAGGGAGACGACGAGGAGCGGCTGGCCTGGTATGCCGCCATCGGTCGCCAGAGCGGAGTGTCTCTCGTTGCGGCCGGGGACGTCCGCTACCACGAGCGTGGTCGCATGCCTCTTTTCGACACCCTCTCCGCCGTGCGGCATGGCGATACCATCGAGGCAATTCGCGGTCGGCTGCTCTCAAACGGTGAGCGGCATCTGCAGGATCGTCGGCGGATCGCCGAGCGGTTTTTCAGCCTGCCCGGGGCCGTGGAACGCTCGGCCGAGGTTGCCGCACGATGCGGCTTTTCACTCGATGAACTGCGGTATGAGTATCCGTCGGCGGACGTGCCGGAGGGGCTGACGCCGCTGGAACACCTGGCACAACTGACCTGGAGGGGGGCGGCCAAACGGTATCCATCCGGCATTCCCGAGAAGGTGCGGGCCCTCGTCACCCACGAGCTCGCCCTCGTCGGCGAACTCGGCTACGAGGCCTACTTCCTCACGGTGTTCGACATCGTGCGGTTTGCCAGGCGACGCGGCATCCTCTGCCAGGGGCGGGGCTCGGCAGCCAACTCGGCAATCTGCTACTGCCTGGGAATCACGTCGGTCGATCCCGAGCGGATGGATCTGCTCTTCGAGCGGTTCATCAGTCGCGAGCGGTGCGAGGCCCCCGACATCGACATCGACTTCGAGCACAGCCGCCGCGAGGAGGTGATCCAGTACATCTACGACACCTACGGACGGCAGAGGGCGGCGATGACAGCCGAGGTGATCTGCTACCGGCTGCGTTCAGCCGTCCGCGACGTGGCCAAGGCAGTCGGGCTTTCGCTCGATCGGGTGAATGCCATCGCGGGCATGATCGATGTGGGAGATCACCCGGAGGATCTGCCGACGAGGCTCGGCGAGGCGGGGCTCGACCCGGCCGATGAGACCTGCACCCGAATCACGGCCCTCGTCGGCCAGCTCGTCGGCTTTCCGCGGCATCTCGGCCAGCATGTCGGCGGCATGGTGATGACCCGCGGTGATCTCTGCGATCTGGTGCCGATCCAGCCGGCGGCCATGGCCGGCCGCACCGTGATCCAATGGGACAAGAACGATCTCGATGAGCTCGGCATCCTCAAGGTCGACTGTCTCGCCCTCGGCATGCTGTCGGCGATCCGCCGGGCATTCGAGCTGGTGGAGTCGGCCGGTGGGCCGAGGCTCACGCTGGCCACGGTGCCCCCGGAAGACGCCGCCGTCTACGAGATGGTGTCGCGGGCCGATACCGTCGGCGTGTTTCAGATCGAGAGCCGGGCCCAGATGAGCATGCTGCCGCGGCTGAGACCGGCCTGCTTCTACGATCTTGTGATCGAGGTGGCGATCGTGCGGCCGGGGCCCATTCAGGGTGACATGGTGCATCCCTACCTACGGCGACGATCGGGTGAGGAGACGGTCGCGTATCCCAACGATGCCATTCGGGAGGTCCTTGAAAAAACGCTCGGAGTACCGCTCTTTCAGGAACAGGCGATGCGACTGGCCGTCGTTGCCGCCGGCTTCACGCCTGGCGAGGCCGATCAGCTTCGCAGGGCGATGGGAGCCTGGCGGCGGCCGGGTGTGATCGACGAGTTTCATCGCCGCCTCGTCGACGGCATGCTTGCCCGCGGACTCTCGCGGCAGTTCGCCGAGCAGGTCTTCACGCAGATTCGCGGCTTCGGCGAATACGGCTTTCCGGAGTCGCACGCGGCGAGCTTCGCCCTGCTCGTCTATGTGTCGGCATGGCTGAAGTGCCATTATCCAGCGGCCTTCACGGCCGCCCTGCTCGGCAGCCAGCCGATGGGGTTCTACTCCCCCGCCCAGCTCGTCCGGGATGCCCGGAACCACGGTGTGAAGGTGCTGCCGGTCGATGTGCATGCCAGCCACTGGCATGCGACGCTCGAGCCTGTGCGGGAACCGCCGGCGCGGGGATTCAAAACGGCCCACGGGGCCGCGAATTGGTCCCCCAGAGCCTCGTTTCAGCCTGCCATCCGGCTCGGGCTGGAGCAGGTCTACGGCCTCGGCGAGGCGGCGGGACGGCGGATCGAGGCGGCGCGGGCCGACGGCTGTTTCGCATCACCCCACGAACTGGCGGGCCGGGCGGGCCTCGATCGCGAGTCGCTGCTCCATCTGGCGCGGGCGGGGGCCCTCGCCTCGCTGGGGCTCGACCGGCGGCGTGCCGTTTGGGAGTGCATGCGTTGTCTCGAACGACCGCAGAGCCGGCCGCTGCTCGAGGGACTCGAGGACGACGATCAACTCGACGCACCGGCGCTGCCCAGCATGTCGCGGCAGGACGAGGTGATCGCCGACTACCGCACTGCGGGTCTTTCGCTCGCCGCTCATCCGATCGAGTTCGAGCGGGGGCGGCTGACATCCCAGGGGATCGTCACGGCCGTGGCCGCGACGGCTGCTCCCGAGGGACGCCGCGTGCGGGTGGCCGGCATCGTGCTCACCCGGCAACGGCCCGCCACGGCCAAGGGGACGATCTTTCTGACGATCGAGGATGAGACCGGCGCCGTGAATGTCGTGGTCAGGCCCGATGTCTGGGAGCGTTCCGGTCATCTGGCCCGCCGCGCGGCGGTGCTCGTCGTGCAGGGACGGGTGCAGCGTCGCGGGCCTGTCGTGCATGTCGTGGCGACGGGCCTGGAAACGGCCGTCCCGCAGGAAGGCCCGGCGGTTTCCCCCACCCCTTCCGCGATCGCATCGCTCCCGAGAATGTCGCGGGATTTCTGCTGATCTGACGTCAGGGCCAGAAAATAACGGGAGGTTTCCCTAAAACATCGGCCATGACACAGGACGCCGTCACGGAAACGAACCTCGGCATCGGCAGGCTGTATCGCGGCAAGGTTCGCGACTGCTACAGATTCGACGATGCGATGCTCATCGTGAGCACCGATCGGATCAGTGCCTTCGACTGGGTGCTGCCGACGCCAATTCCTGACAAGGGGAAGGTGCTCACCGCGATCTCAGCGTTCTGGTTCGATTGGCTCGCCCGAGGTTCGCGTCCGGTCTCGCATCATCTGATCACGACCGACGTCGATGCGATGGGGCTCCCGGCCTCGATCGATCGCGGCCCACTTCGCGGCCGGACGATGCTCGTCCGACAGGCCGACGTGATCCCCTTCGAGTGCGTCGTCCGCGGCTGGCTGGCGGGATCGGGCCTGGCCGAATATCGAGCAGACGGCACGGTCTGCGGTATCAGGCTGCCGGCCGGCCTGGCCGCGGGTTCGAGGCTCCCGGAGCCGATCTTCACCCCCGCCACAAAGGCCGCAGCGGGGCACGACGAGAACGTCTCGTTCGAGCGGATGGTCGGGTCGATCGGTGCCGAACTGGCGGCAACCCTCCGGGACCGGAGTCTCGACGTCTTTCGTCGGGGCGCCGAGCAGGCGGCGAAATCTGGCATCGTCGTGGCCGACACGAAGTTCGAGTGGGGGCTGGCCTCCGACGGTTCGCTGCTGCTCGTTGACGAGGTTCTGACGCCGGACAGTTCCCGGTTTTGGCCGGCCGCGGCGATCTCTCCCGGCCGGGTCCCCGACTCGTTCGACAAGCAGTTCGTTCGCGATTGGCTGGAGGTCAGCGGCTGGGACAAGTCGAGCCCGCCGCCCGCCCTGCCGGAGGAGGTCGTTCTCCGCACCCGAGAGAAATATCTCGACGCCTGCCGATTGCTCACCGGGGAGACGCCAGGGGGAGACGCCAGAACTCGCATCCTGAATATCGGCCCAGAGCCGTTTGGAATGGCTTCATTGGAATGACCTCATTGAAATGACCTAGGGGGGGCGGCGTTTTGGAACTAGAATCGGCTGGGTTCGAATCCAAAAACTGAGCCCTCCTGCCCCCCGGGGCCATCCCCTCGTACCCGCTCATGCTGCGTTACTGGACTGCCGGAGAATCGCACGGTCCCGCCCTGCTCGCCCTCGTGGACGGTTTCCCTGCCGGCCTCGCCGTCGACACCTCCGCGATCGACGCTGAACTCGTCCGCCGACAGGGAGGTTACGGCCGAGGGGGGCGGCAGCGGATCGAGACCGACTCTGTCAGGTTTCTTTCCGGACTCTGGCATGGCGTGACGCTCGGCAGCCCGCTTGCCCTCGAGGTGATCAACAAAGACGCCAAGCTTGAAAAACTGGAAGACGTCGACCGTCCGCGGCCGGGCCATGCCGATCTGCCGGGGGCCATCAAGTATCTCGGCGGGGTCCGGGCCGTGCTCGAGCGGGCCAGCGCCCGCGAGACGGCTGCCAGAGTTGCCGCCGGCGGATTGGCCCGGCAGCTGCTCGCCGTGTTTGGCATCGAGGTCGGCGGTTGGGTGACCGAACTCGGTGGGGTGGTTCTCGGTGACCGCAGCGGGTCGATCGCGGAACTGCGAACGATTCGCGATTCGAGCGAGATCTACTCCCTTCATCCCGACCGCGATCCCGAGGTGATGGCCCTCATCGACCGCGTCGGCAAGGAGGGAGATACGCTCGGCGGCGTGGTGGAGGTTCGGGTCGATGGCCTGCCGATCGGGCTCGGAACGCATGCCCAATGGGATCGTAAACTCGATGGACGGCTTGCCCAGGCGGTGATGGCGGTGCAGGCGATCAAGGGGGTCGAGATCGGCCTCGGATTCGAGGCGGCCCGGCGTCGCGGCTCGCTCGTTCACGACGCCATCCACTATGACGCCAGCGCCCGCGAGGGCACCACTCTCGGTTTCACCCGGCCCACCAACAACGCCGGCGGACTCGAGGCTGGGATGACCAACGGCCAGCCGCTCGTCGTCCGGGCCGCGATGAAGCCGATCAGTACGCTTCGCAAGCCGCTCGGTTCGGTCAATCTTCGGACCAAGCAGCCCGAGGAGGCGGCCTACGAACGAAGTGACGTCTGTGCGGTGAGCGCCGCCAGCGTGATCGTCGAAAGCGTGGTCGCATTCGAGGTTGCTGCCGCGCTCGTCGACAAGTTTGGCGGTGACAGCGTCGAGGAGATGCAGGCTCGTTGGCGGCTGTACCACGAGATGGCACGGGCACGCTGAGCCCCGGGATCGCCGTTCCCGGACGAATGTTCGCGACAGGACAGGAATCGCCTCGGCCGGCAATTCGGCGACAGCCACTCACACTGCAGGGAATGGACAGGGATGTTCATCGAGCACTCCACGCAGCGCGTGCATCTGGTGCGAACGCTATTCCTGCTCGCCGCCGTGCTGCCCTGCTTCGGACTGCTGGCGGCTGCCGTCTGGAGAAGTTCGCAGCAGCATGTCGAGGCTGTGGAGCGGGCGGCGGAGGAACTGCTGGGAATCCCCCTCGAGATCGCCGGCGTGGACCACCTGCGGCCGCGTGCACTGCGGCTGCGCGGACTCGAACTGCTCGATCCCGCGGGGGCCGTTCTGCTGGCCCTGCCCTCGCTCGACGTGGAATGGTCGGCTGGCGAGACGCGGCTCTCGGCAGCGCGGGTCGACTGCACGCCCGCAGCCGCAGCCGCATGTGCTCGGCTGGCAAGGGATTGGCTCGCGCAGCCGGAGCGTTTTGAGCACGACTGGGTCGTCGACGTCGCCGACCTGCGATGGATCCTGCCCGATGACGGTCCCGCCGGTCATCGCGAGGTGGCCGCGTCGGGCCTGCATGCCGAGTGCGTTGCAGCAGCGGGAGGTCGGGCCATGCGACTGCGGCGCGAGCCTGCGACTGCGGAAGAGATTCGGATTCAGACTCCTGCAGGTGTCGCCTCCGCGGAAGGTCACGAGGAAACGGCCCATGGCACGCGGTCATTCGACGTACGGGCGGTGGTCGATCTGCCGCTGCCGGCCGCAGTGGTGGCGGCAGTTTTGCAGCCCTCGGGCTCCATGTTCCTGAACACCGGTCTGGCCGCTGGAAATGACACGCTCATCAGGGGACGGCTTACGGCGGCCTGTCGAGCTGGCTCCTGGAGCGGCGACATTGCCGGCAGGCTCGAGCGGATCGATCTCCAGGCGGCGTCCGCTGGTGGGCCTTCCCGGATCACGGGCGAGGCGGATGTCGCGGTCGATGCCCTGCGTTTCGAGGCAGGTCGCCTCGTCTCCTGCGATCTCGGCGTGATGCTCTCCGGAGGCTGGGTGCCACAGCCATTGGTCGAGGCGGCGGTCGCGGCACTCGGGTGTCGGGCCGCGTCCGCCTTCAGAACGCTCGGCCGCGATCCATTGCGAACCTACGATGCGGGATCGTTTCGGGTGCTCCTCGACGGCAGCGGCCTGGCCGTGCGCGGGATGGCCGCCGACGGCGTCGTGCTCCGCTCGCTGGGACTGCCGGTGCTGGAAGAGTCCGCGACCCGGGTGCCGCCCCAGCGACTCTCCTGGATGGTTTCCCCTGCGGGCCGGGAAATGGTGCCCGCATCCCCCGCCACGGGCTGGCTTTTGGGGGTCCTGCCAGCGGCTGCATTCGAGGACGGGAACAATTTTTGACGATCTTTTGACATTTCTTCGACCGGCCACTGACCCTGGCTGGCTGGCGGAAATGCCGAAATAGGTCAGAGTATCCCGCATCGGGTGGCGGCTGAGGCCGCGACCTGACGCATCTCGCCATGAGAGCCGATCCCCGACATCCGTTGACGCCAGTCAACCCGCCCTGTCGACACCTGGAAGGAATCCGTCCATGAGTACCGCCCCGTCCGCCGTAGCGTCCGTCGATGACGATGCCTTCGCCTTCGGGCGGTCGGCGATCCATGACCCTGTGGCCATCGACGCCGAGTCAGGGATCGACTCGGGCGTAAACGGCGGCAGCGGCACGAGCCACCTGGCTGCTGTCCGCCGGCCAAGCCCCGCCGCAAACCCCGCATTCACCAGCTGGCTCGACCTCGACTGGCCCGTCGTGCTCTGGATCTGCGGCATCCATCTGGCGGCGGTTGTCGCCCCCTTCTTTTTCACCTGGTCGGGGCTCGCCATCTGTCTGACGCTCTACTGGGTTACGGGCAGTCTCGGTGTCTGTCTCGGGTATCACCGCCTGTTGACCCACGGCAGTTTCTCCACCACGCCAGGGGTGCGATTCTTCTACGCGCTACTCGGCGGCATCTCGGGCGAAGGCTCGGCGATCACCTGGGTGGCGAACCACCGCAAGCACCATGCGTTCAGCGATCAGGAGGGAGATCCCCATACTCCCCGAGAGGGAGGGCTTTGGTCCCACATCCTGTGGATGTTTCCGCGTCGCGATCCGGTGGCGCTTGCGGCCCACGTCAAGCGTTGGGCCCCCGATCTGGAACGCGATCCAGCGATGCGGTTTCTCGACCGCACCTTCCTGCTTTGGCACGTCCTGATCGGCCTGACATTGCTCGGCCTCGGGACCTGGCTCTACGGACCGTATACCGGAGTTTCCTGGCTGCTCTGGGGCCTGGCCGTGAGGATGGTGATCGTGTTTCACGTCACCTGGCTGGTGAACTCGGCGACCCACATCTGGGGCTACCGCAACTACGAAACCTCGGACGATTCCCGCAATCTCTGGTGGGTCGGCCTGCTCGCTTTCGGCGAGGGCTGGCACAACAACCACCACGCCTTTCAGCGGATGGCGAAGCATGGACATCGCTGGTGGGAGGTCGACGTCACCTACTGGGCGATCCTGGCAATGGAAAAGCTGGGCATCGCCTGGAACGTGGTCCACCACCCGACCGGCGCCGGACGACGGGCGGCCGGACAGCACTCCCACGCCCGGCGATGATGGCGGGCCGGTTTTGCCCGCGAATACCGCTCGCAGTTGCAATGCGGTCGAAGGCCGATAGACTTTTCAGATCATTCGGGGCTACCCCCCGGAGGCTCGAGCCCTTGCGGCATGCGGGCCGGTGGAAAATGGAGTTGGGTGCACAGGGCACCCTCGATCACCGGTTTCGTTCTTGCCTGTCACATACCAGGTCGCCCGATCAACGGGTGGATTTCGGCTGATGTCGCTTACGAAAGATCGAAAGAAGGAATTGATCGGTGCCTATCGGCGAGGGACTGCCGACACCGGTTCTGCGGAGATCCAGATCGCACTGCTTTCCGGACGAATTTCGCACCTCACCGAGCACTTCAAGACCCACTCGAAGGACCATGCCAGTCGGCGTGGCCTTCTGATGATGGTCAGTCGTCGTCGCCGGCTTCTCGATTATCTCAAGCGCGTCGCGCCGCAGCGGTATCTCGACATCATCAAGCGGCTGGAGATCCGCAAGTAGCGTCGGTGGTGCGCGTCATTGCCACCACGTTCCCGCGAGGCCCTCGGGTTCGCGGATGACGGGTGGAGACCGCCTTCGGGCGGTCCAGGTTCCCTGCACTCTTCAAGCAAGCCTGTGCAGGCCACCGGTGTCGTCGCTTCGATCGGTTCGACGGGGTCCGGAATGTCCGCGGCCCGGGGACCGCCGGTTCTAGAAGTTGGCAGACGTCCTACGGTTCGGCGGAAGTCGCCGGGTCACGAAGGCAAGGGAAAGGAAATCATCATGAAGGTTCGAGTTGAACGGCAGATCGGCGATCACGTGCTCAGCATGGAGACCGGAATTCTCGCCAAGCAGGCGGCAGGCAGCGTGCTCGTGCGGTATGGCGATACGAGCGTGATCGTCGCCGCAGCCACGGGCGCTCCCCGCCCGGGCATCGACTTTTTCCCGCTCACCTGTGACTACCGTGAGCGATCCGCGGCAGCGGGCAAATTTCCCGGCGGGTTCCTCAAGCGTGAGGGCCGGCCGACCATGAAGGAAACGCTCACCAGCCGGCTCATGGATCGCCCCATTCGTCCGCTCTTTCCCGACGGGTTCTTCGACGAGGTCCAGATTCAGGCCTCCGTGCTCTCGAGCGACAAGCAGAATGACGGCGACGTGCTGGCGATGAATGGTGCCTCTGCCGCCCTCTGCATCTCTCCGCTGCCCTTCCGCGGCCCGCTTGGCAGCGTGCGGCTGGCCCAGGTTGAGGGAAAGTTCATCCCGTTTCCCACGCAGGATCAGCTCGAGGAGAGCGACCTCGACCTCGTGATCTCGGGCAGCGAGACGGCCGTGCTGATGATCGAGGGTTTCGCCCGCGAGATGCCGGAAGACCGGATGTTCGAGGCGATCAACGAGGCCCATCGGATCGTCCGCGAACTCTGCGCGATGCAGCATGAGCTTGTCCGCCAGGGTGGCAAGCCGAAGAAGGAGTACGTGCTGGCCGACTACTCGAAGCTCCGCGACAGTCTGACCCGCGACTTCCTTGGCGAACTCAAGAACGCCAAGGCGATTCCGGTGAAGCACGACCGTGGCCAGGCCGTGAAGGCATTGCGGGAACGGGCCAAGGCCGGAGTCGCTCCGACCGAGCCTGCCTTCGGCTTCAAGCCCGGCGAGGCCGGCGGCGTCAGTGATGCCGACTTCGCCCACGTCTGGCACGGCCTCGAAGAACGGGCTGTTCGCGAGCTGATTCTCGAAGGAAAGCGTCCCGATGGTCGCGATCACCGCTCGCTGCGGCAGATCTCCTGCGACGTCGATCTCCTGCCCCGCGTGCACGGCTCTTCCCTCTTCCAGCGTGGCGAGACCCAGGCCCTGATCACGGTCACTCTGGGCACCGGCAAGGACGAACAGCGGGTCGACGGACTGATCGACGAGTATTCGAAAAAGTTCATGCTCGACTACTACTTCCCGTCGTTCTCGGTCGGCGAGGTTCGTCCCATCCGTGGTCCGGGCCGTCGCGAGATCGGCCACGGCGCGTTGGCCGAACGCAGCGTCAAGCCCGTGCTCCCCGAGCCAGACGTGTTTCCCTACACCATCCGCGTGATCTCCGACATCCTCGAGTCGAACGGTTCGAGCTCGATGGCGTCGGTCTGCGGTGCGACCCTCGGCCTGATGGCGGCCGGTGTGCCGATCACCAATCCGGTGGCGGGCATCTCGGTCGGTCTCGTGAAGCAGTCCGAGGACCACTGGGTGCTGCTCACCGACATCATCGGCGACGAAGACCACTACGGCGACATGGACTTCAAGATCGCCGGCTCGCAGAACGGCATCACCGGCATCCAGCTCGACCTCAAGATCGACGGCATCTCGCCGGCGATCATCGAGGCGACGCTGCGGCAGTCGCGTGAGGCACGGCTGGAGATCCTCCGCTCGATGCTCTCGGCGATTCGTCGCCCGCGTCAGGAGATCTCCATCTGGGCACCGCGTCTGCTGCGAACCCATATCAACCCCGAGAAGATCGGGCTCCTGATCGGTCCTGGCGGCAAGACGATCCGCGCCATTCAGGAGTCGACCGGGGCGAGCATCGAGGTCGAGGACGATGGCACGGTGACCGTCGCCAGCCACGATGCAGAAGGGGCGATGGCGGCGATGGCCAAGGTCGAGGCGTTGACGGCCTCGATCCAGGTCGGTCGGATCTACGAGGGCCGTGTCACGAGCATCAAGGACTTCGGAGCCTTCGTCGAACTGGTGCCCGGCAAGGACGGCCTCTGTCACATCAGCGAGCTGTCCGACGACTACGTGGGCAGCGTTGCCGACGTCTGCCGGGTCGGCGACATGATGCGGGTCAAGGTGATCGCGGTCGACGACCAGGATCGCGTCAAGCTGAGCCGCAAGGTTGCGATGCGCGAGCTGGCCGAAAATGCCGGCGGCGAGACCAACTCCTGATCCGCTGGCTGTGCTTCGGAAACCGAACGGGGAATTCGCATCGCGGCGGAGTGGGCCATGTCGTCCGGAGACGAGTCGTCCCGAGCGCGGGCGGAAACATATGCGGAGTTCGCGGCTCTCGTGGGCGCACTCGCCCACGAGATCCGAAACCCGCTTTCCACGATTCGCCTCAACATGGAACTCCTCGCCGAGGACTTCGAGAACACCGATCCCGATTCACCGACGAAGCAACGCGACCGTCGAGCGAAGGCCAAGATCGAACTCGTGCGTCAGGAGTGCGACCGGCTGCAGAAACTGCTCGGCGACTTCCTTGACTTCGCCCGGCAGGAGTCGTTGAACCTCGAACCTGGCAGCCTGAATGAGGAGCTGGGCCAACTGCTCGACTTCTTCACCCCGCAGACGGCGGATGCCGGCGTCGAAATTGTCCGCTATCTCGACCCCGAACTCCCCAAGGTCCGTCTCGACAGGGAAACCTTTCGATCGGCGATGCTCAACCTGCTGATCAACGCGGTGCAGGCGATGGAGACCGGGGGGCAGCTCGTCGTCCGCAGCCGTCCTTCGGGGCTGGGCGTGGTGATCGAGCTGATCGACACCGGCAGCGGCATGGACCCGGAGACGCTCGCCAAGGCGTTCCGGGCGTTCTACACGACCAAACAGGGCGGATCGGGCCTCGGACTGCCGACGGCCCGCAAGATCATCGAGGCCCACGGCGGAACCATCGACATCGAGAGTGCGCCGGGCCGGGGCACAAAGGTGGCGATCTGGTTGCCGGCGCCGCCCCGGCTGCCGACGGCAGGAAAACCCGCATTGGCGTCCACCTGATCCCCTCAGGGGCGATGGTCCTCCGAGGAACTGGACGGCGTGCCGCGGTGATTCGTACCATCGGTGGCATGCCGCAACGAGAATCCGGGTCGCCGAGCCCAGTCGAACCGCCCCCCGCAGCCCAGTCCGGCTCGCAGGGGCTCGTGCGGGTGCTCGTTGTTGACAACGACATCGTGCACGCCCGCACCATGGGCGAGGGGCTGGGACGGCTTGGGTATCAGTGCGTGGTCGCCGGCAGCGGCGCAGAGGGGGCCCGCAAGATCGAGCAGGACACGTTCGACATCGTGGTCACCGACCTGATGATGAACGACATCGGCGGCCTCGAAATCCTCGCCCGTGCCAAGAAGGCCTCTCCAGAGACGGACGTGATCGTCGTCACCGGCCACGGCACGGTGCCCTCGGCGGTGGCGGCGATGCAGCAGGGAGCCTACACCTATCTGCAGAAACCGCTCGATCTCGGGCACCTTCGGGCGGCGGTCGAGAAGGCCTCCGAAGGGCTCAGGCTGCGGCGGCAGAACGTTGAGCTCAACCGTCGACTCGATGAGAAGTTTGGCTTCGAGGGTGTCGTCGGATCGAGTCCGCAGATGCTGTCGCTCATCGAACGTCTCAAGCGGATCGCGCCGACCGACGCCACCGTCCTGATTCAGGGGGAGACCGGCACCGGCAAGGAACTCGTCGCCCAGGCGATCCATCAGAACAGCCCGCGGAAGAGCCGGCCGTTCGTCGCCCTCAACTGCGCCGCACTGAGTGAGAACATCCTCGAAAGTGAACTCTTCGGCCACGTCCGCGGGGCGTTCACCGACGCCTCGAGCGATCGCATCGGAAAATTCGAATACGCCAACGGCGGGACGCTGTTTCTCGACGAGGTCGGCGACATGCCGTTGGCGACCCAGATCAAGCTCCTGCGGGTGCTTGAATCGGGCGAAATCACCCGTGTCGGTTCGAACACGCCGGTCCGCGTCAACGTCCGGATTCTCTCGGCGACGAATCGCAACCTCGAGGAGGCGATCGCGGCCGGTGGATTCCGCAGCGACCTCTACCACCGCCTGAAGGTTGTCACGATCGCCATTCCGACGCTCAAGGAAAGGGCGGCCGACATCCCCCTGCTGATCGACCACTTCGTGAAGCAGTTTTCCCGACGGCATGGCAAGACGATCAAGGGCATGGCGCTGCCCGCCCGGCTGAAACTCGTCGCCTTCGACTGGCCAGGCAATGTGCGGCAACTGCGAAACGTGATCGAGAGCATGGTGGTGGTCGACTGCGACGAGATGCTCGACGTCGACGATCTGCCGCTGGAAATCGAACCGGTCGTCGCCCCGTTGACGCCCCTGCCGGCAGCCGACATGCAGGGCGGTCTGGCGGCGCTCGTGGGCCGCCCCCTGGAGGAGGTCGAGCGATTGTTCATCGGCGAAACCCTGAAGCTCACCGGTGGAAACAGGGAACAGGCCGCCGAACTGCTCGGCATCGGCGAGCGAACCCTGTATCGGAAGATCAAGGAGTTTCAGCTCAGTTAGCAGGCCGTGGATCAAGTGCCATCGGGCTCGGAAAGGCTGGTTTCAGAGCCAGCCCAACACCGGCTGGCACGTGGTTTTTCGCCGACGCTGATCCGCATCATGGGACGCATCCACCAACTGCCAATTTCGGTCGTCAATCGGATCGCCGCCGGCGAGGTGGTCGAGCGTCCGGCCAGCGTCGTCAAGGAGCTGCTCGAGAATGCGCTCGACGCGAAGCCCAGCAGGATCGATCTGTCGCTCGAACAGGGTGGCGTCGCCCTCGTCCGCATCGTCGACGACGGTGGTGGGATCGAGGCCGAGGATCTTCCGCTGGCCGTCTCTCCCCACGCCACCAGCAAGCTCCGCACCGCCGACGATCTCGAGCGGATCACGACCCTCGGTTTTCGGGGGGAGGCGTTGGCGTCGATCGGAGAGGTGTCGCGGCTCCTGATCCGCTCGAGGACGGCTGCGGCCGCCGCCGGGGCGTCGATCGAGGTGGACGGTGGACGTGTGGGGGCGGTCGCGCCGGCGGGATGCGCGGTCGGTACCACGGTCGAGGTGCACCAGCTGTTCGGCCATGTGCCGGCGCGGCGGGCCTTTCTCAGGGCCGCATCGACCGAATGGTCGCACGCCTCGGAGGCCTTCGTCCGAACCGCTCTTGCCCACCCTGATGTGGCGATGACGCTCACCCATAACGGCCGCCTGGTTCACGACCTGCCGGCAGCCGACGACTGGCGAGCCAGAATTGCCGGGCTCTATGGCCGACAGCTGGCCGACCGGCTGCTCGCAGTCGACGCCAGCGACGGCGAGATCACCGTCGGCGGTCTCGTGGGCCGGCCCGATGACGACATGGCGAGCACCCGGCTGCAGCACCTGTTCGTGTCCGGACGGCCCTTCCGCGACCGACCGATCCTGCATGCCGTGCAGGAGGCCTATCGCGGCCTGCTCCTTTCCGGCCGGCAGCCGATCGTGTTTCTGGAATTCAATCTGCCCCCAGACGCGGTCGACGTGAATGTCCATCCGGCCAAGATGGAGGTCCGTTTTCGAGAGCCGTCGCGACTCTACAGGATCGTGTTGTCGGCACTGCGGTCCGCGTTTCTGGCCCGCGACATGCGGGCAGCCCTGCTGCCACCCGCGGTCGAGCAGCCATGGAGTGTCGCTCCCTCCGATTCCGCTGCCGGTCGACTCCCTTCTCCGGGTTCAGCGGCCGGCTGGTCGGGCGGCTGGAAAATCCAGCCTGACCCGCCGGATCGTTCGGCAAAGACCGAGGCCGGCAGCCCCACCGTCAGACCTCCCTGGGAGCCGCAGGAGGCGACCGGGGAGATGGCCGTGCAGATGCACGACCGGTACATCGTCGTCGAGAGCACCGAAGGGATCGAGGTCATTGATCAGCATGCGCTCCACGAGCGGGTGCTCTACGAAGGACTCAAGGCCGCGGTCGCGGCCGGATCTCTCGAGGTGCAGCCGCTTCTGATCCCCGAGCGACTGGAGCTGTCAGCTGCTGAACTGGAGATCGTCCAGGAGCACGGCGATGCGCTCTCCCAGGCCGGCATGCGGGTGGAGCCCTTTGGCGGCACGACCGTGATCGTGACCTCGAAACCCGTGCTCGCGGGTGCCGCTTCGGCCGCAATTCTCGTGCGGGAGGTGATCGACCGGCTTGCGGCGGCGGCCGACGCCGCCGGGCCGGGTATGCTCGTCGACGAGGTGCTCCATGGAATGGCCTGCAAGGCGGCCATCAAAGCGGGTGATCGGCTCTCGCAGGGAGAGGTCGACGCCCTGGTCCGCGATCGGCGCAGGGTGAGGGACTCCCACCACTGCCCGCACGGCCGGCCGACGTCGCTGACATTCTCGCGGCAGGAACTCGACAGACAGTTTCGTCGGACCTGACAGGCGTCCCGGCCAAAGATCCCACCAGCACCCGAAAGCCACCACATGATCTGCGTCAGTATCGGACGGGGCCGGCACAGGCACGTCATCGCCGAGCACAAGCATCTGGCGGAACAGGGGATCGGGCTCGTCGAGCTCCGCCTCGATTACATCCAGGGAGCCGTACAGGTGAAGCGGCTGCTCGCGGAACGGCCCTGCCCTGCGATCGTCACCTGCCGGCGGGCCGCCGATGGGGGCCGCTGGGAGCGTTCGGAGGAGGAGCGGCTGCTCGTTCTCCGAACGGCGATCGTCGAAGCCGCCGACTTCATCGACCTCGAGGACGATATCGCGATGCAGGTGCCGCGATACGGCACCACGAAGCGGATCGTCAGCCACCACGACTTCCGCAAGACCCCGCCAGATCTGGCCTCCCTGCACCGCAGGCTGGCCGGGCTCGACGCCGACATCGTCAAGATCGCCACGATGGCGAATCACCCGAACGACAGCCTGCGGATGCTGGAGATGGTCCGGGCGAGCAGGATTCCCACGGTCGGGATCTGCATGGGCGACATCGGACTGCCGACCCGGGTCCTTGGTGGCAGTTTCGGCTGTCCGTTCACCTTCGCCACCTTTCACGACGACCGTGTACTCGCCCCCGGACAGATCGGCTGGCGGCAGATGCGAGATGTCTACCGCTACGACTCGATCACGCCGGCGACGAGAATCTACGGCGTGGTGGCCGATCCGGTGGCCCACAGTCTCAGCCCGGCCGTCCACAACGCCGCCCTGCACGATGCCGGTATCGATGCGGTCTACCTGCCGTTTCGCGTGCCCGCCGAGCAGATCGACGAGTTTCTCTCCACGGCCGCCCGCTGGCCGCTGTCCGGCCTGAGTGTGACCATTCCCCACAAGGAGTCGGTGCTCGGGCATGCGACCCAGCAGGACCAGTTCGTGAAGGCGATCGGCGCCGCGAACACGCTCCAATTCCTGCCCGACGGTCAGACAGCCGCATACAACACCGATGCAGCCGCCGCAGTCGAAAGCCTGGCGGCGGCGCTCAGGGAACAGGACGCTCCGCAGACGCCGGACGGACTCGGGGTCAAGTCGGCGATCGTGCTCGGCGCCGGCGGAGCCGCCCGGGCCGTGGCCTTCGGCCTCCGGACGCGTGGCGTCGATGTGACCGTGGCCGCGCGGACGATCGACAGGGCCCGCAGGATCGCATCCGACGTCGGCTGCAAGGCGGTTGACTGGGCGGCCCGCCACCGGATGCCCTACGACTGCGTCGTCAACGCCACTCCGGTGGGCATGCATCCGAATGTCGATGAGACACCGTTCGATCGAGAGCATCTGCGGCCCTACATGGTGGTCTTCGACACGGTGTACAATCCTGAGAACACGCTTCTGATCAAGGAGGCGAGAACTGTCGGCTGTCGAACAGTGACGGGCGTGGAGATGTTCGTCAGGCAGGCCACGATCCAGTTCCGCATCTGGCAAGGAAACGACCCTTCCCCGCAGGTGATGCGGGAGGCCCTCAAGCGGGCCACTGCCTCGGCCAAGGAACCCGGCTGACCGCGGGTCGCATCCAAGCCTCTCCCTGCCAAAGTCCGAACGGGATCTGCCATGCCGAAACTCACGCTGATCGGGTATCGCGGCACCGGCAAGTCGACGCTCGCTAGGGGTCTGGCCGACCTTCTCGGCTGCGATTGGCGGGATGCCGACCTGGTGCTCGAGGAGCGAGTCGGCCGCACGATCGCGGCGCTCGTACGGGATCGGGGTGAGGCGGCATTTCGCGCGGAGGAGTCCGCAGTGCTCGGGGAACTCCTGCGGGATTTTCACGGTGTCATCGCCACGGGTGGCGGGGCTGTGCTCGATGCCGGCAACAGGCAGTTGCTGAAGACCCTGGGGCGGCCGGTTGTCTGGCTGAAGGCCCCGGCGGCGGTGATTCGCGGCCGGCTGGCTGCCGACCCCACGACCCGCGACCGGCGGCCCGCTCTGGCCGGCGACGATCCGCTGGCAGAGGTCGAGCCGGCTCTCCTGCTACGAGATCCGCTCTATCGAGAATGTGCCGACGTCTGCATCGACGCCGCAGACGCGGCCCCCGAGGAACTCGTTGCCGGTCTCGCGGCCTGGCTGGTGGACTGGGACGCGGGCCATGGCTCCCAAACGAGGCTGTCGTGAAAGAGTCGCTTGCGAGCCCGTGGTGCCTGCCAGTCGTCGCCCTCGCCGGGCTGGTCG
This sequence comes from Candidatus Kuenenia stuttgartensis, assembly GCA_945897435.1. Classification (GTDB taxonomy): domain Bacteria; phylum Planctomycetota; class Planctomycetia; order Pirellulales; family UBA1268; genus RGVT01. Next base: position 52,023 of record CAMDFJ010000002.1, on the reverse strand, counting down.
CCGGACGGATGCTGACGCGGGCCGTCTCTGCCTGGTTCAGGGCGACCGGCGAACCGCTCCCGGAGGAAACCCTCCTGCCGCGGTCTATCGAGGCTGTCGCTGCGGCCGCCGCCGTGGCGGTCTGGTGGTGGGAGGTGTGGCTGCGGGGTCAGCTGTCACCTGGTGTCGACGCGGGCCAGGTGTCCACGCTGTCGCTCGGGATTCGCGCCGCCGGGCATCTGCTGTTGTTCTGGTTTCTTGCCGCGGCCAGCTGGGTCGACATGCGGCAACGGCTGATCCCCGACTGGATCACCGTCCCCGGGGCCCTGTTGGGTTTGCTCTGGGCCTGGGCCTGGCCGGATGGGCTCCTGCCGGTGGTGGTCGAGGTGCCACGGTCGTTTGCCGGGCCGCTGCTCGAGGCCGACGTGCTTGGCCCATTCGGAGGCCTTCATGCGCGGCCCGGAATCTGGCCCGCGTTTCCACTCGCCGGCCTGCTGATTTCGCTGTCGGCCTTCGCCTGCTGGTGGACCGTCTGCACGGCGCCATTCTTCGAGACTCAGGGCCGCCGGACCTGGCTCGAAGAGCCACGAAATATGATCCTCGTCGTCGGGCTTCTGGCGATTGGTACCGCATTCATGGCAGGCGGGGACCGGCTGTTGGGCCTGCAGGCCGCGCTGATCGGAATGCTCGTCTCGGGAGGGATTGTCTGGGCCACCCGAGCCGGTGCCTCGCGTGCCCTGGGCCGCGAGGCAATGGGGCTCGGCGATGTCACGCTGATGTCGATGATTGGCGCATGGCTCGGCTGGCAGGCCTGCGTGCTGACGTTTTTCCTGGCGGCGTTCATCGGGCTTGTTCATGGGCTCTATCAGCTCGCACGAAACCGTGAAAGCGAACTGCCATTCGGTCCGAGCCTCTGCCTGGCCGCCGTCCTCGTGGTCATCGGCTGGCTGCCGTTGTGGCGGCTGGCCGGTGTGCACTTCGGGGAGCCTGCCCAACTGGCGGCCGTCGTCGCGGCGGTCGTCATCCTCACGGCCATCACGCTGTTTCTCTGGCGAATGGTGCGGGATCGAGTCTTCGCGGACTGACCTGCGATGGGCAGGTTCCGCGGCCGTCAGACGGCATTGCCCGGCTTGCCGGCGTTTCCTACGATCCCGGCCCTCCCGCCCTCGGCCGGCAACGGAACCGTCGCATGCGATTGCCCGTCATTCTGATCGTGATCGGCGTCATGAACGCCGCCGGCTGCGCGGCGAATCCCTTCAGGAAGCCGTCGAGCACCGGCCCCACCAGCCTCGAGCCTCCTCCGGGGGTTGCAGCGCCGGCTCACACGCTTCCGTCACCGGCGCTGAACCTGCAGCCGTCGTTTGTCGACAGTGACCCCCGCCAGCTTGAGGCGGGCCTGACCCGCAGCAGGCAGGAGACGCAGCTGATGCAGGAGGAGATCACGGCTCTGCGGGAACAGCTGGCGAGCACATCCTCCCAGCTCGCCGTCGCGCGTTCGGTGGCCGGACCGCCCGCTGCGGCCAGTGGTGTCGTCCAGGCGGCTCCAGGCGTGATGACGCCGGCCGCCATGCAGGCCGCGATGGCCCGGCTGGCGTTGCCCGATGCCGATGTTCGGGCGGACGGCAGCGTGGTGCGAGTGGAGATCCCGGCCGACCGCCTGTTCGAAGGCGACACGGCGAACCTCCTTCCCGGCGGCGCCGCGATCCTGACGCTCGTCTCCACGGAGGTCGAGCGGGTCTATCCCGGACACTTCCTCGGTATCGAGGGGCACACCGACACCGAGCCGCTCCACAACGCATCATGGGGTTCGCCCCATCAGCTGAGCGCGGCCCGCGCCTCGGCGGTCTTCGACTTCTTCATCGACAGGACATCGCTCAAGCAGTCGCAGCTGTTTCTCGTCGCCCACGGTCCCAATCATCCGGTGGTCTCGAACGCCACGGCCGCGGGCCGGGCCCGCAACCGGCGGATCGAGTTTGTCATCTATCCCGAGGCGGCCGGTGCGGGTGGCGGCCCGGTGGCAGATCCTCCCGCCGCGCCCTGAACAGGCGACGGCAGGCTGTTTGTCCGCGCCCGGACCTGGGCTCGTTGTCTTTGCGGGCCGCCGATCTACACTCGGGGGCATGGTCACGATCGTCGACTATGGCAGCGGCAATCTCCGCAGCGTCCAAAAGGCCTTCGAGCGGATCGGCGCGAGTGCCGTGATCAGCGACGATCCCGAAGCCGTGGCCCGGGCGGATCGGCTCGTGCTCCCTGGTGTCGGGGCGTTCGCCGACGCCATGCGTGAGCTGCGAACCCGTGGCCTGATCGAGCCGATCCTCGGGCACATCGCGGCCGACAAGCCCTTCTTCGGCATCTGCATGGGGCTGCAACTCCTCTTCTCCACTGGGCACGAAGGCGGCCCCGTGGCCGGACTCGGCGTACTGCCGGGAGAGGTCGTGCGGTTTTCCCTGCCGACCGGCATGAAGGTTCCCCACATGGGATGGAACACCGTCTCCTGGCAGGGCGATGCCGGCCCGGGAAATCTTCTGGCGGACGGCGACTACTTCTACTTCGTCCACGCCTATCTGGCCCGTCCCGATGATCCGACGGTGATCGCTGCGACGACCGACTATGGCGGTCCCTTCTGCTCGGCTGTGCGTCGGGGCCGGCTGTTCGCCACCCAGTTTCATCCCGAGAAGAGCCAGGCGGCCGGCATGCGGCTGCTACAGGCGTTTCTCAACTAACCAGGAACCGCCCGATGCAACTCTGGCCGGCGATCGATCTTCGGGATGGCAGGTGCGTTCGGCTTCTACAGGGCGACTACGCACGCGAGACGGTCTTCTCCGACGATCCCGTGGCAATGGCCCGGCGTTTCGTGGATCAGGGTGCGCGACGGCTGCACATCGTCGATCTCGACGGCGCCAAGGCTGGCGACGCGGTTCAGGCCGGACTCATCGGTCGGATGGTCTCGGCCGCCGGAGTGCCCTGTCAGGTGGGCGGCGGCATCCGCAGACTCGAGACGGCGCAGGCCTATGCGGCCGCGGGCGTCGCCCGACTCGTCGTCGGCAGCGTCGCGATCGAAGAGCCCGAACTCCTCGTCGCACTGGCTGCCGGCCTGCCCGGCCAGATCGTGCTCGGGCTCGACGCCCGCAACGGAATGGTCGCCGTTCGCGGCTGGCTCGAGACGAGTCGCCTCGCCGCGGTGGAGGTGGCCCGAAGGCATGCCGACCTCGATCTCGCCGGGATCGTCTACACCGACATCGCCACCGATGGCATGCTTCAGGGGCCGAATCTGCCTGCCCTGAAAGAGATGATCGCAGCCACCCCGCTGCCGGTCGTCGCCTCGGGGGGAATCGCCACGGCCAGCGACCTCCGCGAGGTGGCGAGCATCGGCGCGGAGGGCTGCATCGTCGGCCGCGCCCTCTACGACGGCGGCCTGAATCTGGTGGATGCGATTGCAGCCTGCGGCGAATCGCCGGCCTGACCCCCGAACGGGTTTGGCGAGTTGGGGCATGACAGGCTGAAGCCTGTCCCACATCCGGCAGAGGCCGGCCTCCGCTTGCCAGTAGCGCCGGATCTCGGGGCATGGCAGCCCGTCCTGGGTGCCCATGCTGCGGGCCGGGGGGCCGGGAGCCGGCCCGCAGAGTCTGCCCCGACTCCCGAGACGTCGGCGCCGGCCTGAATCTGTTGGGAAAACCGGAATATCCCTCAATTTCAGCCGTTCGGCAGGCCGACCGTAGCCTGTGTCAGGTTCTGACCCTGCGGGTTTTGACCGTCGGCGCTGTTGCCGGTCCCGCGGTCCCACTCGTACGATCGCGAAATATGTCCACAGACGTGCGACTCAAGGAGCAGCTGCCCGAGCTCACGAGGCGGATCGTGGAGACGTATCAGGACGTCCCCACGATCAACTATCTCGGCCACTGCCCGCTGCCGAATTACGAGTCGATCATTGCCGCCTGCGAGGACCTGAAGGAGATTCTCTACCCCGGCTACCGGAGGCGGGAAAATCTTCACATGGGCAACGTCACCTACCATGTGGGTGACCTCGTCGACGGGCTGCACGACAAACTGACCACGCAGATAGGTCGGGCCGTGCGACACAGCCTCACCGCCCAGCGGGCGGCGGCCGAGCAGGGAGTCGAACTCCCCGGAGTTTCGGATGCTGTACAGCACTGCACCGATGAGGCCGACTTCGAGGCCCTCGGACAGGCAAAGGCGATCGAGTTTCTGGAGCGGATTCCGGAGCTGCGGCGGGTGTTGGCGACCGACGTACAGGCCGCCTACGACGGTGATCCGGCAGTGCGAACCCTCGATGAGGTGATCTTCTGCTATCCGGGACTGGAGGCCGTGACCATCCACCGTCTCGCCCACCTCCTGCACCGTCTCGAAGTGCCGCTCATCCCCCGGATGATGGCCGAATGGGCCCATGCAAACACCGGCATCGACATCCACCCTGGCGCCACGATCGGCGATCACTTCTTCATCGATCACGGCACCGGAGTGGTGATCGGAGAGACTTGCGAGATTGGCAGACACGTCAAGCTCTATCAGGGTGTCACGCTCGGCGCCCTCTCCTTCCAGACTGACGGTGAGGGCAACCTCGTCCGCGGCACCAAGCGGCACCCGACGATCGAGGATCGGGTCGTGATCTACGCCAACGCCACTGTGCTCGGGGGTGCCACGAGGATCGGCCACGACTCGGTGATCGGCAGCAACGTCTGGCTGACGCGGTCGATCGATCCGCATACCACCGTCGTCCTCGAACGCCCCAAGCTCCGGATGCGGGGCGAGGTTCAGACTCCGGAATCCGACTACCAGATATAGTCTTCCGCGGGCCTGGCCTCAGCGGGGGTCGTCGCTGACGACGTCGCCGTCGATCACGACGGCCGTGCAGTGGGTCGTGAATTCGAAGGGATCGCCGTCGTAGGTCGCGACATCGCCATCCTTGCCGACGGCGAGCGAGCCGACGCGGTCGGCGACTCCGAGGATTCCGGCCGCGTCGATCGTGATCGAGGCCAGTGCCTCCTCGGTTGAGAGGCCGTTGGCGAGGGCGACGCCGGCCTCAAAGAGGACGACTCGTGTCTTCGGCACGTACGACTCGTAGCCGCTCTGCAGGGCGAAAGGAATCCCGGCCCGGCGGAGTCTGGCTGCGGTGTCCATTGCGAGGTTCTCGGTTTCTCCCGTCCCGGCACGGCGCATGGTTGGGTGGAGGATGACAGGCACGCCGGCCGCCCTGATCCTGTCGCTGAGCAGATAGGCCTCGGCGGCGGAGTCGAGCACGATCCGCAACTTGAACTCCTCGGCGATCCGCAGAGCCGAGGCGATGTCGGTGGCCCGATCGACGGTGACGAGCAGCGGCCAGGTACCATCGAGCACGTTGGCGATGGCCTCGAGCCGAAGGTCCTTGTCGGGTCGCTTCGTCTCGTCCTCGAGCTGCCGCTTCCGAAGGTACGCCTGGCCGCGAAGGAGTTCGGCGCGGAGCATGGCCACCGATTTGCTCCGGGTTCCGGGTGACTTTTTCTCCCCCTCGCCCGCCCGGCCGGCATCGCCCAGCGTGACCGCGACCATTGCAACCGGCCGGAGCATCGCGTCGCCGGCGGTCTTCGTCACCATTGTCTGGCCGGAGATGAGTGCGCCTGGAGCGTGACCTGTGTGGATCGTCGTGATGCCGAACCCGCGAACCCATTCGAGGAGCCGCTCCCGCGGGTTGTAGGCATCGATGGCCCGGAGTTCCGGCTGGATCGGGTCGCCGTCGTCGAGCTGGTCCTGATCCTGCTCCTGATTCAGGTAGCCGCTCAATCCGACGACGGTGTGGGCGTCGATCAGGCCCGGCGTGACGACAGCGGCTTGGATCAGTCTGGTGCCGTCGGGAACCAGGACCTCCCCGGCCGGACCGACGGCACGGATGCGTCCGTCAGCGATCAGCACCACTCCGTCGCGGATCGCCGGGCCGGCCATCGTGTAGACGAGATCACCCCGGATGGCGAGGGCCTCGGCGGCGGAGGCCCTCGGCGGGAGGACCGCCAGCAGGAGGGCGATGGTCGAAGCGAGGGAAAGCTGCTTCATCGGCTGGCCTCGACTGCGGGAGCCGTGCAGCAGGCCTCGGCGAATTGGTCGCGGCTGCCACCGAAGCCGCCGACTGCAAACAGCCGGTCCTCCGGATTCTCCCTGTCGAAGACCTTCCGCCCTTCGACGTACGTGTGCAGCACCTTCGTCTGCACCGAGAGCGGATCGCCTGAAAGGACGATCAGATCGGCGTCCTTGCCGACGTCGAGCGACCCGATCCGATCCTCCAGCCGAAGCATTTTGGCTCCGGCCAGGGTGACCGACTCGAGGGCCTTTGCCCGCGTCATCCCGGCCCGTACCGCCAGGGCAGCTGTTCTGAGGAAAAGCCGCGAGTCGGTGACGGGGTCGTCGGTGTGGATCGCACAGGCGACGCCGGCCCTCTCCAGCACCGCTCCCGTCGCCAGTGAGAAGTCCATCATTTCGAGTTTCCCACCGGGGCTGTCAACGACGATCACCGAACAGGGAACGCCCGCCCGGGCAATCTGGTCGGCCACCTTCCATGCCTCGCTGGCATGATGGAGGACGACCTCGAAACCAAACTCCTCGCGTAGTCGCAGCACGGTCAGGATGTCGTCTGCCCGGTGGACATGATGATGCACCACGCGGGTTCCATCGAGGACCTCGACGAGCGATTCCATCTCCAGGTCCCGATCAGGCCGCTTCTCGGAGTCCTCGGCCGCGAGCCGGAGTTTCTGGCGGTATTCGTCGGCCTTGAGGAACTTCTGTCGCACGAGGGCCGCCGACTTGGCCCGCGTGCCGGGAAACGGCGGATTCCGCTGGGAGTTGGTTCCGTTGGCCATCTTCAGCCCGCAGAGCATGTTTCCCGCCGCATCGCGGTAGATGATGTCCTCGATCGTCTCGGCGTCACGAAGCTTGACATAGACCGTCTGCCCGCTGGCGAGGTGTCCGGAGCCCGGCATGATGTTGAGCGTGGTCAGGCCTCCGGCTCGGGCCTTTCGGAAGCCGGCGTCGCGGACGTTGATCGAATCGAGGATTCTCACGTCGGCCTGGATCGGACCGCTCGAGTCTGCACCGCTGCCGCCACCGACGTGGCTGTGCGTGTCGACGAGTCCGGGCATGATCACCCTGCCCTTCAGATCGATCCGCTCCGAATCTTCCGGAACCGATGTCGATGCCTCCGGCCCGATCGCGCTGATCTTGCCATCGCGGACGACGATCACTCCGCTGGCGATGGGCGGACCCGAGATTGGCAGCAGGGTCGCCCCGACGAACGCCTTCGGACGCTCCTGGGCGGCGACCGTTCCCCGGGACAGCGACAGCATCGTAACCACCGTCAGGATCAGCCTGGCGATCGCAAGAGACTCCGGCCGGTCGAGGACGATGAACGCCGCTGGCCCGTCTGCGGAGGTGGCCATTGAACGGCTCCTACCGGGCGTGGGCGGCTGCCCGTGCCAGGGCCCGGGCGATCTCCTCGGCCTTCAGACGCTCCTCGATCGCCTCGTCGCCGATCGCCGGGGCTGACCGAAGCCGCTCCAGTTCCGCTTTCGCCTCGGCAGCGCTGAGTTTGTCGCCGGGGATGGCACGCTGCGTGATGATCGTCACGGCGTCGTGGCCGACCTCGACGAAGCCACCCTCCGCGAAGAACAGCCGGGGGCCTCCCTCCGCACCCTGCTCGGGCACGATCCTCACCTCGCCGGCTCCGAGGCGTCCGATGAACGGGGCATGGCCGCGGGCGACGCCCCGCTGGCCGTCGAACAGCGGCAGCGACACGGAACGGGCCCGGATGTCGAGGATCGTCGACTCCGGGGTGACGATGACGCAGCGGATGCCAGAGTGCTTGGTTTCTGCCATGGGGGGTGCTTTGCGGAAGTATACGGATCAGCCGTTCCCGACTCTGGAAAATGTCAGGCCTTGGCCGCCATCTTCTTGGCCTGCTCTTCGGCCTGTTCGATCGGACCGACATACATGAAGGCCTGCTCGGGGAGGTGGTCCCACTTGCCGTCGGCGATCTCCTCGAAGGAGCGGATCGTGTCGGCCAGGCTCGTGATCTCGCCCGGCTTGCCGGTGAAGACCTCGGCCACGAGGAACGGCTGTGAAAGGAACCGCTCCATCCGGCGTGCCCGGTGGACGACGAGTTTGTCCTCCTCGGAGAGTTCGTCGACGCCGAGAATCGCGATGATGTCCTGCAGTTCGCGATACCGTTGCAGCGTTCGCTGCACACGGCGGGCGATCTTGTAGTGCCGCTCGCCGACATACTGCGGGTCGAGAATTCGGCTCGACGAGGCGAGCGGATCGACGGCGGGATAGATGCCCTTCTCGGAGATTGATCGCTCCAGATAGAGGAAGGCGTCGAGGTTGCCGAAGGCGGTGGCGGGCGCGGGATCGGTCGGATCGTCTGCCGGAACGTAGACCGCCTGCACGGACGTGATCGCTCCCTTGGAGGTCGAGGTGATCCGCTCCTGCAGCGCTCCCATCTCGGTGGCCAGCGTCGGCTGATAGCCCACGGCGCTCGGCATGCGTCCGAGGAGGGCGCTCACCTCGCTGCCAGCCTGCGAGAAGCGGAAGATGTTGTCGACGAAGAGAAGCGTGTCGGCGCCGGTCGTGTCGCGGAAGTACTCGGCCATGGTCAGGGCGGAGAGGGCGACCCGAAGCCGTGCTCCCGGCGGTTCGTTCATCTGGCCGAACACCATGCAGGTCTGCTCGATGACGCTGCGGCCGGTATCGCCGATCTTGGCTTCCTGCATCTCCAGCCAGAGGTCGGTGCCCTCTCTCGTCCGCTCGCCAACCCCGGCGAACACCGAATAGCCGCCGTGGGCACTGGCGATGCGGGCGATGAGTTCGGTGAGGATCACCGTCTTGCCGAGACCGGCACCGCCGAACAGACCGGCCTTGCCACCGCGGACGAATGGCGTCAGGAGATCAATCACCTTGATGCCGGTCTCGAACAGTTCCGTCCGCGTCGAGAGTTCGGTCACCGGCGGCGGGTCGCGGTGGATTGGCCAGCGTTCCTTGGTGTCGACGGGCCCGCGGTTGTCGATCGGCTCGCCGAGCAGGTTGAACACCCGGCCGAGCGTGGCCGGGCCGACAGGCACGCTGAGCGGGGCACCGGTGTCAACCACCTGCTCGCCGCGGATCAGACCATCGGTCGAGCCGAGGGCCACGCAGCGGACCTTGCCGCCACCGAGATGCTGCTGGACCTCGCCCACGAGATGGAGCGACACGCCCTTCTTTTCGGAGTCGATGCGGACGGCGTTGTAGATCGCCGGGAGGCAATCTTCGGGAAACTCCACGTCGAACGTCGAGCCGATGACCTGGGAGACCTTGCCGATGTTCTTGCCGGTATTCTTGCCGGGCGTCTTCGTTGCCGTTGCCATTGCGATTCCTGTTTTCCTGATGGGGGCGAGGATCTGTGGGAGTCTGGTGGGCTGGTCGTTATCGGGTGCCTGGGGCGATCGTCATTCGTCTCTCGTTCACTGCTTCAACGCCTCGACGCCGCCGAGAATCTCCATGATCTCGCCGGTGATCTGCGACTGTCGGGCCCGGTTGTAGCGGCGGGAGAGATCCTTGATCAGGCCACCGGCATTTTCGCTGGCCGACTTCATCGCCACCATTCGGGCCACCTGCTCGCTGACCGCAGCGTCGAGGAAGCACTTGAACAGTCTGGAGAGGAAACTCGCCGGCAGGATCTCTTCGAGAATGCTCTCTGCGGAGGGATAAAAATCATATTCCTGGGAGGCGAGTTGGATCGGGCCGGAGGCGGCCCCCGCCGGTTCGGGGGCCTTGAGCGGCAGCAGCATCTCGGTGACCGCCGACTGCCTGGAGATGCTCTCGAACTTCGTGTAGACGACGTCGAGGCGGTCGATCTCGCCGGCCGAGTAGGCGGCAAGGTAGGCCCGTCCGATCGGCGCCACCGCTTCGAACTCGGGCTTGTCCTCGAAGTTCGTGTAGCGCTCCTCCATCGGGATGCCGCGAAACTTGAGGGCTGAAATCCCCCGCTTGCCCGAGACGGCCACGTGGGTTTCGACCCGCTCGCTCCGCCACTGCCCGAGCAGGGCCAGTGACTGCCGCACGATGTTCGAGTTGTAGCCGCCGCAGAGGCCGCGGTTGCCTGTGAGGACGAGGACTGCCGACCGCGTCGTGGGCCGAACCTCGAGCAGAGGATGGGCCACCCCGGCCCCCACGCCGGCGATATTTTCCAGAATTTTTGCCAGCCGGTTCGTGTAGTCCCGCGCCGCGATCGACCGGTCCATCGCCTTCTTGAACCTCGCGGTCGCGATCAGTTCCATCGTGCGCGTGATCTTGCGGATGTTCCTCACGGAACGGCGGCGTCGGTCGAGTGCCCGTGCCTTAGCCATCGTGTGTCGCCCTGCTGGTCGCCCCGGTGTTGGTCAGTGTGTCAGTCGATTCGTCAACTCTCTGCCGGGTCCGCCCCGACAGGCCTCGCTCAGCGAGCGGCCGCCACGGCCGGCCTCGCGTCGGCCATTCCTCTGGCAGACCACTGTCGCTTGAACTCCGCGATCGCTGCCTCGAGGAGCCGCTCCGTCTCCCCGTCGAGTTCCTTCGATGATTCGAGTCGGGAACGCAGTTCCGGCGCCTGGTCGCGAACGAAGGTGAGGAATTGCTGCTCCCAGGCCGCAACATCTTCCCGCTTCACGGAGTCGAGGTGTCCGCGGGTGCCGGCATAGATGCTCATCACCTGATCGACCACGTCCATCGGCTGGTACTGTCCCTGCTTGAGGAGTTCGACCATCCTGTAGCCGCGGTCGAGCCGAGACTGGGTGGCCGCATCGAGGTCGGTGCCGAGTTGGGCGAAGGCCTCGAGTTCGCGGAAGCTCGCGAGGTCGAGCCGCAGGCCGCCCGACACCTTCTTCATCGCCTTGACCTGGGCTGCACCGCCCACCCGCGACACCGAAATGCCGACGTTCATGGCCGGCCGCTGGCCGGCGAAGAACAGGTCGGGCTGAAGGTAGATCTGGCCGTCGGTGATCGAGATCACGTTGGTGGGAATGTAGGCCGAAACCTCCCCCTCGAGGGTCTCGATGATCGGTAGCGACGTCAGCGAACCGCCCCCCTTCTCCTTCGAGAGCTTCGCAGACCTCTCGAGCAGACGGCTGTGGGCGTAGAACACGTCACCCGGATAGGCCTCGCGGCCCGGCGGCCGACGCATCAGCAGCGAGAGTTGGCGGTAGGCCGTGGCCTGCTTCGAAAGATCGTCATACACGATCAGTGCATGCTGGCCGTTGTACATGAAGTACTCGGCCATTGCCGTGCCCGAATAGGGGGCAATGTACTGCAGCGGGGCCGCGGTGCTGGCTCCGGAAACGATCACCGTCGTGTAGTCCATCGCGCCATACTTGCGGAGCGTGTCGATCGCCACGGCAACCGACGAGTCCTTCTGGCCGACGGCGACGTAAAAGCACTTCACGCCACTGTTCTTCTGGTTGATGATGGCGTCGATGCCGATCGCCGTCTTGCCCGTCTTGCGGTCGCCGATGATCAGTTCCCGCTGTCCGCGGCCGATCGGCGTCATGGCGTCGATCGCCTTGATGCCGGTCTGCAACGGTTCGCGGACGGGCGACCGATCGGCGACGCCCGGGGCGAGTGTTTCGACCGGCCGACGTTCATTGCTGATCACGGGGCCCTTGCCGTCGAGCGGATTGCCGAGCGGGTCGAGCACCCGGCCGATCACCGCTTCGCCGACCGGCACACTGAGCAGTTTGCCAGTGCTGCGAACCTCGTCACCCTCGGTGACCTTGAGGTAGTCGCCGAGGATGATCACGCCGACGGAGTTTTCCTCGAGATTGAATGCCAAGCCGGTGATGCCGCCGGGAAACTCGACCATTTCACCGGCCATGACGCCCGACAGGCCCCAGACCCTGGCGATGCCGTCGCCGACCTCGAGCACCCGGCCGACCTCGCGGACGTCGATGCTCGACTCGTAACGGTCGATTTCCTCACGCAGAACCGATGCGATCTCGTCGGTGTTGAACTTCATTGATACTCCTCTGCTTCAGCCGGTCGCCGAGTCGCTCGAGACTCGTGGCAACGGAATGGTCATAGACGGTGTCATCGATGCGGACGACGAGTCCGCCGATGACGTCTGGATTGACGGTGAACGTGGGTGCCAGCCTGAAACCGATGAGGCGGCCCACCTCGGCGGCGAGTCGCTCCTGCTCGGCGCTGTCGAGTGGAACGACTGTGGTGAACGTGGCCCGTCGCAGGCCGTCACGCTCGTCGCAGAGGACGGCAGCAGCGTCGACCACCTCGCGGAGCAGTCCGAGACGGCCGTGGCGGGCGAGAATGTGAAGGCTGTGGAGCGTCGTGGGGAGCAGTTTCTCGCCGCAGATCTTGTCGATCATCGCCGACTTCTCGTCCGGGCTGATCCTCGGCGAGGCAAACACGGCCGCTGCCGATGGCACCTTCGCAAGCACCTCGTGGACCATCGATCCGAGTTCGGCAAGCACTTCGCCGCGGCATCCCTTGCTGTCGGCCGCATCAACGATCGCCTGGGCATAGACCCTTGCCAGACGTGCCACTCCCGTGTCGGTCGGAAGACTGGCTGGGTCGGACGCTTGTGTGGCCGTGTCGGGCATGACGTGGAGTGTCTGGCTTGTGTCTCGAGAAAAAGTACCGGTCAGTTGAGGCTTGGGCCACCGACGCGAGGCTGGGATGCGAGGCTGGCGACGGAATCCCGAATCAGACGGGCATGCTCATCCTTGCCGATCTTTTCGCGAAGAAACTTGCCCGCCACCTCGACGGCCAGATCCCCGGCTTTCTCGGCGATCTGGGCGAGCGCCTCGTCGCGGGCCTGGCCGATTTCACGCTTGGCGCGGGACTGTTCTTCCTCGGCAGCCTTGCGGGCCTCGGCCACGATCGACTGCCGGGTGACGTCTGCATCACGGCGGGCCTCCTCGAGCATGCCGCGGACCTCGTCCGAGGCTTCGGCGAGCCGCCGCTCGTAGGAGACGAGCATCTGCTTGGCGTCGTCGTTTGCTGCCTTCGTCGCCGCGATCAGGTCGGCGATTCCCTGCTCGCGGGTGTCGAGCGCCTGCATGATCGGCTTCCAGGCAAACTTGGTGAGCAGACCCAGCAGCGTGAGAAACACGGCCGCCGACCAGATCGCGAGATCCCTGCGAAACTCGGCCGGGCTCTCGAATTCAGCCGCCGTCATTCCGCTGGGAGGTTTATGGCCGATCTCGACATGGTGTTCGGTGTGCCCATGTCCGTCATGTCCGTCATGTCCGGTGGCGTGGTCTGCGCCAAGGGTCTTTCCACCACCGCCCGGGAGGATTGGGAGGACGAAGATCGCCAGAAAGAGGGCGGTCAGAGCAGCATGACGGGGAAGCCTTGTCACGTCGAAATCCTCGAAATGAATCGTTCGGAAACCTGTTCGGAAACGTATCTCTGGCAACGGTGTTCGTCTGCCCCCGTGCCGGTCGGCACGGCGGGGACATCTCCTCCGCCGCACCAACCTGCAGGGCAGTCGCCGCGGGGCCCGGAGAGGGCCACGCGGATCGACGAAAGTCAGGCCTTCTGCGAGCAGATGAACAGCGCGTAGAACGTGAAGCCTTCGATCAGGGCGGCCGCGATGATCATGGCCGTCTGGATGTTGCCCGAAACCTCGGGCTGGCGGGCCATGCTCTCGTAGGCCGATGCGGCCAGTTTGCTGATGCCGAGGGCGGCACCGATGACGACGAGGGCAACACTGAAAGCGCTCGTCAGGTCGATGAGCGAACGGCCGGCTGCGGCAGCCTCCTGGGCGTTGGCGATGTCAGCGACGAAGAAGGTGAGCGCAACGGCAGCCAGGACGGACAGCGAGCGGGCGGAAAGAATCGATCGGATCATCACGGGATCATGCTCCTTGCAACGGGGAATCCGGAACGAGTTCCGGTAGGGGATTGAAAACCAAACGTGAATCGTGCTCTCGGACCGAAGGGCATTCGGGGAATGCGTGTTCTACGGTAATCGGGTGGAATTTGAAGGCCAGTTTTGCGGCCGGGGCTTTTTTGGGGCCCGCGGGGTATCAGTGGTGGTGGACGGAAGCTCCGATGAACAGGGCCGAAAGGAAGGTGAAAATGTAGGCCTGCAGAAAGGCGACGAACAGTTCCAGCACGCTGAAAAGCGTCGCGCTGATCACGCTGATCCCGGTCACCGTGGCCCACATGCCGGTCGAATACGAGGCTGCAGCACCGATCATCCCCATGATGCCGAGCAGCACGAGGTGGCCGGCGACCATGTTGGCCAGCAGTCGGACCGCGAGGATCAGGTGCTTGATGCAGAGGCCGAGGATCTCGATCAGGAAAATCAGCAGCTTGAGCGGGCTGAGGAAGACCGGCAGATCCATCGACGGCACCTGATTGAAGAAAAAGCCGAGGAATCCGAATTTCCACATGCCAGCCAGCACGACCGAGGCGAAGGCGACGCCGGCCAGGGCCAGGGTGACGGAGAACGACGCGGTCGGCGATCCAGCCCAGGGCACCATTCCAAACAGGTTGCAGCCGAGCACGAAGAAGAACAGCGTCCAGAGCAGCGGCACGTAGGCGTCGCCTTCGTGGGCCGGAAGGGCATGGGCGGCGGCGTGTCCATGGCCGCCATGCCCCTGGTGCCCGTCTTCGGCGGCATGGTCGTGGGCATGCGGGTCGTCGATCGCGGGCCGCGCGATCTGATCTCGGACGAACACCAGCATCGACTCGAAGAGGTTGAGCATCCGGCCCCTCGGTGCACCGCCCGAGCGGAGCCGTGCGGCGACCCAGGTGAAGATCAAAAACAGGGCCGCCGCCACGATCAGTTCGAGGATCATGTACTTGGAGATTCCAAACCCAGACTTGACCGAATAGAGGCTCTCCAACTGGGCGAACGGCTGCGGGATCAGGATTTTCCCGTCCATCGCCGCATTGAACTCCCGCACGTCGCCCACCTCGGGATGGGCGGTTCGCAAAAATGCGGGCACGTCGTCAAGGGTCTTCCAGCCCTGCCGCCACATTGCCTTGGGCACCTCGAAGAAATAGCAGTCCTTGAGGTGGTAGATGGGATTTGCCGACATGGGATCACCTCGTGCGCGAGACTGGAGCCTGCGGAGCCATCATGATGTTCAGAACGATGTCGGTGGCAAGGAGGGTCAGATAAAAAGCGACCAGCAGCCCTCCGGCGCCGGCCGCCAGCAGGCCTTTTCCCCCGCTGTTGAGCCAGCCGAGGGCCACCAGCGGGGGGACGATCCGCAGCGTGACAGCCGCCAGATTCGAGGCCACCGCAAGGGCCGGGTCCCGGGGACCGAGTCGGGCCACCAGCCAGCCAGCCGCCGCTGCAACGAGGCTCACCCCCGCCGCAAAAGCCACAGCCTCCTTCCAGCGCGGCCCGCCGCCAATGGCAAGGGCGACCGCCACCGCCGCGGCGAGGACCCCGAGCAGCGTGAAGGCACCAAGCCATGTGCCCCGCCGCCGGTCGTTGTTTCGCTGTTCGTTGGATGGAGGATGGGCCAATGTCAGGGTCCGGAACGGTCCGGCGGGCTTCGGGGGTCGGTGGGGCTGCGTACGGTGCCATGAAGGCCGGTTGGGCGCCAAGTCCGGTCCTGTTCGCCGCAGTGGCTCGCGGCCAATCCGGCGGTCTGAACCGTTTTCCGGGTCGTAGCCGCGGCGAGTCTCTCCCTTCGGCGACGCTGCGACTGTCGGCCCAGCTGGGCCAACCAGAAGATCCCGGTCGAGAATCCGATCACCAGGCCGGCAGGGCCGAGCAGTTGCGTTCCCAGGCGGGCGTCCAGCCAGTTTCCCGCCACGCCCGGGAGAAACATCGTCAGTCCTATCGCCATGATGCGGGATGCCCAGACCATGGCCTCGCCAACCGGAGAGTGTTCTGGGGACTGCGACATTGGGGGAAAGCCTAGCAGGCCGCGGGGCTGGCGATCGACACGGCTGAAGTATCACGGCCAGACGGTCGCTATCATCTTTCGGCAACGTTCAGTTCAGGTGTCTGAGACAAGGCTTGGGATAGGGTTCGAGAGATGTCACATCGGAAACAGCGTCGCCGTCGCCGCCATCGTCACGCCTATCCAAAAAATCCACCAGTCGATGGATCGTCCGCCCCGTCGGCGGCAACGCCCCTGATGACGCTGAGCGGCAATGACGACGGGGAAGAGTCCGCCCTCGAGCGTCCCGCCATCCTGCGGATGCTCTGCTGCGACGGGACGCAGGTCGAGGAGACCACCATCATCCGTCCCGAGCAGTTGACGGTCGCCAGAGAGAAGTGGCCGGTCGTCTGGATCGACATCGAGGGGCTCGAGGATCTGGCCACCAACAGGCTGATCGGCGACGTCTTCGAGATCGAAGAACTCGCCCTCGAGGACGCCGTCACGCCGGATGAGCGGCCGAAGGTGGAGGTGTTCGGCCATCAGGTGCTGGTGGCGGCCCGCACCGTGCGGTTCGACGGGGATGCGATCGTCACCGATCCCGTAGGCATCTTCCTCGGCGACCGCTATCTGATCACATTCCGGGAACAGTCCGCCCCCGATCCCTTCGACCTCGTCCGCGACCGGATTCGCCATGGCCGCACCCACATCGGCCGGGAGGGCTGTGACGCCCTCTGCGCCTTCCTGCTGGACGTGCTGATCGACGGATATTTCCCGGTGCTGGAGCGGTTCGGCGACCGGCTCGAATCACTCGAGGAGGAGGCCCTCGATCGTCCTTCGAGGACCTCGCTGGTCGGAATCCACGATGTGCGAAACGACCTGATGACGCTGCGGCGGGCGCTCTGGCCGACCCGGGACCTGCTCCACGCCCTCGGCAGGGAACCCACCCCTCTCGTCGGCGACCATGCCCGGGCCCACTTCCGCGACTCCTACGACCACACCATGGAACTGCTCGACCTGATGGAGAGCTATCGGGAGATCGGCAGCGACCTGAGGGACATCTACCTGGCCAGCCTCAACAACCGGATGAATGACGTGATGAAACTCCTCACCGTCATCGCCACGATCTTCATGCCGCTGACGTTCATCACCGGATACTACGGGATGAACTTCGACACGAGTTCTCCCTGGAACATGCCCCTGCTCACCTATCGCTACGGCGCGATCGTCGCCGTCGGCATCATGCTGCTGACCGTCTCGGGGATGGTGGTGTTTTTCTGGCGCAGGGGCTGGCTCAAACGTTGGCACTGAGTTCATCGAAAATCTCGGCATCCTGCCGAATGTTCCTCGGCGATCTCCGGTCGCTGGTTCCTGCCCTGTCGTCCGGGCCTGATCTCTGGTTTGAGGGTCTGAGTCAGGAAGGAACAAGCTGCGGCGGCTGTTGAATGGCGTCAGCCGCGGCCGAGCAGAAACGACGTTTGCATCGTCCCCTTCCCCTTGATCGTGATCTCACCGCGATCGGCGAAGACGAACGACGGCTCGAGAAGGCCACGGGTCACCTGAGAGACGTGGATCCGCGACGGTTCGCCATGCGACTCCATCCGGCTGGCGAGGTTCACCGTGTCTCCCCAGAGGTCGTAGGAAAACTTGTGGCGGCCGATCACGCCGGCCGCCACGGGCCCCGAATGGATCCCGATCCGCACCTCCATCGAGAGGCCGCGGCTCTGCATCACGCCGCGAAACGACTCGAGCATCCCCAGGGCCATGGCGGCGACGGCCTGGGCGTGATCGTCGCGGGGCACGGGCAGGCCGGCCACGGCCATGTAGGCGTCGCCGATCGTCTTGATCTTCTCGACACCGTGAGCCTGGGCGAGGTGGTCGAACGAGGAAAAGACTTCGTCGAGCATCTCGACGACCTGACGGGCCTCGACATGCTGGGAAAACTCGGTGAAACCGCAGAGATCGGCGAACAGGACGGTGACGCGTTCGAAGCTTTCGGCGATCGAGCCGTCGCCGTCCTTGAGGCGGTCGGCGATCGTCTTCGGGAGGATGTTGAGCAGCAGTCGTTCCGACTTCTGCCTCTCGCGTTCGAGGTCTGCCAGCGACTTTTCCAGGGCGGCGAAGGCAGCGTCGCGTTCCAGCATCCGCCGATAGGCGTCGGAGTGGACCCGAATCCGGGCGATCAATTCGATCTGATCGGGGAGTTTCACCAGGTAGTCGTTGGCGCCGGCGTCGAGCAGTTGGGCCTTGACGACAGCCTCCTCACGGCCTGAAAGCACGATGATTGGAACCTGGGAGGTGGCCGGCATCGCCCGGAAGCGGCGGACCATGTCGAGGCCATTGATGCCCGGCATCACCAGGTCCTGCAGGATCACGCTGGGGCCGAACACGGAGGCCACGGCGATCGATTGTTCGGCCTCGCCGCAGAACTCGAAGCTGATATCCCGTTCGTCGGCCAGCATCCGCCGGACAGCCTCGCCGATCATCGGCTGATCGTCGACGAGAAGCACCCTGTGAGGCGGAGGATCGATCGATACAGCCTCATGCATGGGGAGGAGATGGGTCCCGGCAAGCCCACCGGCGGGTGAGGTCAAAGCCGGACAGACCATCTCGCCGGCAATGTCCCGGCAAGCCCACCGGCGCGTGAGGTTAAAAACTGGGGAACTAGGAAAAAACTGGGGAACTAGGATTCGAACCTAGACTAACTGGTTCAGAGCCAGTCGTGCTACCGTTACACCATTCCCCAAAGGGACTTCCGTCGCGAACCTTCGAAGCCGAGGGCCTGCGAAGCGATGCCGGCCGGACGTCTGCCGCGTTCCTGCGACAGAGCCGCCTGCTGCCCGCGTCGCAAGCAATCTTCTGGAGCGGGTATGCTGCAGAAGGTCGGTTTCGGAGCGTACCTGCAGAACGGCTGCAAGGCAATTCCGGTGTTTCGTTCTCCAGTCTCGGTGGCCCCCGAGCCTGGCCTGCTCTTCCGAGGATTTCGTGCCTCATCGATCGCTCGAATTACAGACCGGACCGCACAAGGGGGAGCGGCACAGGATCGTCAAGGATCGGACGGTGATCGGCCGGCATCCGGCCTGCGAGATCGTCCTCGACGTGTCCGCCGTCAGCCGTCAGCATGCGGTCGTGACCCGGCAGGGAAGCGAGACGGTGATCGAGGATCTCCGCAGCCGAAACGGCACGTTCGTCAACGGCAAGCAGCTGATCGGCAAGCGGGTGCTGTTCGAAGGCGACGAGGTGCTGATCTGCGACCAAAAGCTGGTCTTCTGGAGCAACACGCCGCTCTCGGCGGATCGGGTCGAGATCGGTGCGGATACCGGCTTTCTTCCGGACTATGAGGAGTCGGACGCCTCCGGCTCAAAAATCATTTCCCAGGTCGAGCTTCCGCATCACACGCTCGACGAAGCGAGTGGCCCCGATGTCTCGGCACGGCTGCGGGCGATCCTCGGGCTCAATCGGGCCATCGGCGGATCGCTGTCGCTCGACGAGGTGCTGCCACGACTGCTCGATGGAATGTTCGACATTTTTCCCCAGGCCGACAGGGGGTTCGTGCTGCTGGTCGACCCGACCTCGAAGCGGCTCGTGCTCCGGGCCAGAAAGCTCAAGGGGCAGCCTGAGCCGGGGCCGCTGAGGCTGAGTCTCTCGCTGATGGACGGGGTGGTTCGCAGCCGCCGTGCCATCCTCTCGGCTGATGTGTCAGCCGACAGCCGTTTCAGCGCCAACCAGAGCGTGGTCGACTGCCGCATCCGTTCGGTGATGTGCGTTCCCGTGGTGGGGGCTGGAGGGGAGGTGATCGGAGTGCTGCAGCTCGATTCCAGCGATGTCCGTCGGGACTTCCGCAAGGAGGATCTGGCCGTGCTCGCCGGAATCGCCGGTCAGGCAGCCCAGTCGATCGGTCAGGCTCTCGTCTATGACGAACGGCTCGGTCAGGAGCAGTTGAAGCGGGATCTCGAACTCGCCCATCGCGTTCAGCAGGGACTGCTCCCGTCGCGGCCGCCGCGGATCGAGGGCTACGAGGTGTTCGATTTTTACGAGCCGGCCCAGCAGATCGGCGGCGATTTCTTCGGCTATGTCCCCCTGCCCGACGGGCGGATGGCGATCGTGCTGGCAGATGTTTCGGGCAAGGGCGTCTCGGCTGCGCTTGTCATGGCGACGCTTTCCGCCGACGTCCGCTACTGCCTTGCGATGGAGCCGAACGTTGCCGAGGCCGTTGCGCGGATCAACAACAGTTTTTGCCGTGGCGGCTGGGACGACCGTTTTGCGACTCTCGTCGTGGCCGTGCTCGATCCGCGGATGCACCGGTTCACGATCGTGAACGCCGGTCACCTCCCCGTGATGCTTCGCGATGCCGCCGGCGGCGTGCGACCACTCGGCATGGAGGAGGCGGGCCTGCCGCTGGGCGTCGAGCCAGATCAGGCCTATGCCGCGATCGACGTCGATATCGCCCCCGGAGAGAGCATCGCCCTCTTCACCGACGGCATCAGCGAGGCGATGGATCACGAGCAGAAAACCTATGGGCTCGGGCGGCTCGCCCGCGTTCTGGCGGGACCGGCAAAGAATGCCGAGGAGACCGGACGGCGGATTCTGGGGGATGTGGAAAAGCATGCGGCGGGGCAGATGCGCAGCGACGACATGTGCCTTGTCTGTGTCGGCCGGTCGGCCAAAGGATCGCCGTCGGCATAGTCAGCCCAGAGGCCGGGCCCTGTCCTCTGTCGTGCAACGCTGCACGCCGGCAGCCGGGAGGACCGATACCTCTTCCTGAGCGGCCGGGTCGATGCGGCTGCCGGGCAGACGGAAGATCTTGGACCATCTTGGGAGAACGTGCGATGAGTTTCTTTCATTGGCTGAGGGAAGGGGTTCGGCAGGCGGTGGTGCTCGGTCTGGCGGACGCGGTCGAGGACGTCGGAACGCGGACCCGTGAGGAGGACCTCGGACCGGCCCTGGCCCAGTCGCTCCGCGAGCGACTGACGGTTCACGTGGAGCCCAAGGAGACGGCGGTGATCGAATCGACCGCGGCGAACGGCGGCCGTCGCAGACTCGGCCGCTCCCTCGACACGCTGCGGAAGGCTGCCTGACAAACCTCGTCAGCCGGCGAGGTCGTTCTGCCCGCGGGTGTGGGCGACCGTCGCCTGTCTGTCCGCTGGGAGCGAGGGAACGTCGATCTGCGGCAGTTTTCCGATTGCGGCCCGCAGTTCCCGTTCCCAGCTCGATCGGACCTCGACCAGGTCTGAATCCGTGGCATCGAGCCGGCGGTAGCGGGTGACGGCGAGGTCGTCGTTGGCGTAGACGAGGAGGTCGATCGGAGGTCCGACGGCGACGTTCGACCGCATCGTGGAATCGATCGAGATGATCGCATATTTCACCGCCTGATCGAGCGTGGTCACGCCAAAGCGGATACCTCGATCGAGGATCGGCCTGCCATACTTGGCCTCGCCGATCTGCAGGAAGGGCGAGAGTCGCGTGCAGCGGAGCGGATTGCCCTGGGCGTAGATCAGATAGAGTTGCGGGGCCTCGCCGCGAACCTGTCCGCCCACGAGCAGATTGACCGAAAAGGCGACTTTGTCACGCTCCATGTATTCGCGGTCGAGTGCCGACACCTCTCGGACGTGCCGGCCGACACAACGCACGGCGTCGTAGAATGTCGCAGCCTTGACGATCCCTTCGTCGGCGTGAAACTCCTGTTCCAGCCGCGTCATCACGGATTGGGTGAGGGAAAGGCTGCCGCTCGAGAGGATCGTGACCATCCGGTCGCCCGGAATCACGAAATTATGCATTTTCCTGCAGATCTCGACCTGATCGATGCCAGAGTTGGTCCGTGAATCGGACGCCATCACGAGTCCTTCGTGGGTCCGGATTCCAACGCAATACGTCATGCATTCCTCGAGGCTTTGAGACTGTGGCGCGGGAGTTGCTGGTATGGTGCAGCGCGTTCCCGACGATTCGAGCAGAGTATAGGGTTCAGCCCGGCCGCCGAGGAAAAAAGGCCTGAGAGCGTTCAACGGTCTGAGGGGCGTGCCCTGAGGCGGGGCATCCACTGCGCAGTTTGTCGGCAATGTTGTCCGAGTGATGCGGGACGTGAGTGGTTCGAATTGGAACACGGACGGCGGTCCTCATGAACCACGATCGAGCGGCGTCGGGCCCGGCTGAGCATCTGCTCGCGGAGTACGAACTGGGTGCAGCCTACGACGAGATGGTCGGTCGGGATGGTTGTCCGCGGCCTCACTACCAGCCGCTCTACGACCGTGTCCGGCAGGCAACCCCGGAGGACTTTCGCCGTGGCAAGGCGATGACGGACCTCTCGATGCGGCAGGACGGCGTCGGCTTCACGGTCTACCGGGCCGAGGAGGGAATCGAGCGGGTCTGGCCGATGGATCCCGTGCCGCGGATCATTCCGGCGGCAGAGTGGCGGCAGATCGAGGTCGGGCTCACCCAGCGGATCAGTGCGATCAATCTGTTCCTCTGGGATGTCTACCACGAGCAGCACATCCTCCGTGACGGCGTCGTGCCTGCCAGGCTCGTGCTCCAGGGCGGCTTTTTTCGACGCGAGTTCGTCGGCGTGAACGTGCCCCGGCGGATCTACGTGCACGTCTGCGGCACCGACCTGATTCGGGCCGCCGACGGCGAATATCTGGTGCTCGAGGACAACGCCCGCACCCCCTCCGGGGTGAGCTACATGCTGCAGAATCGTCAGGTCATCAAGCGGGTCTTTCCCTCGCTGTTCAACGACTACGACGTCCTTCCAAATGACGACTACCCGGCCGCATTGCTCGACGTGCTGCAGTACATCGCCCCCGAGTCGGCATCGCAGCCGACCGCCGTGCTGCTCAGCCCGGGGATGTACAACTCCGCCTACTTCGAGCACAGCTTCCTCGCCCAGAGGATGGGCATCGAACTCGTCGAGGGTCGCGACCTGCTGGTCGACGGCAACCGTGTCTTCATGCGAACCACCCGCGGGCTGCAGAAGGTCGATGTCATCTACCGTCGGATCGACGACGACTTCCTCGACCCGCTCACCTTCCGGCCCGACAGCGCCCTCGGCGTGCCGGGGCTGGTGAACGCCTACCGGGCAGGAACGGTGGCCCTGGCCAACAGCATCGGCACCGGAATCGCCGACGACAAGGGAGTCTATCCGTTCGTGCCCGACATGATCCGCTACTACCTCAAGCAGGAGCCGCTGCTCAACAACGTCGAGACGTTCCGGCCGGAGGTTCCATCCCACCGCAGCCACGTGCTCGCCAATCTCGAATCACTCGTCGTCAAGCGGGTCAACGAATCGGGCGGCTACGGGATGCTCATCGGCCCGGCGTCGACACGCGAGCAGCGGGAGGAGTTTCGGGCCCAGATCGAGGCCAGCCCACGTGACTTCATCGCCCAGCCGACGATCCAGCTCTCCACCCACCCCACCTTCGTCGACGGCAGGCTCGAGGGCCGGCATGTCGATCTCCGTCCCTTCGTGCTCTGCGGAGAGCGGATCACCGTCACGCCCGGCGGGCTGACCCGCGTGGCGCTGCCGAAAGGCAGTCTGGTGGTCAACAGTTCCCAGGGGGGCGGCAGCAAGGACACCTGGATCCTCGCCGACAGCCAGAGGATGTGAGGCAGCGCATGTTGAGCAGGGTCGCCGACGCGATGTTCTGGATGAGCCGCTATCTCGAGCGGGCCGAGTATCTCGCGCGGGCCGTCGATGTGACGTTCCAGCTCGATCTCGACCTTCACGGCGTGCTTGCCAACCCGGTGGAGCTGGAGTGGAATGCCCTGCTCAGCCGGCTGCGACAGCCGCCGCCACAGCTGAGGGATTCGGAGCATCCGGTGGCTGCAGTGCAACGCTGGCTGCTGGTCGATTCAACAAACGCCGGCAGCGTGATCGCCTCCGTCAACCGCTCCCGCAACAACGCCCGCAGCATTCGCGGCTCGATCAGTCCGGCCATGTGGCGGGAGCTCAACAAGCTCCATTGGCGTCTCTCCGACACCGCCCTCAGGGCCCGTGTGGCCGAATCGCCCCACGACTTCTGCGACGAGACGAGGATCGGCGTGCTGCTGTTCCACGGCGTCTGCGAGGCGACGCTGACGCACGACGAGGGCTGGCACTTCATCCAGCTCGGTCGCTATCTGGAGCGGGCCGAGCAGGTGCTCCGAATCCTCGACTCGAAATTCGGCCTGCTGGAGCGGGGCGAGGCGGCCGACCTGCCGATCAGCAATCTGCAATGGGGCGCGGTGCTCAAGAATTGTGCCGCCTACGAGGCCTATCAGCGGCTCTACATCAGCCGCGTCGAACCTGAGCGGGTGGTGGAATTCCTGCTCGTCAACCCCGAGTTTCCCCATTCGGTCCGCTTCTGCCTGGCCAGGATCATGGCGTCACTCACCGAGATCAGCGGCCGGCTGCCCGACCGCCGCGACGACGAGCTGGTGAAGACGGTCGGCCGGCTCCTGTCGGATCTCGTCTACCTCGACTGCGGCACGCTTGACGGCGAGCGACTGCATGCCTTCCTCGGAGACGCCCTCCTCCGCTGCTGGCGGACAGGCAGCCTGCTCCAGCAGCAATACTCCCTTCAATGATCGACTCAGACACCGCCCGGGAGCCGCAATGATTCTGGAAATACAGCACGAAACGGCGATCGAATATTCGCAGCCGGTCAGCGAGTGGCTCTGCGAGCTGCGGATGGAGCCCATCAGCGACGCCAGCCAGCGCTGCCACTCGTTCCAGATCAGCCTCGGACGTCCGGCCAGCATCGCCAGCTACGTCGACGGCTTCGGAAACCGTGTCCACCACTTCAACCTGCTTCGCCCGCCGAAGATGCTCCGGATCCTCGCCGCCAGCGTGGTGGAGACCGACGAGGGGGGCGTCGGGCCGCTCGCCAGTCAGGTGATCTTCCCCGAGCAGGAGCCGGCAGATGCGTGGAACCTACCGCTGGAGGCGGTCGACTATCTCCCGCTCCGCGGTCCGGTGCGCGGCTCGGCCCTGCTCGAACCCCTGCTCCTCCAACTCAGGCCGCCGCCACGGGTGCGGGTCGGCATCTGGGTCTGTCAGGTCGCCGAGCACATCCGCAGCCGATTCGAGTATGCCCGCGACGTGACCGATGCCACATCGCCGATCGACCATCTGCTCCAGCACGGCAAGGGCGTCTGCCAGGACTTCACCCATCTGATGATCGCCGTCCTCCGATCCTTCGGCGTGCCGGCCCGTTACGTGAGCGGCTACATCCATCGCCCCAACAAGGAGTCGCAGAGTCACGCCTGGTGCGAGGTCTGGCTGCCGGACGTGGGCTGGACCGGATTCGACCCGACGAATGGGTGCCCCGTGAACCGGGACTTCGTGAAAACAGCCGTTGGCCGGGACTTCAGTGACGTGCCGCCAAACAAGGGAACCTACCGGGGCGCCGGCGACGAGAAGATCGAGGTTCGTGTCGCCACCCGCACGCTCGACCGGCTGCCGTCGCTCTCCTGGCATGATCAGTTGGCGCCGCTCGACGTGCCGGCCCATTCGGTGCTGCGAACGGCCCCGGTCTATGCCGACGACATGGAAATCCAGCAGCAGTGACGGCTGAATGAGCGACCGCGGCCGGCCGGCCGTGACGGCGGCACGAACGGCTCGAGATCTCCGGGGTCTATCGCTTCGGTCTGGGAATCCGTCCGGCCGGGCCTCCACCCCGGCCCCGGGGGCCCCTGCCGATCCGACTTCCAGTGCGTCGGCCGCCGGTGCGAATTTCGGCGATCCGGTCGCGGATGGCGGCGGCCCGCTCGAAGTCGAGATCGGCCGCCGCCTGCATCATGTCGGCTTCGAGCTGCTCGACGAGTTCGGTCTGTCGCCGCTGCTCATCCTCCCCCTGCCCGACCGCCTCGAAGGCCACGGCCCGCGAGGCCGAGTCAGCCTCGATGCCCGCCCGGATCTCCTTGCGGATCGTCTCCGGCGTGATTCCGTGCTCGAGGTTGTAGGCCTGCTGGAGGATACGGCGGCGGCTGGTTTCGTCGATGGCCTGCTGCATCGACTCGGTGATCGTGTCGGCGTAGAGGATCACCCGGGCATCGACGTTTCGTGCCGAACGCCCGATCGTCTGCATCAGCGACGTTTCGCTGCGGAGAAAGCCCTCCTTGTCGGCGTCGAGGATCGCGACCAGCGACACCTCAGGCAGATCGAGCCCCTCGCGGAGAAGGTTCACACCCACCAGCACGTCGAACTTCCCCTCCCGAAGCGACGTCAGCAGTTCGACCCGCTCGAAGGCGTCGAGTTCGCTGTGCAGCCAGCGGCAGCGGACGTTTCGCTCCTGAAAGTAGGCGGTCAGATCCTCGGCCAGTTTCTTGGTGAGCGTGGTCACGAGCACCCGCTGGTTGGCGGCGACCGTCCTTTCGATTTCGCCGGAGAGGTGCTGCACCTGCTGCTTTGCCGGCACGATCTCGATCACCGGGTCGAGCAGTCCGGTCGGACGGATCACCTGCTCGACCACCTCGCCGGCAGTACGGTCGAGTTCCCACGTGCCCGGCGTGGCCGAGACGTAGACCGTCTGATGGAGCCGCTTCTCCCACTCCTCGAACTTCAGCGGCCGGTTGTCGAGGGCGCTCGGCAGCCGGAAGCCGTGGTCGACAAGAGTCATCTTCCGGCTGCGGTCGCCGGCATACATGCCTCGCACCTGCGGCACCGTGACATGTGACTCGTCCACGAAAAACAGGAAATCGTCGGGAAAGTAGTTGAACAGCGTTCCCGGCGTGCTGCCGGCCGGCCGGCCGCTGAGCGGCCGCGAATAGTTTTCGATGCCCGGGCAGAATCCCGCCTCGAGCAGCATCTCGATGTCAAACCGGGTGCGGGCGGCCAGTCGCTGGGCCTCGAGCAGTTTGCCCTGGCTCTTCAGTTCCTCGAGTCGGGCCTCGAGTTCGGCCTTGATCGTCGACACCGCCGCCCGGATCCGGTCCTCGGGCATGACGAAGTGCCGTGCCGGATAGAAGTACATCTCGTCCTTCTTCGCCGCCACCTCGCCGCTGGTGGGATGGATGACGGCGATCGCCTCGACGGTGTCGCCCCAGAACTCGACCCTCGAGGCGAGATCGTCGTAGGGGGGCCAGATGTCGATCGAGTCGCCGCGAACCCGGAACTTGCCCCTGTCGAGGGCGACATCGCTTCGCTCGTAGTGGATCGAGACGAGCTGCTCGAGAAGCTGGTCGCGGGTGAGCTGCATTCCGCTGGCGAGCCGCACCACCATCGCCCGGTAATCGTCCGGCGAACCGAGGCCGTAGATGCAGGACACGCTCGCGACCACGATCACATCCCGGCGGCTGACAAGGGCGCTGGTCGCCGCCAGCCTGAGGCGGTCGATCTCCTTGTTGATCGCGGCATCCTTCTCGATGTAGATGTCCCGCTGCGGGATGTAGGCCTCGGGCTGGTAGTAGTCGTAGTAACTGACGAAATAGTGGACCGCATTGTGGGGGAAGAAGTCGCGAAACTCCGCATAGAGCTGGGCTGCGAGCGTCTTGTTGTGGGAGAGCACGAGCGTGGGCCGGCCGATGCGGGCGATCACGTTGGCCATCGTGAACGTCTTGCCAGAGCCGGTCACGCCCATCAGCACCTGCGATGCCCTGCCCTCCTGGATGCCGCGGACGAGCGATTCGATCGCCGCGGGCTGGTCGCCCGCCGGCTGGTATGGGCTCACGAGTTCGAAGATCTTCGGATCGGACGACATGGCAGCGGAAGGGGCGACGGGAGCCCTCAGTGGCGGGAGGCTGGCGGCGAAACGATCGGCCGCAGGTGAGGTCGGATCCGCTCGAGCGTTGCCTCTCCGACACCGGGCACGTCGAGGAGCGACTCCAGGGAGCGAAAATGGCCCTCATTCGTGCGGTGGTCGACGATCCGCTGCGCCGTCGCCGGCCCCAGGCCCGGGAGCTGGGCAAGCTCGATCGCGTCGGCCTCGTTGATGTCGAGCGTGAATCTCGGTCTGGCCGCCGGGGGGGCGTCGTGGTCGACGAGGCCGCCCGAGAATCCCCCAGACAGGGCGAGCCATCCGACTGCCGCCAGCAGGCAGGCGGCCACGGCCGCGGCGATGGGCCGCTCGAGGTTGGCCGGGATCAGGGCGGCGCTCGGGGCCGCCTTTGGAGAATCTGGCAGGCTGTCTTTGCCGTCGCTGGTGATCATGAGCGTGATGGTTTCCAGGTGCCGCCGCATCTGTAGGATAGGCGAGCCACGGCTTCGCTGCCGCCCCCGTCCCCGCCCGAGCCACCATGATGACACCCGAACAGCTTTCGCAGGTTCCGGAGGTTTGCCCGGAGTTTCGGCAATCGGCCTGGAACCCGTGGCTGGCAGGGCATGTCGAGGGGCTGGCCCGGCAGTGGCTGGCCGAGGATCTCGGGCATGAGTGCGACTGGACGAGCCTCTGCGTCATCGAGCCGGGGGCAGTGGCCGAACTGGATGTCGTGGCCCGGCGATCTGGTGTCGTGGCGGGGCTCGATGCAGCGGAGGTCGTGGCCCGGGTCGTGGACGAGGATCTGCGGTGGCATGGCCTTGTGGCGGATGGCGGGATCGTCGAGGCGGGCACGGTGGTGGCCCGGATTGCGGGCTCGAGCCGGAGTCTGCTCGTCGCCGAGCGGACGATCCTCAACCTGATCGGCCGGATGTCGGGCGTGGCGACGTCGACCAGAAGGCTGGTCGATGCGGTCTCGGGAACCCGCTGCCGGGTCTACGACACCCGAAAGACCGTGCCGGGCTGGCGTCTGCTCGACAAGCTGGCAACGCGACTCGGCGGTGGCTGGAACCATCGCACCGGCCTCTACGATGCGATTCTGATCAAGGACAACCATCTGGCGGCACTGGCGGCGACTGGCGTCGGCCCGGCCGCAGCGGTGGAAATGGCCCGTCGATTCCTGGCGGAAACATTCCCTCCCGGGCGGGCCGGGGCGATGATTGTGGAGGTGGAAGTCGATTCACTCGGCCAACTGGGGCAGGTTTTGGCCGCCCGTCCCGACATCGTTCTGCTCGATAATATGCCGCCCCACCTCCTGCGTGAGGCCGTGGCAGAAAGGAATCGTTCCGCCCCAGGGGTGATCCTCGAGGCCTCCGGAGGCATCCGGCTGGAAACCGTCCGGACCGTGGCGGAAACTGGTGTTGAACGGGTCAGCACCGGCTGGCCGACCCACGATTCCGCCTGGCTGGACGTGGCTTTGGACTGGCCGAATGCCGGCCCAAAAAATTTTTCTGCCCAAAACTTGACGATCCAGGACAGCCCTGGCTAATATTCAAAAGTCGCCGGGAGGGTTTCCCGGGATTTCTCGAAATAGGCAGTCCGCTCGTGAGTTCCTCAGACCGCGTCCGACCCGGTTTCCGGGTACGTGGTCGAAGTTGAGCCGAGTTCTCTGGACAGCCTTCTGTCGATTGTTGGTTTGGTTTTTTGTTCCCCGTTCTGGCCTCCTGTCCCCTGCTCTCTTCGCACTCACGTGCCTTCGTCGTCAGGTTTTCGACCTGACTCCCAGCCGGTCGGGCTCGCCATGAGGAACTCTCTGGCAATGCCCCGAACCAGCCATGCACACGATCGCCCGTCAGTCAGCCTGCAGTCGCACGAGTGCCTCGGGTTTCCGTCCCGCCCTTCTCCGCCGTCTTGCCCTGATCGTGGCCGGTATCGCCATGGTCGTCGCGAACGCCGCATCCGGGACGCGGGCCATGGCCGAGACGATCAACGCGGAGCGGTTTCGTCTCGAGATCGCCTCAAATCTCGTCTGGCTCGACAACCGGAACGATCCGGTGGTCAACACGCTCAGCGGTCAACAAAACTTCTTCGACCGGCTTGTGGCTGAGGCCAATCCTTTCCTGCGGATCACCAACCTCTCCCAGAGCGACAGCATCGTCGGCGCCAATCTCGACCTTTCGACTTCGGATGCCCGCGTCTCCGGCGTCGAGTGGATGGAAACGCCTGGTGCCGCGGCCTGGAATTGGGACGAGAGCAGCCTCGTCTGCCAGCTTCAGTTCAACGACGCCGTCCTCCCCGGGAAGTCGGCCAGCATGCGGCTCTTCACCTCGGCCCGAGCGGGCGAGTACACGATGAACCAAAACCTGTTCCAGCCCTTCGGTGGCCTGTCTGCGATGTCTGTCAGGAACAAGCAATACGGCACGGTCACGCTGCTCGTGGGGCAGGAACTGTTGGGTGAGGAGGTGCAGTTCACCCGTTCAGGTGAACCTGTCGGCGTCTCGCTTCTCGAACCGGCCCCCACCTACGATCTGGCCACGGTCCCGCGGGTGCCGTTCTATGCAGGAGGCCGGGAATTTGGGATCCAGACGGCGGCTGCCATTCAGCCCGTGCCCGAACCGGCGGGAATTGTCTCTGTCGTGGCGGCCGGTGCCGCCCTCGCAGCCTTCCGGCTTGGGGTTCGGCGCAAGACGGGCAAAGTCTGACGATTTTGCTGGATCTATCGGCACTCTGCCGCCGATAAGACCGGCATGAAGGGTTTTCCATCCATCATCCGCCAGTCCTTCCGGAAGCAGATTTGTGGTACTGCCGCGACGGCAATGCTCGGATTCGCGATCCTCTCGACAGGACTGCTGCGGGGCAGTGCGGCCGGCGACGACCAGATCAAGCCTCCTGACCAGTCGATCCTGATCGAGGATCCGGGGTCTGCGGCGATTGCCTTTGCCGACGGCGTGGATGGTTCGTTCGTCGAGGAGGTAAGCGACGACACGTCTCTGCCATCGAGCGGCGACGAGCGATCCTGGTTTCTCCTTCGGGACCGTCTGACGGTCGGCGCCGAATATCTTCTGCTGCGGCCGACGTTCAGCAATGCGACTGCCGTCTACCAGTCCACGATTTCGGGCGGCAACACGCTCGCCAACACCGCACTGAACTATGACTTCGGCTATGCGAGCGGCGTGCGGGGCTTCATCGGCTATCGCCTCAACGAAGACTGGATGCTGCGATTTGGCTACCTGACGATCGACGCCTCGTCCCCCACGGTTGGTGGCGTCTGCAACGCCCCGATCGCCAGCGGAAACGGCACGGCGTTTTTCGGCCCCTACGACACCTCCGCAGCCGCGGCAGGACAGTCGATCCGATCCACTGCAGGCGTCCAACTCGACGTCTACGACCTCGAAGTCGCCGGTCGCATCAATCCGGACCGCTGCGGTCCGGCCAACGGCGGTTCCCGCTGGGAGGCTGCCACGGCCATCGGCCTGCGGTTTGCCGATGTCGGCGTCTCGACGAACGTGTTCAACGACCAGTCGGCTCTTGGCCTGCAAAACACGATCTTCCTGACAACCGCCAGAGGCTTTTCCGGGATCGGACCCAGACTCGCCCTCCAGGGACGTCGCTATCTCGGGGCCGATGCGAGATGGAGCGTGTTCGGTTCCGGGGCCGCCGCCCTGCTCGTCGGCGGCGTGCAGAACGTCGATACACGGGTCAATACTCAGGATTCACTGACCAACGTCCAGACCCAGACCGCTGGGGGAAATCTGGTGATCCCCAATTTCGACATCACGCTCGGAGCGACCTGGCAGATGACGCAGCGAACCTCGTTCTCGGCCGGTTGGATGCTGATGTACTGGGGCCAGCTGGGCTATTCAGAGACGATCCCGACAGGCGTCGCGAGCGTCGGTCCGGACCGGGTTCCCCTGACCAGTTCGAGCCTCAGTTACGACGGTGCCTTCTTCAGGCTGACGCACAACTTCTAAGAACTGCGTCTCAGGATTTCGTCTGGAGGAGAATCTGCCTCCTCGACCGCAGGAAAGCCGCTCGCCCCGGCGGCGGCGACGCAACGCCCAGCAGGGACTAGACGCCCAGCAGGCGATTCCGCTTGGTCCGCCGTTCGGCACGGAGTCGGGCACGACGCTTGGTCTCGCTCGGCTTCTCAAAGAACTCGCGGCGACGCATCTCCTTCTTGATGCCGCTCCGCTCGACCAACTTGCGGAAGCGTCGAACCGCCTCCTGGATGCTTTCCCGTTCGCGAACCGTGAGCTTGACCATACCGTTCCTGAAGCCGTGAAAACGAACCGATTGAAGACCTCGGCAAGACCGAAAGAATACCGGGTCGGGGCCCGGCCGTCCATGCCTCGGGGTTGCAGGCGGGGAGCGGCTGAATCGGCCGCCAATCTCCTCCACAGGGCGTTTGCCGGGATTCGCCCCAGCCAGCACAATGAGCGGCCAACCCGCCCCCGAATCCGCCAGTAACGCCGATTCATGCAGCCGAGTTCAGTTCCCAACGACGTCCTCGATCGCACCCTCTGGTCGCTGACCGGCTGGACCGACGTCGGTGCCTCCCGGGAGATCGTGCTCGCCCTGGTAGCCCTGGCCTTTTTTCTGGCCAGTTCGCCCCGGGGCCGCCGCTGGCTCGCCTGGGGGCCGATCGCCTTGCTCTTCATCGCCCTCGCGATGCTGGGTCTGTCCTTCGTGATGCCCGTCACGGCCGAAGCCGCTCCGCCGGCCCACTACATCCTGCGATTCTTCGTGATCGCCTCGCTCCTGCAGTCGCTGCTGATGGTGTTCGCGGTCAGCGGCTGGGAACGGTTTGCCAGCCCGATGCCGAAGATATTTCTGGACGTGCTCCGCTGGCTGACGTTTGCGGCCGCGCTCCTGATCGTGCTCTGGGAGGCCGGCATCAACGCCGGAGAACTCCTGACCGGATCGGCCCTGATCACGGCCGCCCTCGGCTTCGCCCTCAAGGACACCCTGGGCAACGTGTTCGCCGGCCTGGCGATCCACGCCGAACACCCGTTCGAGATCGGAGACTGGATTCAATACGATGCAAACCCGGCCCATATCGGCCGTGTCGTCGAGATCAACTGGCGGGCCACGAAGGTGATCACGCTCGACGAGGCCTACGTGATCATCCCAAACGGCCAGCTTGCCCAGGCCTCGATCCGCAATTTCACCAAGCCCGATCCCTGGTCGCGGCGGTCGCTCTACGTGGTCACCCCCTACGACGTGTCACCCCAGCGGGTACAGGCCATCATTCTCGAGGCGATCCGCGGCAGTTTCGGAGTCCTGGAAAAACCCGCCCCGTCGGTCGTGACCAACGACTTCAAGGAACGCGGCGTCGAGCACTGGGTGCGGCTGTTCACCACCGAGTTCGACAAGCGCGACCGCGTCGACGGCATGGCCCGCGACAGGATCTGGTACGCCCTCGCCCGCAATGGCATCGAGATCCCGGTCGCCACTCAGGCGATTCGACTCACGCCGCTGCCACCGCCTCCTCCCCCGGAGCCGGCCGATGCGGTGATCGAAAGGCGGGTGCGATGCCTCGAATCGATCGGACTGCTTGCGTCGCTCGGGCCGCAGCAGGTGCGGCTGATCGCCGAGCACAACGACGAGCGGATCTACGCGGCCGGCGAGCAGATCATCCGCCAGGGGGAGGATGGCCAGAGCATGTACGTCATCATGGGCGGCGAGGTCGAGGTGACGGCACGCGATGGGGATGGACCGCCCGTGCCGCTCGGCTCGCTCGGGCCGGGCGATTACTTCGGCGAGATGTCGCTGATGACGGGAGCCCCCCGCGTGGCCACGGTGACGACGAAGTCGGAATCCCGGCTGCTCAAAGTGGGCAAGCAGTCGTTCAGGGAATTGATCGAGGCCGAGCCCGGACTGATCGAGGAGATGGGCTCGGCGCTCCGCATCCGGCTTGCGGAACGGAGCAAGGCGATGGCCGGGGCCGGTCGTCCCGTGCCCGAACCGCAGGACATCTTCTGCAAGATCCGAGATTTCTTCGCCACCTGATCGAGCCCGGCCCCGCCGGGCCCGAGAGGCCTAGGAACCCACCCAGATGCGGATCGAACTTCTCCCCTCCAGCATTCCGTCGTCCGCCAATCAGTATCTCGTGTCGTTTCTGGTGAACGACTCGATCGCCATCGATGCCGGATCGATCGGTTTTCTGGCAGACCTACGCCGTCAGGAGGCGATCCGGCACGTCTTCATCACCCACGAGCATCTCGACCACATCGCCTCGCTGCCGATCTTCCTGGAGAATGTCTACGCCCCGGGGCCTGATGCGATCGAACTCCTCGCCTCCCAGAAGGTGCTCGACTTCATCCATGCGGACATCTTCAATGGTCGTGTCTGGCCCGACTTCTTCGAACTCTCCCGACCTGACGACCGGTTTCTGGAGACGACCGCGATCGAGCCACTCGTGGCGGTGCAGCGGGCGGGAATCAGATTGACGCCCGTGCCTGTATCCCACGGCATCGATACGCTCGGCCTGATCGTCGACGACGGCAGATCGGCCGTTGCATTTCCCTCGGATACCGGCCCGACGCAACTGCTCTGGGACACGCTGGCCGGCCTGCGGAACCTGCGGGCTGTGTTTCTCGAGGTCAGTTTCCCTGCGGCACTGGCTGACCTTGCCCGAATGACGGGCCATCATTGCACGACCTCGTTTGCCGAGGAGATCCGCAAACTTTCCACCGACGCCCGCTGGATCATCGTCCACCGCAAGACCCGCTATGCAGCCCAGATCGCAGCCGAACTGGAGGCGATGCGGCTTCCGAACGTAGAACTCGTTCGCCCCGGCGAGGTCTACGAGTTTTGAAGGTGCTCGCGGGGGCCGGCTACTTTCCTCGGCTCTGTCGCTTGCGGTCGTGCTCGGAGAGGAGAATCTTTCGCAGCCGGATCACGTCGGGCGTGACCTCGACGAGTTCGTCGTCTTCGATGTATTCGAGCGACTCCTCGAGCGACATTCGCCGGGGTGGCTTGAGCAGGATGTTGCGGTCGCTGCCAGTGGCCCGCATGTTCGTGAGTTTCTTTTCCTTGGTCGGGTTGACGATCATGTCCTCGTTGCGGGCGTTCTCGCCGCAGACCATGCCCTCGTAGACCTCGTCGCCAGGCTCGATGAACAGTTCGGCCCGCTCCTGCAGCCCGTCGAGGCCGAAGGCGACCGCCTTCCCCGGCACCATCGAGATCAGCACGCCATTGGCACGGCCGGCGACTTCCCCCTCCATCGGGCTCCACTTCTCGAACCTGTGGTGCATGATCGCCGTGCCCTGAGTGGCGTTGAGCACTCGGGTTCGCAGGCCGATCAGTCCGCGGGCGGGAATGGAAAAGACCGCGTGGGCAAACTCGCCGCGGTTGCCCATGTGAACGAGCTGGCCGCGGCGGGCTCCGGTCAGTTCCATCACCGGGCCGAGTTTGTCGTGGGGCACCTCGACGACCAGCGTCTCGAAGGGCTCCATCGTCTTGTCGCCCTCCTTGTGGAGGATGACGCGGGGCTTGCCGACCGAGAGTTCATAGCCCTCGCGGCGCATCGTCTCGATCAGCACAGAGAGGTGCAGGAGGCCGCGGCCCGAAACACTGAACTGCTCGCTCCCCTCGATCGGCTCGACCTTCAGGGCGACGTTTTTCTCGAGTTCCTTGGTGAGGCGATCGCGAAGGTGCCGGGTGGTGAGATATTTTCCCGACCGGCCCGCCAGGGGAGACGAGTTCACCCCGAATACCATCGACAGCGTGGGCTCGTCGACAGAGAGCCGCTCCAGGGGCCGGGGGTCGTTGGGGTCGCAGATCGTGTCGCCGATCTCGACGTTCTCGACGCCGCTGATCGCCGCGATGTCGCCCGCCGTCGCCTCTTCGGCGTCGACCCGGCCGAGTTTGTCGAAGACCTGCAGGCCGACGATCTTGGACGGCACGAACGTGCCATCCGCCCTCGACCGGACCACCGGAGCACCCTTCGTGATCCGGCCCGACTCGATCCGGCCGATGGCGATCCGGCCGACGTAGTCCGACCAGTCGAGCGTGGTGACGAGCATCTGCAGCGGGGCGTTGCGGGCGACCTTTGGGCCAGGGATCTTCGCCAGAACCAGGTCGAGGAGTGGTTCCATCGAGCCGGTCCGGACCGTCGGGTCGTGGGTGGCAAAACCCTCCCGGGAGGATGAATAGACGAAGGGGAAATCGGCCAGTTCGTCATCGGCACCGAGTTCGAGAAACAGGCCGAGGACCTCGTCGAGCACCTCCAGCGGGCGGGCGTCGGGCCGGTCGATCTTGTTGACGACCACCACCGGCTGAAGCCTCGCCTCGAGGGCCTTCGAGAGCACGAACCGGGTCTGTGGCATCGGGCCTTCCGCGGCATCGACGAGCACCAGCGCCCCGTCTGCCATCCGTAGCACCCGCTCCACCTCGCCGCCGAAGTCGGCGTGGCCCGGGGTGTCGATGATGTTGATCTTCACCCCCTTCCACTCGACGGCGATGTTCTTGGCGAGGATCGTGATGCCCCGCTCCCGTTCGAGGTCGTTCGAGTCGAGAATTCGCTCCCCGGAGAGCTGGCTGGCCCGAAACTGACCGCTCTGGCGGAGCAGGCAGTCGACGAGCGTCGTCTTGCCGTGATCGACGTGGGCGATGATCGCGATGTTGCGAATGTCGGTGCGGCGCTCGACGGCAGGAGAGGGGGCGGGAGTGGCGGTGGCGGACATGGGTGGCGACTCGGGGGTTGGCCGGCTCGCATGGGGCGAGCAGGCTTCGGGGGGAGAAGGCGGGATGCGGGCGGAAAAACGATTATTCAGGAACGCCTGACCGTTGCATAGAGCCGATCGTGGTGCGTTCCGCGGGCTGCCCTGCAGGCCCCGAAGAAAATGGAGACGAAGGGGATCGAACCCTCAACCCCCGCCTTGCAAAGGCGGTGCTCTCCCAATTGAGCTACGTCCCCGATTTTTGGCTGAAGCTACCGCCGCGGCCGGGACATGGTGTCCGTACAACGGCATTTCCTTCCGCGAAGTTCCTGCCCTCACCGCCGCGGCCGGGACCGCGGCCTCGCCTGCCCTCTGCCGCGGCCGGGACCGCGGCCTCCATCCATATGCGCGCGCCAAGATTCGAACTTGGGACCTCTACCTTATCAGGGTAGCGCTCTAACCAACTGAGCTACGCGCGCCGGAAACCATCCGCTGCCGAGTGTAGGTCTGCGAGGGCCGAATTCAAAGGGGATGGCCGCCTTCGGCCGGGGCCGGCGGGGCCGGCGAAAAATGGCGCTGGCGCAGAACCCCTTTCCGGCTACGTTTCTGGGGTCCCCGAACCGGAAGGAACCGCACCATGACCATGAAGGTCTGCTCTTTCGCCCGCCGCATCGCGGCAGTTTTCACAGTCCTCTCTGCCCTGGTCGCAGCCACGGCGGAGGCCCAGCCCACGGTCGATTACGCCTTGGGGTTGGCCCCGTTCCAGAAGAACGTGGAATATGACCGCGTGACTCCCGAGCAGGCAAAAAACTGCACGATCAAGATGGAGAAGGAAGGTGGGGTGAACGCCTGGGTGGTTCGCGGGCCTCGAGGAGAGGTGCTGCGGTCGTTCGCAGACACCAATGCCGACCGCGTGGTCGATCGTTGGAGCTATTACAAAGACGGTTCCGAGGTCTATCGCGACATCGATTCCAACCACAATGCCAAGGCCGATCAGGCCCGTTGGCTCGGTGCGGCAGGGACCCGCTGGGGCGTCGACCAGGACGAAAACGGGGTTCTCGATGCCTGGAAGGTGATCTCCGCCGAGGAGGCCACGGCGGAGATCGTCGAGGCCCTTGGATCCCAGGATGCGGCAGCGTTTGCGAGGCTGCTTCCTGCGAAGGCGGATCTTGAAAAGGCCGGCATCGAGGAGCCGCTGCTCTCCCAGTTGACGGCCCGGGCAGCCGCCGCGGCAAAGGGGTTTGCCGGCTTGGCTGCCGGTCAGAAGCAGATCGGCCCCGGTGCCAAATGGAACAACATGCTCGCCCCGCACCCGGGCGTCCTGCCGGCTGGTTCAACGGGGTATTCCGCCGATCTTTTGGCCTACGACAACGTCGTTGCCCTCGTCGACGGTGATGGCGGCGGCAAGGCGGGGCAGGTGTATGTCGGCTCACTGATGAAAACAGGCGATGTCTGGCGGCCGGTCGATCTGCCGCAGCTGCCCGGCGCCAACGGCGAGATTGCTGATTCGATAGGGTTCTTCTCGCCCCGCATGGGCGAACGCGGCTCCGACGGCGGCCCGGCGGAAAGCGAGCGGCTCAAGCCCCTGCTGGCCAAATTGCGGGAGATCGAGGGGCGGCTCTCGGCGGCCGACCCGAAGGCCCGCGGCCAGGTGGCCGGCGAGCAGGTTGGCGTGCTGGAGCAGGTGGTCGCCGCGGCCGACGAATCCGAAAAACCGTTCTGGGTGAGGCAGCTCGCCGAGACCATCGCCGCTGGCGTTCAGGAGGGGATGCTTCCGGACGGCATCGGGAAGCTCGAAGCCCTGGCCAAGTCGGTCGGGGGGGACGAATCCCTGGCCGCGTTCGTGGCCTTTCGGATCGCTTCGGCCCGGTATGCCGCCAACATGCAGCAACCGGGTGCCGACGTCGGCAAGGTGCAGGCGACCTGGCTCGAGGAGCTGAAGCAGTTTGTCGACACCTATCCGAAGGCCGCCGACGCCGCCGAGGCGATGCTCCAGATGGGAATCTCGGACGAATTCTCCGGCGAGGAGAAGGCGGCCCTCGAACGCTACACCGCGATCGTGCAGGCGTTTCCTGACTCCCTCTCCGCGAAGAAGGCCCGCGGGGCGGCTCGTCGGCTCGAAAGCGTCGGCAAGCAGCTCGTGCTCAAGGGCACGTCGGTCGACGGCAAGCCGGTGTCGCTCGATGCGCTCCGTGGAAAGCCGCTGCTGGTTCACTACTGGGCGACATGGTGCGAGCCCTGCAAGGTCGATATTGCCCAGATCCGCGAGCTCTACGCGAAATACGGCCCCAAGAAGTTTGCCGTCGTGGGGATCGCACTCGATTCCGACAAGCAGCAACTGGCCAAGTTTCTGGCCGCCAAGCCGATCCCCTGGCCGCAGCTTCACGAGGCTGGTGGGCTCGATGGCCGGCTTGCCGAAGAACTGGGCGTGCTCACGCTGCCCACGATGTTTCTGCTCGACGCCGAGGGGAAAGTGGTCGACCGAAACCTCGTCATCACGGATCTCGAGAAGAAGCTCGATTCCCTGATTGGCGGTGAGTGAATCCTGATCGGTGACGCCCCGGCTCGAGACGGCGGAGCCTGATTTCGCCGTCAGAGCCGGCATTCACCCGCTCGGCATGGTTCGCTACCGTTTCCGGCCGGGCGGCAGTGCCCCCTGATCCAGACTGCCGTGCCTGCGGCCCTCAGTCATCTCCCGGGAAAGCACCATGATCCTGTTCGCCGTTGCCGTCAGTCCCCTGCTCTGTGCCATGGGCGTCGTCCAGATCCTCGGCCTTGTGGCCGCCGGGATGACGCGGCTCAGCGAGGGGACGCGGCACGAACGGATCTGTCAGTGGCTGCTCGTTCTGGCACTGGCCACCGTCGGAGGGCTCTGTGGGTTTGCGCTCCAGTTTGGACCGGCGTCGGCGGCGGTCTGTGCCGTGACGCTCACGCTGATGACCATGATCACGGTGTTTGACCCTGGCCGCTCGATCTGACGCTCCTTTCGATCGGGCCTGTCTTCCCTTCCCTCCCAGACCACCCGGACGCGCGGCGTTTTCGCGCAAACCGGAAAAAAACTCCCCTTCGACAGGACCGGCGGCCGAAAAAGACTCCAGCAGTGGCCCCATCTGCCATGCCGCCCAAAGGAGTCTTTCATGTCCATTTCGAGGTCCGCGTTCCTGGCGGCTGCCGTGCTGTCGTCGTTGATGACGACAGCCCTGCGAGCCGATGACCTGGCGGCGACAGTCGCCGGTAAACTCCGTGATTCCGGTGCGATGAAGGGCTACCGGGTCAATGTCAAGGCAAAGGCCGGCACCGTCTGGCTCGAGGGCACCGTATCCGACCCCAAGCAGATCGAGGCTGCCGTCGCTGCGGCCGAGTCTGTCGATGGCGTGGAGCGGGTCGTGAATCGGCTCTCGACCGGCATCAAGGCTCCCTCGCAGTCCAGCGATCGCTTTGCGCTTCCGCATTCCGTTCGGTCCCTCGTCGGCCTGCCTACCGAGGCACCGGCGGCGGCTGCCGATCAGGCCGAAGCAGACACCGATTCCGGCGTTACCGAGCAGGAGGAAGAGATCCAGCTCACCCAGGCCGTCGCCCCGACCGCCCGCACTGCGAGGCCGTCCCCGAGGCCGCTCAATCCGCAGGTTTCAAGGCCGATGCAGGCGGCCCCCCGAGCGGCCTCTGGCCAGCGGATGGCGATGCGAACAAGTGCGATGCGTCAGATGGACATGCCTGTCGCCGGTGGCTATTCCGAAGGGATGGTCGGCGAGCAGATCGTGAATGGCGGCGGCGTCGCCGACGGGCAGATGGTTCCGGGCAGCATGCGGATGATCGAGGGACCGTCGTCCCAGGCAGTCTGTCCTCCGGGTCAGGCCGGCATGGCCGGTGGCATGGCCGGAGGCGGCATGCCCGGTGGCGGTATGGGAGGTCCGATGCCGATGGGCGCGATGGGCGGTCCCGGTGGTCCGGGCGGCCCTGGAATGGCCGTTCCCGTCCGCGGTGACGGGCCCAACATGCCCAACTACGCCTGGCCGAGCTACGCGGCGTATCCCAACTACGCTGCCCTGCAGTATCCGACCCAGTATTCTCCCACGGCCTGGCCGTACATCGGCCCGTTCTACCCCTACCCGCAGGTGCCACTGGGCTGGCGGCGGGTGTCGCTCGAGTGGGACGACGGCTGGTGGTGGCTCGACTTCGACGAGCGTCACGTCCACAGCCACCACCGTTAGTCGGCTGGACGGCGGCGAAAAGCAGACAGATGGCCCGCCCTCCCGGTTTCGGGGGGGCGGGTTTTTTTGTTGACACCTCGTGCCGACTCCCTGGCCGACGGGATCGGGCGCCGGCCCCGGTGCCCGGCTGCCCTGCCCCAGTCGGAGAAATCCGCAAGTTCCCCCGCGGCATGGTCGATACAACCGGCAGGCCCAACCCAGTCAGATCCACCAGCACTTTCCAGCGGGCCGACCGAGGAGATCGCCATGAAGGTTCGAGCCAGATTGTTCGCGATGGCCCTGTTGGTTGCCGCCGGCAGCGTCTCGCAGAGCGGCTGCTTCTGGATCACGTCGCAGGGCCCGAACATCGGTCCGCTCGCCTTCCCGATCCCGGTTCCCGTCGGCCTGCAGAAGAGCAAGGAAGACCAGTTCTGGAACTACGAGCGGTATGAGCGGTCGCCGATCCTCGGACCGATCCCGCCGGGAGGCCCCTGCCAGGC
Organism: Candidatus Kuenenia stuttgartensis; assembly: GCA_945897435.1. Taxonomy (GTDB): domain Bacteria; phylum Planctomycetota; class Planctomycetia; order Pirellulales; family UBA1268; genus RGVT01. The sequence continues at coordinate 11,181 of CAMDFJ010000002.1, read as the reverse complement.
CCTCGACGAGCCGAGCGACGACGAGGTGATGCGGGCGCTCGAGAAGGCCCGCCCCGTGCAGGGCAACTGGCCCTGCCTCTACGAGATCCAGCGAAACAACGTCCGGATCACGAAGTGCAAGATCTCCGACTACCTCGATCCGCCCCGGCACTACCCGCTGGTCGGCCCGGCCCAGCTGCACCACGCCCACTACAAGTGCACGGTCTACTTCCAGGAAGTGAAGCGGATCGGCTGGCCGGTGCCCCACACGCTCGTCGACGAGGACTGCCAGGAAGTGCTCTACATCGACCACGACCACCTGCACATGGTGGGCGATGTCGACGGGGGCTGCGACGCCAACTACTAGGTTCACGGAAAATCTCGGCCTCCTGCCGAATTTTCCTTGGCGACCTCCGGTCGCTGGAGTGGACCCGGCCCTCCGGGCCTGGCGCGGGGTGGTTGGCTTGGTGTGACTTTGGCGTCTGACCGATGTGGGACAGGCTTCAGCCTGTCTGCGGGCTACTTCACGCACACACACGGCCTCCTGCCGTTGTTTGCTTGGCCGGCTCCGCCGGCTGGTGGTGACCCGGCCCTCCGGGCCTGGTGTCTTTCCGATGTGGGACAGGCTTCAGCCTGTCTGCGGGCCTTTCCCCCAGAGTGTCTCGGCTCAGGAAGTGGCAGTCCGGCGCGGTGGTGTCTGTAGCCACCGGCGACTTCGAAAACGGCCTCGGTCTGAGTTGGCAGACCGGCCCCTCGAAGGTGGCTTTATTTGCTTCCTTCGGCTCTCGGATTAGACTGCAAGTGGAGATCTCGCCACGCCTTCAGGTGCATCAGATGTTTGCTTTCATGGGACTCGGTACGGTCGAACTGATCATCGTGGCGGGCGTGATCCTCCTGCTCTTCGGCTCGCGGCTTCCCAAGGTGATGCGTTCACTGGGAGAGGGCATCGTCGAGTTCAAGCGCGGCGTGCAGGGGATCGAAGACGAGAATGCCGCCGGCCGAGGCGACGGCCATCGCTGATCCGTCATGCCAACGGCGGCAACGGGTTCTGCTGGCCTTTTCGCGTTCAGGGATTCTCAAAGCATTTGCCAGGGATTTTCCAGGGATTCTCCAGGAATACTGATGTTCGGACTCGGGCCGGTTGAAATCGTCGTCGTCGGCGCGATCGCCGTGATGCTCTATGGCAAGCGGCTGCCCGAGGTGGGCAGGAGTGTCGGACAGAGCATCGGCGAACTCCGCCGGCAGATGACCAGCCTCTCGCGGGAGATGGATCTTTCCTCCCATCTCGACACAGCCCCCTCGAAGCGTGTTTCCCGTCGCGGAGACGACGGCGGCCTTCCGCAGATGGCCTCGCCGCGGTTCGATCCCCCTTCCGATCGGACCGCCGACGGGGCGGCCGGCGCAGACGAACAGCCTGCCGACGCGGGCGAAGACCGGCTGGCATAACGCCAGGATGACGTCCGGCGCGGTCGATGCTACGATTCGAGACCGGTGGTCGGACCCCACGCCGGGCAGCTAGCTCAGTTGGTTAGAGCGCTACGTTCACACCGTAGAGGTCACAGGTTCGAATCCTGTGCTGCCCACTGGTCGAAAAGACTTTGGAAAGTTCTGGTTTCCAGAGCCTGCCAGAATTTTACCGCCCTGCCCGGCGACGCTTTTCAGTCCGGTTCAGTTCGTGCCCCGGAGCGTTTCAAGCCAGGCGACCAGATCGGTGAGTTCCTGTGCCGTCAGCGTGGCTGCGAGATCGGCCGGCATGAGCGACACCGGCTGCCTGACGAGTTCCTCGATGGTGGCCGTGGGAGTCGTCAGATCGATCGCGTCGGGGCCCCTGATGATCACCTCCTCCGGTGACTGCGAAATGAGCAGCCCCGTCAGGCTGCGGCCGTCGTCGAGCAGCGCCGTGTAGGTTTCGTAATTGTGGCTGATGGCCGCAGAGGGCGCGAGGATCGACTCATAGAGGGCCTGCCGTGAGAGTTTGGTTCCCACCCCGGAGAGGTCTGGACCGACGCCCTTGCCCGTGCCGTTGACGACGTGGCACTTGGCGCAGGTGGCGGCCCCGGCGAAGAGCGTCCGGCCGCGTGAAGCGTCGCCTTCCTGCCGCATCAGTTCGGCGACCGAGGGCAACTGCCCGCCATCGCGAACCTTCGGCAACGGGAGCACACCCGCCGCCTCATTTCGCAGATCGCCCCAGGGTGAGGCCGAGATGGCCACGCCCGCCGCCTGGGCGGAAGCCCCCACGAGCTTGCCCGATTTCGCCAGTGTCAGGAGCCGCGCGGTGCCCTGCCGCGACCGGGCGAGGGCCCGCACTGCGGAGCCGCGGGTCGCATCCGACGCGGCGGGATCGGCAAGCGTCCCCTCGAGCAAGGTGACCACCGCCTTGCTGCCCACGATGCCGAGGGCGTTGCGGAGCCGGTCAGCTGCCAGACGAGATGCCTCGTCACCGCTGTCGGAAAGCGCAGGCTCAAACGCCGCGATCCCGCCGAGATCGAGGGCGGCCGCGGCGGCTGCGGACGCGACCGACGGATCGCCGTCGCCCGCTCCGGCGAGTGCCACCAGATCGGGCACGCGATCCCGGAGGTCGAACCGCCGCACCAGGTTTACGAAGACCTGGGTTCCGGCTGCGAAGTCGGCTGCCTCCGAGATGCGTCCGGCGATCGCCGGCTGCCGTGCCGCGGAAGGTGCGAGCCGCTGCACGAGTTCTGGCAGGATCACCCGGAGCTTTTCTTCGGGAGCGGAGAAGGTTTCCACGAGCCCGGCGATTTCGGCGGCGGCCCGGGCCTGATCCTGAAAGTCGAGCGCCCGCACCAGGGCGAGCGACTCGGCCGTGCTGATCGAAGGGTCGCCGATGAGCTCGCAGAGCATGCCGGCCGTGGCGACGGCCCGACTCCGCCAGACGACCTCCCGGCCCGCTGGCGACTTCCATCCGTCCCCCACCTTCGTAAGCCAGGCGGCAAGCCGGTCATCCCAGAGGCTCGGGCCGCCGATTCCAGTCGGACTGTCGGCGCCGATGCCGACCGCCTCCAGTTCCCAGCGGTCGCCGATCTCGTGCCTGGCGGCGAGTGCGGCCCAGCCGCGATCGGCCCGCTCTCCCGCGATGCCGCGGAGCGCGAGTGCAGCCTCGCGGCGGACGGCCACGACCGGATCTTCCACCAGCTTCTCGACGACCTCCAGCACGTCCCCCTTCGTGAGCCGGCAGATCCGCAGGCCGATGATCCGCAGGCGGGGATCGTTCGCGGCGACGAGCTTCTGGATCGTCGCCGGCCCGCGGCCGGGAAGCATGCCGAGGGCCCAGATCATCCGGGCGGCGTGGCGGTCGTCGCTGGGCTTCGCGAGTGCCCTGTCGAGCACCGCCGCGGCAGCCCCCGGCTCCTTCGCCAGCCGCTCGAGCGCGGTCGCCCGCGTGCAGTGGTTCGGGCTGGCGAGCGCCAGGACGGCCCCCTCGAGGCTCCCCAGGTCGGCCGCCGGTACCGACCACTTCGATCCTCGGGGAGCGACCCGGTAGATCCGCCCCTTCTCGGTGTCGCCCATGCCGTGGCCGCCCACGCCGGGGTCGTGCCAGTCGGCGACGATGATGGAACCATCGGGCGCGACGCAGACGTCGCTGGGGCGAAACCACTTGTCGGCCGAGCCGTCGAGGAGGTTTTCGCTCTCTGCGGCGTAGCCGGCCCCGGCGGATCGCAGGTGGTAGGCCCGCACGAGGTTCTGTCCGGCATCGCAGTGGAGGAGCGAGCCCCGATACCGTTCCGGAAGGAGCCCTCCCTCGTAGACGCAGATCCCGGCCGGCGAGCCAGCCCCCGTCTGCAGAAGGTTCGGCACGACGCCGGGATCGTTGAGGTGCCAGTGCCGTTGGGGCGATTCCGGCTCAAGGTTTGTGCGATAGGTCTGCCAGCCCGCCCCGCTGATCTCGTCCTTGTAGCCGAAGTTGCCATATTCCATGACGAAGTTGATCCGCGTGCTGCGGTGACCGTCGTCGTCGTTGTCGCTCTGCCAGAGATCGCCGAAGGCATCGACGGCCAGTTCGTAGTTGTTGCGGAAGTTGTGGCCGAGCACCTCGAAATCGCCGCCATCGGGCTTGCAGCGGAACACCATTCCCTGACGCCATGGTTTTCCTGAATCGATCACCTCGTTGCCGAACCGGTCTCTGACGGGCTGGCCGTCCTTGTCATGCACCGCCCGGCCGGTGTTGCCGAAGTTGAAGTACCAGCGGCCATCCGGGCCGACGACGAAGGCGTGCACGGAGTGATCATGCTGCGGATCGCCCGTCTTGCTGAAGAGCGATTCCCGGCGATCGGCCTTGAGGTCTCCATCGTCGTCGTGAAAGACGAAGACGTCGGGCGAGCATGACACGATCACCTTGCGGCCAGGTCCCTCGCCGATCACGCAGATGCCAAGGGCGGTGTCGATGTCACGGCCCTGATGAAACACGGTCTGCCGGTCGGCCTTCCCGTCACCGTCGCTGTCCTCGAGGACGAGGATCCGATCTCCCTCGGCCCGTGTGTCTTTCTTGGCGCGGTAGTTGAGCACCTCGCAGACCCAGATCCTGCCCTTCGCATCGACGTCGATGTCGGAAGGACTCGAGAGCAGCGGTTCGGCGGCGAAAAGCGAGGCCTCCAGACCCCCGGCGAGCTTCAGTGTTGGCTGCGGTTCCTGCGAGTCGGCCGTCGCGGCAGCGGCCGTCACTGCCTGGGCGAACACCGGCAGCCCCGCCAAGGCGATCAGGACGACGAACCTCATGACAGCACTCCCCCGTTCCCGGATCGAATTTGAAGAAAAAACCCCTGCCAGTGTATACCGCCGAAGAGTTGAAGCCACTCGCTGCGAGTCGATCCCGCAGCCTTGTTCTGGTATCGGGAACTGAAAGTTCCGGGAGACACCGACATGTCCCTGAGGCACGTGCTCCACTGGCTTCTCTTCGTGGTGGCCGTTGCAAACGCCCAGGCCACGAGCCTCGGTCAGCAGGCAGTGCGGCCGATCCCACCACCGGGAATCGAGGTTCCGGAACAGGATGCCAGACTCCTCGCCGAAGGCATCCGTCAGTTGGACGGGCAGATCGCCATCCTGCGCAGGAAGCTGAAGACCAAGCCGCGATACGCTGCCTTGATTCCCGACGTGGAGATTTTCCACAAGGCGGCCGACTGGGCACTGCGGCACCGGGAGTTCTACGACCCCAAGCAGATCGCCATTGCCAAGGAGCAGATCCTTCTCGGCCAGCAGCGGGCCAAGGAGTTGGTCGCCGGCAAGCCCTCCTGGGAAAAGGCAACCGGGCTCGTCGTGCGGGGTTACGTCTCCGCGATCGACGGTTCGGTGCAGCCCTACGGGCTCGAGATTCCGGCAGACTGGAAACCCGGCGAAAAAGCCGGCCGGCGGCTCGACTTCTGGATGCATGGCCGCGGCGAGAAGCTGAGCGAACTCGACTTCATTCAACAGAGGCTGAAGAGCAAGGGGGAGTTTTCGCCGCAGGGGGCCATCGTGCTCCACCTCTATGGCCGGTATTGCTGCGCCAACAAGTTTGCGGGCGAGGTCGATCTGTTCGAGGCCCTCGGACATGCCAGAAAGCACTACGCCATCGATCCCGAAAAGCTCGTCATTCGTGGTTTTTCCATGGGGGGCGCCTCATGCTGGCAGTTTGCGACCCATTACGGCCCGCTCTGGGCTGCTGCCGCCCCTGGTGCCGGCTTCGCCGAATCGAAGGAGTTTCTGCGTCTCGGCACGAGCCCCGAGAAGCCCTTGCCGGCGGCCTGGGAGCAGACGCTCTGGCGTTGGTACGACTCAACCGAATACGCGGGCAATCTCGCCAACCTTCCCACGATCGCCTACTCGGGCGAGACCGACGGCCAGAAGCAGGCCACAGACATCATGCTGCGGTTTCTGGAGCGGGAAGGTCTGAGCCTGCCCCACGTCATCGGGCCCCAGACGGGCCACAAATACCATCCCGACTCGAAGCCCGAGATCGAGTCCTTTCTTGCCAAGGCCGTGGCCGAACGGGTGGCCGTCCCGGAGAAGATCCGGTTCACCACCTACACGCTCATCTACCCCAAAATGGGCTGGGTTGAGGCCGAAGGACTCGAACGCCACTGGGAGCGGTCCGATATCGTCGCCAGTCTCGTCCCGGAGGGTATCGAAGCCACTACCCACAACATCACCGCGATCTGCCTGCATGCCGCCGACCTGCCCCGATTCAAGGACGCCACGAAGGTTCCGGTCAGCATCGACGGCGAGCGGCTCGATGTGCCGGTGGAGGAGGGCCGGGTGCGGCTGCACCGTGGGCCTGGCGGATGGCGGGCCGGAGGCCCGCCCACGGAAGGCCTTCGGAAGCAGCCGGGCAGCTGCGGTCCCATCGACCACGCGTTCATGACGTCGTTCGTGATGGTGAAGCCGACTGGAAAGCCGCTCAACGACACGGTCGGCCGTTGGGCCGATGCCGAGGTCTCCCATGCGGCGGAGTTCTGGCGGAAGGTGTTTCGCGGCGACGCCCCTCTCAAAGCCGACTCTGCGGTCAGTCAGGCAGATATCGAGGGATCAAATCTGGTGCTCTGGGGCGATCCCTCCAGCAACTCGGTCCTGGCCCGCATCCTGCCAAAACTGCCGATCAAATGGACGGCGAAGGAGCTGCGGTTGGCCGGGGCCACGTACGACGCTGGCCACCATGTGCCGGTGCTGATTTTTCCAAACCCGCTCAATCCGCGTCGCTACGTTGTGATCAACAGCGGTGTGACCTTCCGCGAGGAGGCACTGCTCAACAACGCCAATCAGGTCGCCAAACTGCCCGACTGGGCGGTGATCGACCTCACGACTCCACCCGACGCCGTGCGGCCCGGCAAGGTGCTGGAGGCGGGATTCTTCAACGAACGCTGGGAGCCGTCCGGGCTCTGATCTTTCCCCCCACCCCCGCCAGGACCCCTGCGGGGCGGGTTCTCGCCAGCCGGCGGGGCTGGTCTGGGCCCGCTGTTGTCCCGCGTCGGTGGAGATGATAGAACTGGAAAGTCCGACTGACTTTCGTCCGCACTCAGCCCGTTCGGGAGTTGCGGTTCGTGCACCCGGCGATGGTCGACAAGTCGATGTGTTTGTAGAGCCAGCTCCCGATTCCTAGAGGTTTTGTTATGTCCCGGAAGATTTACGTGGGGAACCTCCCCTGGTCCACCACGTCCTCCGATCTGGAGGCGATGTTTTCTCCGCACGGTCAAGTGCGGGCCGCTGAGGTGATCTCGGATCGCGAGACTGGTCGCTCCCGCGGGTTTGGTTTCGTTGAGATGGAGACCGACGAGGGCCTTCAGGCTGCCATCTCGGCTCTGAATGGCCACGAAGTCAATGGTCGTCCGCTGACGGTCAATGAAGCTCGTGAGCGCACGCCCCGTCCGGGCGGCGGTGGCGGTGGTGGTGGTGGTCGCTCCGGTGGCGGTGGCTACGGCGGCGGCGGTGGCGGCCGTGGTGGCTACGGCGGCGGTGGCGGTGGCCGTGGTGGCTACGGCGGTGGCGGCGACCGCTACTAGTCGTCTGCTCTCGACCGCGTTATTGTTCGCACTCTGACATGATGTCGCAGGGGGCGGAGTGATACCTCCGTCCCCTGCGATCCTTGTCTTGCGGTTTGATCCGTGTCTTGCGGGTTTGTGAACGGCTCCATTGTTCTGTGTCTGCCCGCTTTTGATGTGGGCTTTCTGTGTGCGTTTGGTCTCGATTCCAGTTCCACGTTCCCCGAAATTTTCTCAATGCCTCCTGCCAATCCAAAGTCCGGCAAGTTTGCCAAGTTTGCCAAGAAAAAGGCCAAGCCACGCACCAAGGTCAAGCGGAAAGACCCGATCTTCATCGACGGTGCCCGCCCCCGACCGATGTACGTCGACTACAAGGATCTCGAACTCCTCGGGAAATTGATCAACCGGCAGGGCAAGATTCTCGGTCGGCGGAAGAGTGGCTGCACTGCGGCCAGCCAGCATGCCGTGACCAGTGCCATCAAGCGGGCCCGGTTCATGGCCCTGTTGCCCTACGTCGGCGAGTGATCGTTCTCCATGCCAGCGCCAATCCTTCCGTTGGCGACGCGGCGGCGAGTCGAGTTTCGCGACACCGACGCGGCTGGGATCGTGCACTTCTCCGCCTTCTTCTTTTGGATGGAGTCGGCCGAGCACGAACTGCTCAGGGCGGCTGGTGTGCCGGTGGTCGAGCGAAACGATGACGATGGCTCGACGGTCAGCTGGCCCAGGGTTTCCGTGACCTGCGACTACATGTCGACGGTACGGTTTGGCGACGAGATCGACATCTTCGTTCGGATTGCCGAGATCGGCCGCTCCAGCCTGACATACGGCTTTCGATTCGAGCACGCCGGCAATCTTGTGGCCGAGGGCAAGGTCGTCACCGTCCGCTGTCTGATGCGGGCGGGGCGAAGGCCGGAGCCGGTCGCCATTGCTCCCGCCCTGTCCGAAAGGCTGGCGCAGTTTCGTGCGGCCGACGAGGGGTCGTGAAGCCTGGGGCCCGGCCCGACGCCCGGCAACGGGCGATCTGAAAGGAACGCGGCATGCTCGAAGTCGATCGGGTCTCGAGGTCATATCCGACCCCCGCGAGTCCTCTGCTCGTACTCGACTCGGTCTCGTTCTCGCTCGCGGCGGGAGAACGGCTCGCCGTGATGGGGCCGAGCGGTTCCGGCAAAAGTACGCTGCTGGCAATTCTCGGCGGGCTCGACCAGCCGACCACAGGCAGCGTGCGACTCGACGGAGTCGACACGACGACGCTCCCGCCAGTCGCCAGGGCGGCGTTTCGAAACCGCAGCATCGGCTTCGTGTTTCAGGAGCACCACCTGCTCGGCGGCTGCACGGCGCTCGAAAACGTCCTCCTGCCGGCGCTGGCCTCTGGAGACGTCTCCGCTCCGACGGAGGAACGGGCCCGGGGCCTTCTGGGCCGGGTGGGGCTCGAAGACCGGGTCGGCCATCTGCCATCGGAACTGTCCGGCGGCGAACGGCAGCGGGTCGCGGTCGCCCGGGCCCTCCTCCTTTCCCCGTCTCTGATCCTCGCCGACGAGCCGACCGGGCAGCTCGACGGCCGTTCGGCGACTGCGGTCGCAGACCTGCTGGTCGAACTCGCCGCCGAGTCGGCTGCGATCCTCGTCGTGGTCACCCATGCCGACGCGGTCGCGGACCGCATCGGCACGGTTCGCAGGCTCGTCGACGGACGCCTGCTCTCATGAACCAAGTCAGCGGTCTGCATGCTGTTGCCGCGTCCGGCCGTCCGGCCGGATCGCTGATGCAATTGGCCCTGCGACTTGCCCGGCAGTGGTGGCCACAGCTGGCCGCCCTCGCCGCGGCCTCGGCCGTGGTCGCTGCAACGATCACGGGCGCTCTTGGAGTCGGTGATGCGATGCAACGCGGCCTTTCCCGGCTCGCGGTCGCCCGCCTCGGCCGGATCGATGCTGCCCTGATCGCCGATCGCTGGTTCACGACGAGCCTCGTCGAGCGGCTGGCTGCTGCAAGCCGCTCAGTCGGCGGTGGTCCGGCGGCGGTCGTGCCGGCGATCGTTCTCGAGGCCGCGGTCGAGGCCGCCGGGAGTTCCTCACATCCGCGACGCAGCCGGGCGACGCTGCTGGCCTGCGACGAACTCGCGGCCCTCGGTTTCCTGCCGCCTCCACCCCGGCTCGACGACGGCTCGGTCCTGATCAATGCCGTGCTCGCTGAGAGTCTCGGCGTCAAGGAGGGTGACTCGATCCTGTTGCGGATGCCGACGCGGTCGGACGTGCCGGCCGACAGTCCGCTCGGTCGGCGGGACAGCCAGCCGGCCGGAGCGAGGCTCCGGGTTGGAGAGGTGCTGCCTGTCGATGGGCTGGGACAGTTTTCGCTCCGGCCGAGTCAGGCCACGCAGCCGCTGATCGTGACTCCACTCGAAACGGCCCAACGGCTCGCCGATCGGGCCGGCGTGGCCAATGTCTGCCTCGCGACTGCCGTTGGGGCCGTGCGATCGACCACGGAGACGGCCGACGGCGATCTGGCTCGATGGCTGGGGAGCAATCTCGAGCCAACGCTCGAGGATCTTGGCCTCGAGCTCGAGCCCGATGTGGGCCAGACTCAGGCGGCCGGGGAGGTCACCCCTGGTGTCGCGGCGCTCCGGCTCACGAGCGACCGGCTGATCCTGCCCCCTGAAGCCGACAGGGCCGCCGCCCTCGTGCTCGGTCCGCTCGGCGGGCAGCCTTCGCTCGCGTTTCTGGCCAACGCGATCGAGCCCGGCGAGGATCCCGTGGCCGACCGCCGGGCGTCGATCCCCTATTCGACGATGCTCGGGATCGGGTCGACCTCGCTTCCGGTCGGCGATCTGGTCGACGAAGCGGGAACGCTCCTCGAGACGCCCGCCGATGACGAGCTGATCATCAACCGCTGGGTGGCGGACGATCTGGCCGCCCAGGGCCGGCCGGTGGCCGTTGGCGACAGGCTCAGGATTCGCTTCTTTCTGCCGGAGACAATCCACGGCCGGGTCGAAGAGGCGGAGCAGTTTCTGCGGATCTCGGGCATCGCCGAAATGCGGGGCGCGGCCGTCGACCGTTCGCTCGTGCCCGAGGTGAAAGGCGTCAGCGACGAGAAGTCGATCGCCGACTGGGATCCCCCCTTCCCCTTCGAGGCGGCCCGCGTCCGCTCGACGCCGCCCCATGACGAGGACGACCGCTACTGGAAGGCCCATGGCACAACGCCGAAGGCCTTCGTCTCCCTCGCCACCGCCCGGCGACTCGCCGGCAGTCGCTTCGGCCAGTCGACGGCATGGCATTCAATCCCCGGAGCCGGCGATCTCGACGGGCTGCGGCGGAGCCTTGCGGCCGCGATCCATCCGACGGCGATCGGATTCACCCTGACGCCGCTGCGGCGGATGGCCCTCGACGCCGCCCGCGGTTCGACCCCCTTCGGCGGACTCTTTCTCGCGCTTTCGAGCTTCGTCGTCGCGGCAGGGCTGATCCTCGTCTGGCTGCTGTTCGGGCTCCTCGTTGCCGCGCGGCGGCTCGACGTCGGCACGCTCTCGGCGATCGGCTGGCGACCGGGACGGCTGGCTCTGCTGCTCACGGCCATCGGCGGGATCGCTGCGGCCATTGGCATGATCGGCGGCGGCATGGTCGGCCCGGTCTGGTCGTTGCTGCTGCTCCGGTTTCTGGCATCGGCATGGAACGCGAGCGTGGCAGTCGGATCGAGAGAGGCTTTTATTGCCGGGCCGGCCTCGATCGCCAGCCTGCTGCCGGGCCTG
>CAMDFJ010000001.1 GCA_945897435.1 Candidatus Kuenenia stuttgartensis | reverse complement strand
CGCAGCCGATGCCCGGTCGGCCGAAGAGATCGCCGCACGCACGCTGCGATTTCAAATCGGTGCCACGCTGATCGGTGCCACGCTGCTTGTCTGTTCGCTCGCCGCCCAGTTTCTCTGGACGAAGGAGTTGTATGCGGCCCTGCCGGCCGCGATCGCCGTACTGCTGCTCGCCTCGCCGCTCGTCGTCGCGGCCGTGAAGGATCTGCTCAGGGGCGAGGCCGGCATGAACGCGCTTGTGGCCCTGGCCGTCGTCGGCGCCGCCGCCACTGGAAAATATCAGGAGGCGGCGGCGATCGCGCTCTTCATGATCGTCTCCAGCCTGATCGAGAAGCGGACCGCGATCGGGGCCCAGGCAAGCATCGAGTCGCTGATCAAACTCTCCCCGACCAAGGCCCACCGGGTCGTCGCGGCCCCAGGCCTCGACGCCAGCGGCGAACTCGAGGAGCAGGTCGAGGCCAAGGAACTCCGGGCCGGCGACGTCGTCAGGGTTCGCCCCGGCGACAACATCCCGGCCGACGGCCGTGTCGTCCGCGGCCTGAGTACCGTCAATCAGGCGAGCATCACCGGCGAATCGCTGCCCGTCGACAAGATCGGCGGCGACGAGGTCTTCGGCGGCACGATCAACCTCACCGGCGTGATGGATATCGAGGTCACCAAGGCCGGCGGCGACACGCTCCTCGGACGGGTCAAGGACCTGATCCTGCAGGCCGAGCGAACCCGCACGCCGATCATGCGTCTCGTCGATCAATACGCCGTCTGGTACACGCCGACGGTGCTGATGCTCGTCGGCATCGTTCTCTTCTTTGCCCTGCGAAGCGACCCCGACACCGCCTTCAGCCGGGCGATCGCGATGCTCGTCGTGGCCTGCCCGAGCGCCCTGATCCTCGCCACGCCGACGGCGATGGTGGCCGGGCTCTCGGCCGCCGCCCGGCTCGGCGTGCTCGTCAAGAGCGTGGTCACGCTCGAGGCGGCCCGCAACCTCTCGGCGATCGTGTTCGACAAGACGGGCACGCTGACGACCGGCATCCTCTCCGTCAGCCGGTTGGCCCCGGTCGAGGGCGTCGAGGCCGCCGAACTCCTCCGACTGGCGGCCACGGCTGAGCAGGACAGCCGCCACCCGGTGGCCCGGGCCGTGACCGAGATGGCCCGCCGGGCCAACATCCCCCTTCCCCGCCCCGAGGCCTTCGAGGAGATCGCCGGCCGCGGTGTGATCGCCACGATCGACGGCAACCGGATCATGGTCGGCCGCGGCTCATGGCTCACGACCGGTGACGCCGGCCTTTCCAACGCCGAGGTTGCCGCCGTTGAGCGGATCCAGTCGAGCGACGATGCCGACGGGATGAGCGTGCTCTATGTCGTGAAAAATGGCCGGCTCGCCGGCTGGATCGGCCTCGAGGACAACGCCCGCCCCGAGGCGGCCGAGGCGGTCGATCGGCTCAAGAATCTGGGTCTCAAGCGGCTCGTGATCCTGACCGGTGACCGCAGAAGCGTCGCCCGTCGGATCGCCGACCAGATGCACTTCAGCGAGTTCAAGGCCGAGGTGCTGCCGCACGAAAAACTGGAAATGGTTGACGAACTCAAGGCCAAGGGGCATCGCGTGGCCGTGATCGGCGACGGCGTCAACGACGCCCCGGCCCTCGCCGCGGGCGACATCTCGATCGCGATGGGTGCCGCCGGCAGCGACGTGGCGATCCATTCGGCGAGCATCGCCCTGATGAACAGCAACCTCAACCGGATTCCGTTTCTGATCGAACTCTCCCGCCGCACGATCAGCGTGATCCGTCAGAACATGATCATCGGGGCCCTGTTCATCGTCGTCTTTCTCGGGCTGGCCGGGGCGGGATACGTGTCGCCCGTGACGGCGGCCTTCCTCCACATCGCCAGCGGACTGGTCGTGATCTTCAACTCCGCCCGGCTCGTCCGCTGCGGCGAGGAGATCGAGCAGGCCGAGGCCGATCGGCTCGCGGCATCATCTCGGGTTCGCTGATTCCGTCTCATTGGCGGTAGCCTCGACGGCCACGGCCAATTGATCCCGTGAATCGGTGGCCCGGGGCTCGAGTTCGATTGCCTTGCGAAAGTGGGCCACGGCGACTGCCGGCCTGCCGGCCCGCAGCATGATCAGGCCGGCGTCGTGGTGGGCCCGGGAGGCGGCGAGCGTTCCTGGATAGCGGGCCGTCACGTCCGACAAGGCGGCATAGGCATCCTGCCCACCGCGGTCGCCAAAGCGCCGCCTCACATCGGCGAGCAGACAGTAGCCCGCCGCCTCGGTGTTTTCGACCTGCAGCACGTCGAACGACTTGGCATAGCAGGCGGCAGCGAGGCTGGAATCTCCGAGCAGTTCGGCCACCTTGCCGCGAAGATTGCCGATACCCACGATCCCTTTCGGCTCGTGGTTTCCCTTCTGAAAGGCGTCGCTTGCCAGCAGGCCGTCGAGTTCCAGGGCCGCCTCCGCGAGCCGCCCTGCCCGATAGTGTGAGAGCGCAATCATGCCCCGGTAGTTGACCGTTCCCCGGGCCGTCGTGGTGACCTGGCCCTGAATCCGCACGACCTCCCGAAAGCAGGCGATCGCCTCTTCGTCGTTGCCGCGGGATCGGGCAATCGCGCCCAGATTGTTGTAGGCGACCTCACTCTCGGGATTGTGCGCGATCGTATGCCGCCAGATCGTCTCCTCGTCAACGTAACGGCGACTGACGTCGTGGGAGATCCAGGCGAATGCGGCAACCAGCAGGGTTGCCAGGCCTGCGATGAGGGGCATTCTGAGGGCCCGCGGCACCACTCGGTCTGCCAGGCTTTCCATGCCGGCAGTCGCGACATGCACCAGCCATGCGATCAGGCCTGGAAGCGACTGGTAGGCATAGTGATCCGCGACCGGGGCAAAACTGAGGAAGTAGATGTCGACGAGGCCGGACGCCGGCAGGATCAGCAGCAGAAACCAGCCCAGTCCGGCCAGCGCCGGCCGGCCCCAGGATCCGCGGCACCACCAGGCCAGACCCAGCAGGCAGACGAGCCCAAACCCCGGGATCCACGCGGCTGGCGACCAGGGATCGACCCGCCACTTCGGGTAAACGAAGCAGAGATCGAGCGGCCAGACCGTTTTCCAGAGATAGAACCAGACAGCCCATGAGGCCCTGATCAGCTTCTCCAGAGCGGTTGTGTCGTGCACCGAGGACGTGCCGTGATGCAGGTTGCAGAGCACGGTGAGCAGACCAAACAGAAAGGCGACCGCGAAGAACGGGAGCGTTGCCAGCGGTCGCCGACGCTCCGCTCCCCGCCAGAGCCACTCATATCCGAGGAGTGCCAGAGGGAATGTCACGACAGAGGTCTTGGCGGCAAGCGCCGCCACGAACAGGCAGAGTGTGGCCGCATACCAGGCAGTCGCACTGCCCTCCTTGCCGCCAATCGACCCGGAATCCCGACGCAGATAGGCCAGAGCCGACGCAAACATCAGGGCCGTCGCGAGCAACGACTTCTGCTGCGCGATCCAGGCGACGCACTCCACGTTGAGCGGATGGGCAAGGAAGATGAGGGCAGTGATCAGGGCCTGCCGGATCGAAAGCCGCTCGAGGACGCCCCAGACGAGCAGGGCGGTGATCACATGGAGCAGGACGTTGACGATGTGATACCCGCGGGGAGCCTCACCGAAGAGCCGCCACTCCGCCCAAAATGCCGTGTAGGTCAGCGGCCAGTAGTCGGGGGCGGTGAAGGAGCACCAGATCTTCCAGAGGCCCAGCGGGTCGCGATTGAGTTTGTTCTCGGTAATGAAGGTCCCGCTGTCGTCCCAGATCAGGCCACCGTCGAGGCAGGGCCAGAAGATCGCGAAGGCGAGCACCGCGAACCCCGCCCCGACGAGCCATGGCGACCCCAACAGCCGCTGCAGGAAGGCGTTTGCGGCGGTCGAAGCGGACGGCTCGGATCGCATCGCCTCAGCCCACGTCGCGACGCTGGAAGAGCAAGACAGCCAGGCTGATCAGAGCGCCGATCACGAGCGCCGCGTAGAGCGTGACGCTGCCGAAATAGCCGAGCGTGATCTCGTGGCCCTGCGTGAGCGCGTCGGCGGGCCAGAAAAACTGCAGATTCGGGATGGCGAGATAGAGCGGCCAGAGCAGCGACTTTGCCAGGCCCGAAGCAGCCGGGCCGCCTGCCTCGGTGGCCGGGCCGGTCAGGAGCGTGCCGAGAAAGTATTCACTGACAAGCCCCGCCAGAAACGCCCCCAGGCAGACGACGAGCGTCATCACCTGCCCGAGCCGGGTCGAGGCCGCGATCGCGACCGCGGCCAGCACCAGGATCGCCTGGAAGACGAGCCCCAGGGCGATCATCAGCTGCGGCCTCCACTCCACCCGCGGATCCTGAAATGCCCACTCACGGCTGACGCAGCAGACGATCGCCAGGGCGATCGTGAGCGCGATCGCATAACTGATGGCGAAGACGCTCGGAAATGGCCGCCGGTAGAGATAGTTGGCGAGGGCCGCCCCCAGAAGGGCAAGCCCGCCGAAGAGCAGCGAAAAGACGAGCACCGGCATGTCGAAGGTGTCGTCGATCCGCACGCTCGACTGGACACGGTGACGCACGGCGAGCAGAAAAACGACGGACAGCGCCCAGTAGGCAACCGCAAGCGCCCCCGCCACGCCGAGATACTTGCCGATCACGAGCGACGCCCGCGAGACCGGCTTGCTCACCACCGTGAGCACCGTCTTGTTTTCGATCTCCCTCGAGAGCACGCTCGTGGCGGTGAAGGCGGCGAGCAGTAGACCCGCGATGAACAGCGTGCTCAGTCCGAGGTCGATCAGGAGTTTGTTGTCGTCCTCGAGCGTGAAGGCGGCGAGGTTGACGTTCAGCACCATTGCCAGCGTCCCCCCCAAAAGAAGCACCACGAACACCGGCTGGCGGATCGATTCGAGGAATCCGTTGCGGGCGATCGAGAGGACGTTCATCCGTGTGCTCCGAGGCCGCGATTTTCTCGGGGCTGCCGAGACGGCCCGCTAGCAGGGCCCTTAGATCTCTGATCACCATCATCGGTGACAGCGGCCGGATTGGCAGCATCGCTCATGAAGTTCTAACGCCCGCCCGGCTGCGGCCCGATTTTGGAAGGCTACACTCGAAAGTAAGGGTTTTCTGACGTGCACGACGACCAACTTACATTCCGCCGTGGCACCACGGCAGCCATCGCCGGACTCGTGATCCAGGTGGCCCTGACGGTCGCCATGGGGATCGTCGGCCTCTGGACGGAAAGCCCGGCCGTGCAGGCCGCGACCTGGCACTTCCTCGCTGGTCTGCCGATCTGGATCATCCTCGCCCTGGTCTACAACCAGTATGAGGCGGAGCGTCGGGAGACGCTTGCATCGGAACGGCTGGCGACCCAGGACGCCGCCTCGTCGGTGCTCTTTGGCGACCTCTCGGATGAGTTGCAGCGGGCCCGACAGCGGCTTGCAAACCTGATCGGCTACGGCCTGCCGGCGGTGAGTTTCCTCGTCGCGGGCTATCTGATCCTGGCCGGGCTGGCCCTCTTCTGGAGGCTGGCGACGCTGGCCGGCCGCGACACCCCGTCGGGGATGACGATCGCGGCCGATGTGAATCCAGTGGCGTTGATGTTTGTCTCCGGAGCGATCGCCTTCGTGGCCTTCATCTCCGCCCGCTGGATCAGCGGCTACACGCGGGTCCGGGCCTGGCAGCTGCTCCGCGGCGGGGCCAGCTACCTGATGAGCTGCTTCGTGCTGGCGGCCCTCGTCTTCGCCGGCGGGATCGTGGCCTCGATCCTCAATGACACGAGTTTCTTCCGGATCGTCGCCGTCGCCGTGCCCGCCGTGATGGTGCTGGTCGGGGTCGAGATCCTGCTCACATCACTGCTCGCCGCCTACCGTCCGAAGCGTCCCGGCGAAATGCCCCGGCCGGCGTTTGACAGCCGGGTTCTCGGCCTGCTGACGGCCCCAGAATCGCTCGGGAAGGTCGTCGGCGAGCTGATCAACTACCAGTTTGGCGTCGAGGTTTCGCGGAGCTGGCTCTATCAACTGCTCGGCCGGGCCGTGACGCCGCTGGCGATCCTGGCTGGCGCGGTGTTGATGGCCCTGAGCACGCTCGTCATCGTCGGCCCCGACGAGCAGGGCGTGATCCTGCGGTTTGGGGCGATCCAGGGAGAGGCCCGTGGACCGGGAATGCACCTGAAACTGCCCTGGCCGCTCGAGACGGCTTCGACCTATCCGGTGGGCAAGGTGCTGCAGATCACGGTGTCGAGCGACCCGGTCGGACGCGGTGCGGAAGAGCAGGCGATCCTCTGGACGGGTGGCGACGACAACGCCGCCAAGGTGGGAATGGAGTATTACCCCACCGCCCTCGATTCCAGGGTCGGACATGCCGGTCCCGCCGAGGGGACGGGCGGCGGCATGGCGCTTGTGAATGCCGATGTCGTGGTGCAGTACAGGGTCCGCAACCTGATCGACTTCCTCGCCGGCTCGATGGGCCCGAAGGAGGCGATCACCGTCATCGCGCAGCAGGAGGCGAGCCGCTATTTCGCCAGCCACGACATCGATCACTTGCTCACGCTCGGTCGCACCGAGGGGGGCGAGATTCTCGAACGACAGATCCAGAATCGGCTCGATTCCCTCGGGCTCGGCATGGACGTCGTCGGGGTCTCCGTGACCACGCTCAAGCCGCCGGGGGGCAAGGTGTCGCGGGCGTTCCACCAGCAGATCGGAGCCCAGCAGCAGCGGGAAACCCTGATCCAGGAGGGCCAACGGGACGCTGTCGTCACCCTCGCCAAGGTGGCCGGCTCGGTGGACCACAGCAACCGGATCAATGCCGCGATCCTCGAACTCGACGGCCTGAGGTCGGGCACGGCGACGGAGATGCCCTCCGACCCGGAGGCACGCCGCCAACTCGTGGCCGAGAAGGAACTCGACATCCAGACGCTGCTCGGCGACGCCCGCGGCGAGGCGGCCGAGATGATTCATGCGGCAAAGGGCTATCGCTGGACGAAGGCCGTGGGCGAGCGGAGCGCCCAGGAGCGGTTCAGCGGCGAATTGATGGCGTTTGAGAAGTCGCCCGACTACTACCGGATGCGGCGGTTTCTCGAGGTGCTCTCGGAGGGCCTCGCCGAACGACGGAAGTTTGTCATCGCCGGTGAGCAGCGCGGCCTGCCCGTGCTGCAGATGGACTTCAGTGATCCAGCCTCCGCCATCGACACCCTGCTTGGCGAGTAAACCCGGCAGAGCCCGTCCCACGAAATTCCCAACTCCCCACGATCCCACCCACCAGGCCATCCATCGGCACCATGAAGAACTCGTTCACCATCCTCGTCGGCACGGTCATTGCAGCCGTTTTGCTGTCGCACATGTTTCTCTACCAGGTCCGATACGACCAGGTGGCGGTGAGGACCACGTTCGACAAGGCCGACGCCAGCAGTGTTCAGAACAGCGCCGGACTGAAGTGGCGGCTGCCCTGGCCGATCCACAAGATCACCCACTACTCCAAGCGGCTCCAACTGCTCGAGGACAAGGTCGAGGAACTGCAGACCGCCGACGGCAAGAGCGTGATCGTGCGAACCTACCTGACCTGGAGGATCGAGAATCCGCTCGACTTCTACATCACGCTCAAGGATCCGAACGAGGCCTCGCGTCAGCTTTCCAGCCGGCTCCGGGAGATTCGCGGCGTGATCAGCCGCTACCGCCTCGACGAACTGGTGAACCTCGATCGCGACCGGCTCAAGCTCGCCCAGATCGAGGACGAGGCGAAGCAGGCCCTGGAGGCGTCGCTCGCCCAGTCGGGCTATGGACTGAAGGTGGAGAGCGTCGGACTCTATAAGATCGTCCTGCCGGAATCGACGACGGAGAAGATCTTCGAGACGATGATCAAGACCCGTGAGCGGCTCTCCGAAAATGCCCTTCAGGAGGGGCAGGCCCAGGCGTCGGCGATCCGCAGCGAGGCCCAAAGCGCCCGCGACCGGATCCTCGCCTTTGCCGAAAGGCGGGCCCAGGCGATCCGATCGCAGGGCGATCGGGAAGCCTCGCAGGAATACGAGGGCTTCGCCCGCAACGAGGATTTCGCGATCTTCCTCCGGAAGGTCGAAGCCCTGAAGAAGATGCTCGACCACAACACGACCTTCGTCCTCTCGGCCGACAGCCTCGGGATCCTCGACTGGTTCAATCGTGACCCCGGACAGACAGCTCCGGCCCCGGCCGGCCTCCCAGGGGGTCAGGCTGCCCAAAAGATTCCGAAAGATCGCGTGACCCAATGACGACTCCCGAAGCCCCGAACGACGTCGCCAGGCAGCTCCCGCCGATGCAGATCGAGCAGGATCCGGGCCTTGCCGCCCCGCTCGACCCGGCCCAGCAGTCGCTGGCCGAGGCGTTGCGGGTGTCGTTCGGCATCCTCAAGGTGGCAATGCTCGCGTTGCTCGTCGCCTACGCCTTCAGCGGCACGTTCAGCGTGGGTTCCAACGAGGTCGCCCTGCGGCTGCGATTTGGCGAATATGTCGGATCGCCGGGGGAGCGGGTACTCGAACGCGGAACCTATTTGGCCGCCCCCTTTCCGATTGAGCAGGTGGTCAAGGTCGACACCCGTCCGATGACGCTCGCGCTCGAGAAGGAATTTTGGTACGAGACAAGGGGTGGAGAACAGGGGCGAACACGGGAGCAGATCCGCAACTCGCGGAGCCGGCCGCTCAATCCCGTCTACGACGGTTCGCTGCTCACCGGCGACATGAACATCGCCCACGCCCGCTGGACGATCACCTACCGCGTCAACGACCCCGTCGCGTACGTGACCAACGTCGGCGACAAGGCGCTCGCGGAAAACCTCGTCCGCTGTGCCGTGCAGCAGGGGGTGGTGCAGGCCGTGGCCCAGCTGCCGGCCGACGACCTGCTCAAGGGGATCGTCAACCGCGATACGGCGACCGGCGTCGCCCAACGCCGGCTCGACGAGATGTCGACGGGACTCACAATCGACCAGCTCACGCTCGACAAGGTCTCTGCGCCGGTGAGCGTGATGGGGAGTTTTGACGCCGTGACCACGGCCGAAACCGACCGTGCCCAGCGGATCGTGGCCGCCCAGCAGGACAGGGCACGGATCCTCGGCGAGGCCGCCGGCGAGGGGAGCGAGAAGCTGCTTGCCCTGATCGACAGTTACGAACGAGCCAACGAAACCGCCACCACCGCCGAGCAGCATGCGGCCGAGAAGGCGATCGACGAGTCGCTGGCGAGCCTCGACGTGGGGCAGGTCCCGATCGGGGGCGAGGTGGCGCGGATCATCAATACCGCCAAGACCTACCGCACGCAGGTCGTCGAACGGATCAAGGCCGACAGCGAAACCTTCGACCGTCTCCTGCCGCAGTATGAGAAAAACCCACGAATCATCCTCTCCAGGCTCTGGGAGGATGCCAAGGAAAAAATCCTCACCGGCGACGTCGAGACCTTCTACACGGTTCCCGGACAGCTGCAGCTGCAACTCAACCGCGATCCGGTGATCCAGAAGGAACGGCAGCAGGAGCAGATCCGCTCGCTGAAGGAAGAACAGTCGAAGTTTCGCCGCTGACGCAGCCGCCGGCGGCGACGAGCCGGCTCTCGGCAGAGAGATCCACTCAGGGAGGACAGACCGCGATGATCAGCACGGCATCCGCTTCCCAGGCAACGCCCGGCACCGCGGCCGACGGCATCGACATCAAGTGCGTCTCGCTCACGAAGACCTTTCGTGACTTCTGGATGCGGCCGCGAGTGCGGGCCGTGGAGGGGATCGATCTCGAGGTTCGCAGGGGCCAAGTCTACGGGCTCCTCGGCCCAAACGGCTCCGGGAAGAGCACCACGATCAAGATGCTGCTCGGACTGCTGGCACCGACGAGCGGAAGAATCGCCGTTCTCGGCCGCAGGCCCCGGGACGTGGCGACCAAGAAGCATGTCGGCTACCTGCCGGAGGAGAGCTATCTGTATCGCTTCCTTTCGGCCCGCGAGACGCTCGACTACTACGGCCGGCTGTTCAAGATTCCAGGCCGGATGCGGCGCGAGCGGATCGACATGCTGCTGGAGATGGTTGGCCTTCAGGCCGTGGAGCACAGGCCCGTCGGGGAGTTTTCCAAGGGCATGCAGCGGCGGGTCGGGCTCGCCCAGAGCCTGATCAACGATCCGCAACTCCTGATCCTCGACGAACCCACCAGCGGCATGGATCCGGTCGGCGCCCGGCAGATCAAGGATCTGATCGCGGATCTCGGTCGCCGCGGCAAGACGGTGCTGCTCTGCACGCATCAGCTTTCAGACGTCGAGGATCTTTGCGACCGGGTCGCGATCATGTTCGGAGGCAAGGTGCGGGCCGAGGGCACCTGCGACGAACTGTTGTCTCAGGAAAACCTGACCAACCTCCAGACCGACGCGATTCCTGAAGCCGTCGTCGAAGAGATTCGCGGCGTCCTCGCCAGACACGGGGTCGATCATCTCGCCGTCGAACGTCCCCGACGCAGGCTCGAATCGCTGTTCCTCGAAATCGTCGACAAGGCCCGCTCGGAGGGCACCGACACGAGCGGGGCCCGGTCGGGCGGTCACATCCCCGACTTCCTCCGGGACGTGACCCGGCCGGACGATGCAATTGCCAGGCAGCCGGAGCCCGATGTTCCGGCAGGCGAAACCCAGCCCGCCCCGCCAAAGGTCGATGACGGACTGATCGACAGTCTCGTGAAGCGATAAGGCTCTGCCCCTCATGCAGCGACCCGAACAGCCTATCTTCAATCGTCATGCGGCCCTCTGGGCCGGCTCGCTTGCCGGGATCATGCTGGTCGGAGAGGCCGCGGCGAGGCTCCTGATCGCACAGGACGCCGGCCTTTTGGCGACTGTCATCAGGTTTGTCACCCTCCTCGCCTCAGCCGGCTGGGCGCTGGGCGGGCTCGTCAGTCTCGCCAGACCCGATCTACTCTGGCAGACGACACTCTTCGGACTTGGACTGCTGGCCGGGGGATCGGCGGCCGCTGAAGGATTGGCCCGCACCCTGGGCGTTGGCTGGGGACTCGCAGCCCAACTCGCGACACTTGCCGGCATTATCTTGTGGACCTGGAAACTGTTTCGACGGGTGCCTCAGTGGCGGGCCCCGGCGCTGGTTGCGATTGCGACCGCCGGTGTCGCGGCGACGATCTGGCTGCTCGTGCGGCACGGATGGCTGATCGCTGCGACGGGACTCACCGGCATTGGCGGCATGGCTCTGGGGTGTGTTCTGGGTCTGGCTGCCATCCGCTTCACTCTCGGCGGCACGCTGGGCATCGCCGCCGTTGCCCGAACGGTCATCGAAGAGGCGGTCCGGATGCGGGTGGCGCTTGCCCTGCTCGTGCTGCTCGTCGTCTCGATCCCGATGATGCCTCTCGTCCTCGACCACACCGAACGACTCGAATATCGGGTGCAGTTCTTTCTCAACTGGGCTCTGGGCGGTGCCAGCCTGATTCTCAGCCTGATGACGATCTTCCTCGCCTGCGGCAGCGTCTGCGGCGACATCGACTCCTATCGGATCCACATGACGCTCGCGAAGCCGCTCAATCGCTGGGAATACCTGATCGGCAAATGGCTCGGGATCGCCCTCTTCAATCTCCTCCTGGTGGGGCTGGCGGGAGCCGGCACCTACACATTCGTCCGGGTTCTGCAGGCGACGGTCGCGACCGATCAGGCCGATCGCGATGCCGTCGATCGGCAGGTGCTCACCGCCCGAACTGGCATCGGTCCGGTCCATGAAAATTCGGAGGACTACGAGGCCTCGATCGCGGCGGCGATCGATAGGCTTCAAAAGGACGATCCCGATGCGTTTGCCTCAAATCCTGAGGGCGTGCGGGCCAGAATCCGTCGGGAGTACGACTGGGCCTGGCACACCGTCACGGCAGACGCCGTCTCGACCTACATCTTCCAGGGACTCGAGGAGACGGCCAGGACGAAGCAGGTCGTGCAGCTCCAGCTGAAGCCACGGGCCAACAACGTCGAAGTCGATCTCGCCGAGATGGGCTTCGCACTCTGGCTGAATGACAGGCCCTGGCCGATGCAGGACGGCAAGCATGTCGAGCAGCGGGTTTCGAGCGGCTCGACGGTCGTGCTGGAGATTCCCAGCGCGATGATCGACGAGGCCGGCAGGCTGAAAGTCGGGATCGGCAACCGGAACCTCGTACCGCCCGGAGAGACCCTGCCCACCGCGATCACGTTCCGGTTTGGCGACGGGCTACGGCTCTTTCACAGGGTGGGCGGATTCGACGGCAACTTTCTCCGCTGTCTGACAATCCTCTGGATCAAGCTCGCGATGGTCGCCGCGGCGGGCGTTGCGGCGGCCACCTGCCTCGGCTTTCCCACGGCGACGTTGCTTGGTCTCGTCATCTATTTCACGGCCCTCGGCAGTGGCTTCTTCAAGGAGGGAATGGGGCTCTATAACGTCGTCGCCGAATCGACCCTGGGCCTGATCGGCAAGCGACTGGCACTTGCCGGCGGATATGCCGTGCAGTTCAGGTTCTACGAGGCCTTCAGGATGCTGTTTGGTTTCGTCAACGATTTCGTCCTTTGGATGATTCCAGCATTTTCAGACTATGACGCCGTGTCGAATCTCGCGACGGGCCTCGTCATCCCCACGTCGAGCGTGCTCTCGTGTCTGCTCAAGATTGGGATCATCTATCCCCTGGCACTCGGTCTGCTGGGATGGCTGGCCTTCGATCGCCGTGACCTGATCCGATCTACGACGTGAGATCTGCCTTATGAACGACCGCCTCGTTGAAACGATCGCCTGTATCACGCTCGTCGGATGCCTGGTGGGAGCCGGTTTTGCCACGCGATCGATCGCCGCACAGCGCCGCGATCTGCAACTCGTCATGGCGATCGACGGCACGGCCGGCATGCCGCCCCACGTGGCGCTGGCCACGGCGGCCCTCGGCACCTTTCGCGGGCTGGCCGTCGACGTGCTCTGGGCCCGGGCGGAGGCGTTGCAGGACAAGGGCGAATTTTTCGAGGCCCAGACGCTGAGCCAGTGGATCACCTCGCTGCAGCCGCGGTTTCCCAAGGTCTGGGCCTTTCAGGCATGGAATCTCGCCTACAACATCTCGGTTTCGACTCAGGTGGCGGAGGAACGCTGGGGCTGGGTCAACCGCGGCATCGAACTGCTGCGTTCCCAGGGAATCCCGCTCAATCCGAAGGATGCCAACCTGCCGATGGAACTCGGCTGGCTCTACTTCCACAAGGTGGGTGGCAAGAACGACCGCGAGCACTGGTATTACAAGGCTCGTCTGGCCAGGGAATTCCGCGAGATTCTCGGCGACACCACGGGCGGACGGACTTCGGCGGAGGCGGTCCGGCGGTTTCGGGTGATCGTCGATGCCCCCGAGGATCTTTCGGCCGCCGCCGATCCGGCGCTCCGTGATGCCCTCGCGAAGATGGAAACATTTGGGGTCAAGGCAGACGAGGACTTCCTGCGGATGCTCGGCAGGGTGGTTCTCTATACGAATTCGCTCGACACGCAACTGCGTGCCGGCCGGGCGCTTCCAACAGGCACAAATCGCGACGTCGTGGCCGCACTGACCGCAGATGCCGACTTCAGCAACCAGATTTTCAACGTGATCGTTCCGCATCTGCAAAAAAAAGTTCTTCTCGATCGCTATCGGATGGATCCGGCCTTCATGGCTGAACTCATGGAAACCTACGGCCCTCTCGACTGGGCGCATCCGCACGCCCACGGCATCTACTGGTCGGAAAGCGGTGTCCGTCTCGGACGCGATATGCTGCGGCGTGACTCCGTCAACGAACTGACGATCATCCGAACCCGGCTCGGCAATCTGCAGAATCTCATGCGATCCGGCCGGATCGAGTTCGATCCCTATTCCGACCGGATCGACATCCTCCCAGATCCGCGTTTCATCGAGGGCTACGAACGCGGGATCCAGAACGCCATGAAACTCATCCAGTCGGATGAGGGTGTCTCAGCCGGGTCGTTCGGCCGGGCCACTGAGAGGGATCTCCTCACGGGCTATGAATCTTTCCTGCAGCAGGCGATCGTCTTTTCCTACCTCTACGGCAACGAGGAGGAGGCTGCGGGGTGTTTCATGAAGCTCCGGGAACTCGCGGCCGGCACCGGCAAGGACAACCAGCCTCTCTATTCCGAGGGGCTCGAAGGCTTCCTGACGCTGCGGCTCGGCGAAGTGATGGAGATCGATCTGTCGAACACGCGGCAGTTCCTCGATGCCATGATCCAGCGGGCGATGATGGACGGACTCGCCAAGGGCCGCATCGACACCTTCAACCGATTCCTGAAACTGGCCCACCGAATGTATGACAAGCGATTCGGCACCAGTGTGCCCGGTTCAAAGTATGTCAATAAAGAGGCCCAACTGCCCCCCTTCCCGCGGATCATCGATGCCTCCTTCGAAAGCGCGATGAAGCAGGAGTCGACTCCGGTGCTTGTTCGAGCGCGGATCTGGGCATGGGCACCGGACGAACTCAAACTACGGACCTGGTCCCGACTGTCGGAGAGACTGGCGGCCCACGCGACAGCGGCTGGTCTCGACCCGGGACGAAGCTTTCCCGCCCCGGCAGGTGCCACGGACACAAAGCCTCAGGAAGACACTCCATCAGAGGATTCGCAGGCAGTCGCAGTCGGCGGCAGCGTTGAGCCTGAACCAAAACCCTGAACCGAAATCCTGAACAGGACGCCAGAACCAGAAGGCCGATGCTGTCGCCAGGCGGAATCATCGGCTGTCTGACCAATGTCGGCTCCGGGTTGCCGTTGGCGGGAATTCGCAACCAACGCTTTCGACGTCGGCGAGAGGGCGCCAAAGCGAGACCGGAATGACCCTGAGATGTCCGGGGGGCCACGCCCCGGAGACGGGGAAAGGGCGACTTCTCTGACCTCTTTCGGCGTTCTGCCAACATTCCACCAACAGTGAATTGACTGCTCAAATAGGTGTTTTTTTCGGCGGTCATCCCCGATTTGTTGGAAACCTGGACTCCCTACTCTTACTGCAATTCTTCCTGTCTTTCTGCTCATCATTTCTTTCAAAGAGAGAGAAAAGAAGAAGACAGGGAAGAGACCCACGGCAGAGCCCAAAATCGGGGAAAACAATCGGGATTTGAGGGGATTTCAGGAGGCCTCCAGTCGGGTACAGTAGGGGTTTCCCCAGATGTTTTCCCGGAACGGATCCGCCTCGATGAAAGTTCGTTGTACGAGAGAGCCGCTGCTGGCGGCCCTGCAGAGTGCGTCGGCCGTCGTGCCGGCCAGGTCGCCCAAGCCGGTGCTCACGAACGTGAAACTCGAGGCCGCGCAGGGCACGGCCGTCCTCTCGGCCACCGACCTCGAGGTGGGTATCCGCACCGAGATCGAGGGGGTTGAGACCTCCGCCCCCGGGGCCGTGCTGCTCCCCAGCGGGCGGCTCTCGGCGATCGTCCGCGAGAGCAGTCCCGGCACGGTCTTCGACATCCACTCCGATGGCACCGCGACCGTGGTCAAGGCTCCGCGGAGCGAGTTTCGCCTGCCCGCCGAAGACCCGCTGGAGTTTCCCTCGGTGGCGACCTTTCCGGCGGAGCCCTGCTTCGAGATATCGACGCCGCTGATGCGGGAACTCGTTCGGCGGACGGTCTTTGCCACCGACAACGAATCGAGCCGTTTCGCCCTCGGCGGCGTGCTGCTCGAACTCACGAGCACAGCCGTCACCGCGGTCGGCACCGATGGCCGCAGGCTGGCCAAGATGGAGGGCCCGGCGGCCTCCGTGAACGGCACGCCCGCCGATGCCCAGCCGATCGTGCCAGCCCGGGCGATGCAGCTTGTCGAACGCTGCCTTGGAAACGCCGACACGCCGATCCATCTGGCCGTTCGGCCGAGCGAAATCCTGGTCAAGACCGGACCGACGACGATCTCGGCCCGGCTGGTGGAAGGCCGCTTTCCGCGTTGGCGGGATGTCTTCCCAGAGCGGCCTGATGCAGTCCGGGTGAGCCTCGTGGCCGGTCCGCTGCTGGCTGCCGTGCGGCAGGCGGCGATCGTGACCAGCGAGCAGTCGAAGGGGGTCGATTTCGCCTTTCAGCGGGGTGCCCTTGTGCTCTCCGGCCGGTCGGCCGAGAGCGGCGAAAGCCGGATCGAACTGCCGATCGACCTCCATGGGGCCGACGTGAAGATCAAGATGGACCCCCGGTTCATGAGCGATTTTCTCCGCGTGCTCGACGGTGGTGCGAACGTCTCGGTGGAACTCACCGACGCCCAGAGCGCCTGCGTCTGCCGCACCGAGGACGGCTACGGCTACGTGATCATGCCGTTGGCCGCCGACTGACATGCAGTTCAACACCAACCCCTCAGGTCCGCGGTCGATCGGCAGCGTCATGTCGCGGCTGCTCGCCCGCACAGGCTACGACCAGGAGCAGGCCACGAGCGGCCTGGCGACAGCCTGGGAGCAGGCGGCCCCGGCGGCGTTTCGCGGCTGCTCGCAGGCCGGGCTCGTGCGGCGCGGCGTGCTCGAGGTGTTTGTCAGTCACTCGGCGCTCGTGCAGGAAATGGGATTCCACAAGCGGGAAGTGATCGCCAGGCTCGGCGAACTCGTCCCCGCGGAAGGGATCACCGACATCCGCTGCCGCCTGCTCGCCGACGCCGGCCGCTAGCCCGACCGTTCATCCGCCCCGCCGACAGACCCTTCCACACGCCTCCAGCACCGTTCACCGTCAGGAACCCCGCATGTCAGACGCCTCGAATCAGACCGAATACACGTCGGCCGATCTGAAGCACCTTTCCGACCGCGAGCACGTCCGCGAGCGGTTCGGCATGTACATCGGCGACAACACCTCCCGCGGCCTCCACCACCTGGTCTATGAGGTCGTCGACAACTCGATCGACGAGTGCATGGCCGGCTACGCCAAGCATGTCAGCGTCACGGTCAATGTCGATGGCAGCGTGACGGTCGAGGATGACGGCCGTGGAATTCCGGTCGACCGTCACCCCCAACTCTCCGAGGAGATGGAGCGGGACGTCTCCACGCTCGAGGGCGTGATGACGGTCCTCAAGTTCGGCGGCAAGTTCGAGAAGGGTGCCTACCAGACGTCGGGCGGCCTCCATGGCGTCGGCGTGACGGTGGTCAACTTTCTTTCGGAATGGTGCGAGGTCGAGGTCTCCCGCGAGGGGCATCTCTGGCAGCAGGAGTATCAGCGCGGCGAGCCGACAGGGCCGGTGCGGAAGATGGGCACCACCCCGCGGACCGGCACGAAGACCACCTTCAAGCCCGACCCGCAGATCTTTCCGCAGACGAAGTTTTCCTGGGACGTGCTCGCCAAGCGGCTCAAGGAACTCGCCTACCTCAACTCGGGGCTGCGGGTCAGGTTCACCGACGCCGCCAGCGGCAACAGCGAGGAGTATTTCTTCGAACGGGGCATCGTCCAGTTCGTCGAGCAGCTGAACCATGCCAGCGAACACGTCCATAACGACGTGATCTCGATCCAGGGCACGCAGGATGGCGTCTCCTGGGACATCGCCTTTCAGTACGCCAAGGAATACACAGAGAACCTTCACAGCTACGTCAACAACATCTCGACCACCGAAGGCGGCACCCACGTCGCCGGCTTCCGCTCGGCGCTCACCCGGACGCTGAATCAATACGGCAAGAAGAGCGGCCTCTACAAGGCGCTCAACGACAACCTCCTTCCCACCGGCGAGGACGTCCGCGAGGGACTGACCGCGATCGTCAGCGTGCGGGTGCCGCACCCGCAGTTCGAGGGTCAGACGAAGACCAAACTCGGCAACGGCGAGGTCGAGGGGATCATCAACTCGGCCGTCGGCGACTTCCTCTCGAAGTATCTGGAGGAAAACCCCAAGAGCGCCAAGACGATCATCGAAAAGGGAATCCTCGCAGCCGAGGCCCGCGAGGCCGCCAAGAAGGCCCGCAAGGAACTACGGGACCGCAAAAATGCCCTCTCTGGCGGCGGCCTTCCCGGAAAACTCCGCGACTGCACCAGCCGCGTGGTCGAGAAGTGCGAGCTCTACCTCGTCGAGGGCGACTCGGCCGGCGGCAGTGCCGAGGGCGGCCGGCTCCGTGAGTATCAGGCGATCCTCCCGCTCCGCGGCAAGATCATCAACGCCTACAAGAGCCGTACCGCCAAGGTGCTCGCCAACGAGGAGGTCAGCAGCCTGATCGTGGCGATCGGCTCGGGATTCGGCGAGGAGACCGATCTCGGAAAACGCCGCTACGACAAGATCGTGATCATGACCGACGCCGACGTCGACGGATCCCACATTCGCACGCTGCTGCTGACGTTTTTCTACCGGCAGATGCCACAGCTCGTCGCGGCCGGCCATGTCTACGTCGCCCAGCCGCCGCTGTTCCGAGTCCGCTCGAAGAAGACCGTCTACTACGTCCAGACCGAGGAGCAGATGAAGACCCAGCTCCTCGATCAGGGGCTCGGCGAAGGCGTCTTCCTGCCGGGTGACGGCCGCGAGATTGCCGGCGACGCGATGCAGAAACTCTGCCGCACGCTGGCGGGCCTCGAGGATGCCCTCATCGCCCTCGAGCGCCGCGGCATCAGCCTCCGAGACCATGCCGGCCGCCGCGACCCAACGACCGGCAAGCTGCCGATCTACCACGTCTACTATGGCGTCGAGGAGCACTGGTTCACCGGCCGCGACCAGCTCGAGACGTTTGTGAAGGGGAAGGAGAAGGCGGCCGGTGGCGAATTGGCCGTGGGCCGCGTCGAGGAGGCGGAGGCGGCCGGCGACACCACTCCTGGCACCGCTCCCGGCACCGGCGTCGACCAGCTCGTGATGGTCGATCTGCACGAGGTCCGCAGCATCAATGCCGGACTCAAGGAGCTCGATTCGATGGGCTTCGGCATCGAATCGCTTCTGCCGCAGGACCGCACCGGCACCGAGGAGCCGCGCTACCTGCTGCGGCGGGGGGAGAACGAGATCGGCCTCGAAGATCTCCGCGGCCTGCTCACGGCAGTTCGCCGCGCCGGCGAGAAGGGGCTCTCGATCACCCGCTTCAAGGGTCTCGGCGAAATGAACGCCGAGGAGCTTCGCGACACGACCCTCGACCCCGCCAACCGGACACTGGTGCGGATCACGATGACCGACGCCGCCAACGCCGACGATCTTTTCCGGGTGCTGATGGGTGAACAGGTCGAGCCGCGACGCGAGTACATCGAGCGACACGCCCTCGACGTCAAGAATCTCGACGTCTAGCCCGATTCGATCGACGTCAGGCTTCAGCCTGTCGCGCCCGTTCCAAGGAAAACCTCGGCCCCGTACATTCTCGTCCGCATCCTTCCCCTTTCAGCCGGAGCACCAGAGCCATGCCGAAGAAATCCGTCGCCGCCATCGATCCCAAGGGCAAGACCGTCCTCGTACGGGTCGACTTCAACGTGCCACAGGACGACGCGGGCGGGATCACCGACGACCGCCGGATCCGGATGGCCCTGCCCACGATCAGGTCAATCATCGACCGTGGCGGAAAGGCGATCCTGATGTCGCACCTTGGCCGGCCGTCCGGCAAGGGGTTCGAGGCGGAGTTTTCCCTCGCCCCGGTCGCCAGGCGGCTCGGCGAACTGCTCGGCCGGCCTGTGGCGCTCGCCGCCGACACAGGTGGTGCCGACGCCCATGCAAAGGCCCGGGAGCTGCCCTCAGGCGGCGTGCTCCTGCTCGAAAACGTCCGCTTCAACAAGGGGGAGAAGAAGGGGGACGACAAGGCCTATGTCGACGGGCTCGCCGCCCTCGCCGACGCCTACGTCAACGACGCCTTCGGCACCTGCCACCGCACCGAGGCCAGCATGCACGCCGTGCCGGTGGCGATGAAGGCGCTCGGCCGGCCGGCGGTCGTCGGCTTCCTCGTCGAGAAGGAGATCCAGTATCTCGCCGACGCGATCGCCCAGCCGAAGCGGCCGTTCGTGGCGATCCTCGGCGGCAAGAAGGTCTCCGATAAAATCGCGGTGATCACGAATCTGCTTTCGATCTGCGACCACGTTCTGATCGGCGGCGCGATGGCCTACACCTTCTCGCTGGCACAGGGCGGTCAGACCGGCAAGTCGCTCGTCGAGAAGGACAAGCTCCTCCTCGCCAAGGAACTGCTCGCCAAGGGGGGCTCGAAGCTCGTGCTGCCGGTCGACACCCACTGTGCCGACGATTTTTCCTCGGCGGCCAACAAGCAGGTCGTGAAGGCCGGCCAGATCCCCGACGGCTTCGAGGGGCTCGACATCGGCCCCGAGACCGCCAGGCAGTACGCGGCCATCATCCGCTCGGCAGGCACGGTGGTCTGGAACGGTCCGATGGGCGTCTTCGAGATGCCGCCATTCGACGCCGGCACCAAGGCCGTGGCCGACGCCGTGGCCGACGCCACCTCCAAGGGCGCAGTCACGATCATCGGCGGCGGCGACTCGGCGGCGGCGATCGAGCAGCTGGGCTACGCCGACAAGGTGAGCCACGTCTCGACCGGTGGCGGGGCCTCGCTGGAGATGCTCGAGGGCAAGGCCTTCGAAACGGTCGCGGTGCTCGACGAATAGAGAATCAGGCCCCGCCTGCCCGCGTGGGCCAGACTCTCGCTGTCGTTGCCCGAAGTGGGCCAGGCTTCAGCCTGTCATCCGAAGAACTGCCAGTGCCACGTCGCCGAGACGCCCAGGTTTTCAGCCGCCGTTGAGCTGGGTGAGGCTGCCCGCCGGGGCTCGCTTGGCAGCGAGGCTCTGGGCAGCGACGTGGTCCTGATCGTGGCTGCTGAGCCTCGACAGGCGGACCTCGACGACCCTGCCGTTGGCCTTGAGGATCCGGATCCGGTCGGGCTGGACCTCGACGAGCCGGCCGACCGTCTCATGCCTGCCGGTGTCGTCGATCCAACGACGGACGGGCTGGATCGGAAGCGAGCCGGCTGCCGAGAAGGGATCCTTCTCGGCCTCGGGCTCCGCTTCGGGCTGGTCGGCCGGTTCATCGAAAAGGTTTTCCTCGACGGCCGGGGCAGGCGTCATGGGGACGGCCGGCACGGGCTTCGGGGCCGGCTCAGCGGGTGCGGCCGGCTCGACTGGAGCCTCTGCCTTCATTGGCGGCTCGGCGACGACCGGCGACTCCACGGCAGGCTCGGCAGCTGGCGTCGCTTCGACAGTCGGTTCCTCTGAGGGCACGATCCTGCCTGGGGCGTCGGGGCGTGAGGCCGGGGCGACCTTCGGCTCCTCGCTCAGCACCTCGTCGGCGGTGGCGGTGTTTTCAACGATCGGCCCCGGGGCGTCGGGACGGCCCGCAGGCTGCTCGGCACGCGTCGGCATCGGCTCCACGACGAGAGCGGGCGTGACGGGAGCCTGGCTGGCGACCGGAGCCCCATCGTGAAGTTCGACGACCTCGGTCGGCTGGCCGACCGCTTCGCCGATGGTGGCCTCATGGATGCCGTGCACCTGGTCGTGGCCATGCTCGGAGTGATGCTCATGCAGGCCGACGTGGGATGGCCCGCCATCTTCGATCATCGGCGATTCATGATGCCCGACCGTGGCGATCTCTCCGAGGCAGCACTCGCAGCAGTCGCAGTCTGAAACGGCCGTCTCGTGGGTCATGACGACGATCTCATCCGCCGGCGATCCAGCGGAGTCGGTGCATGAGGATTCGACGCAGGGCGAGTGGGTCGGTGCGAGGCATGCCGGCTTGGCAGCGGCGACAGACTGCCTTGTCCGCTGGCAGGGACGGCGCTGACGGTGGAAAAACCGTCCCGCTGACGCGGAGTCGATCGAGAGCATCAGCGAGAGCGCACCGACAAACAGAACACGGATCCAACGACGCACAGGACACCTCGGAGTGGATGGATGGAAGGCTTGCCGCCGACGCCGAAATGCTAATTCCGGCCCGAAGCCCCCGCAAATCCGCGCCACACCCGGGGAAAACGCGAAGGCCGCGGCAGCTTGGGTCTGCCACGGCCTTCGGTGTGATCGAGCCTGTCGTCCGCCTGCGAACGGGGTAGAAAATTGCGAAACTGCCGGGGATCGGGCCGTGACGGGCACGTGCCTTGCGAGGATCCTGGGCAACGCGTTGGGTTTGGCACCTCCGACGGGACGCGGAAACAGGTCGAATGTCGATGCCTGTTGTTTCGTCCGGACGGCGGCTGCGGCTCAAGCGGCACGCTGCGGCGGGGTTACAGCCGTCACTGCCGTGACAACCGGCCGCGGGGTGTGCCGCGCCGCCGCAGGGCGAGGAATGCCGCCACAAGCAGCGCCGCCGCGGCGAGATAGACGACGCCACCCATGGCGATTGCCCGGCTCATGTCCTCGACGTCGTTGCCGGCGCCGTATTTCGTCGCCAGGCCGACGAACAGCGGCCCGAGCGCACCGCCCCCCCAGCCGACGGTGTTCATCAGGCCGGCTGCCGTGGCCCGGGCACGCGGTTCGATCTCATCGTAGAGCGAGGCGAAGATTCCGGAGTCATAACAGCCCTTGCAGGCACCGAAGGCCGTCATCGCCGCGAGCAGCACGGGCGTCGTCGTGCAGAGGCCGACGGTCGCCACGAAGATCGAGCCTAGAAGCAGCCCCACTCCCTGCACGACGATCCGCCCGCCAGCCATGCTGGCGGCGAGGCGATCGGCGACGACTCCGGCCAGCGGCGCAGAGACGGCGCTTGCGAGGTGGATGAAGAGCGTGCCGCTGAGTCCTGCCGCGCCGAGCGAGTAGCCGAACTTCTCCACCAGAAACGTCGGTGTCCAGGCGAGGAAGATGGTGGCCACGAAGTTGGCCCCGAGGAAGGCGAGCATCAGCAGGATCGTGACGGGACGGCGGCCGAGATGCAGGAGCGTCTCGCCGAACCCCAGCGGCGTGGCCGCGATCCCTTCGCCGTTCTCGGCTGCGCCCCGCCGTGGCTCGCGCAGCGATCCGTAGAGCAGCGCCGCGACCACGAGGCCCGCTGCGCCGAAGATCAGAAACCCCGTCCGCCAGCCATACCTCTCGGCGAGCAGGGCCCCGAGCCAGCTGCCGAGGATCGTGCCGATGTAGACGCTCGACTGGTGGAGGGCGAAGGCACGGCTGCGCGTGGCCGGGCCGTGGTAATCGGCCGTCAGCGACATCGAGGCGGGGAAGTAGAAGGTCTCGCCGAGCCCCTCCGCCGCCCGGACGGCGACGAAGTGCCAGAGTCGTGAGCACCAGGCCGTGGCGACGGTGACCACGCTCCAGAAGATGCAGCCGCCGAGGATCAGGTGGACCCGTTTCACCCGGTCGGCGATGAAGCCCGCCAGAGGCGCGCCAGCGGCGTAGACCCACATGAAGGCCGACCCGATCAGGCCGAGCTCGGCCTTGTCGAATCCAAACTCCCGTTCGAGCAGCGGAAAGACGGCGTAGATGGCCTGCCTGTCGGCATAGTTGAAGAAGCAGACCAGCCAGAGCATGGCCACGACCTGCCACGCATAGCGGCGGCCGGCGGGGCTGCCCGGCGGGGCGGGGGCGGGTGCTGCCATCGTGATGCGGACGATAGCAGGGTATGGTGCCGATCGTCACGCCCGGAATGTCGTCATGCCCGCCCGCCAGATCACCGCCGCCCCGCACGGACAGATGCTCACCAATGCGGGCATCTGGTCGCCCGACTCGGCCTGGATCCTGTTCGACACCCGCTCGGGTCCCGACGGTTCCAGATTCGACGGCAGGCGGATCGGGCGGGTCGAACTGGCGACGCGCCGCTCCGAGACGCTCTACGAATCCCGGCACGGGGCCTGCTGCGGCGTCGTCACGGCCAGCCCGCTGGATGACCGGGTGGTGTTCATCCTTGGCCCAGAGCGGCCGACGGCCGACTGGTCGTATGGGCCGGCCCGCCGGCAGGGCATCGTCGTCCGCGCGGATCGGCCGGGAATGATCGAACCGCTCGACGCCCGCGACCTCCTCTCCCCCTTCACGCCCGGAGCCCTGCGGGGCGGCAGCCACGTCCACATGTTCAGCCCCGACGGACTGCTCGTGAGTTTTACCTACGAGGATGCCGTGCTCGAGGCGGCGGCCGACGACCGCTCCTGCGAACGCAATCTGCGGGGCGTGGCCGTGACCATCTGCGGACGGCCAGTTGTCGTCCCCAAAACCCATCCCCGAAACCAGGACGGCAGCGGGTTCACGGTGCTCGTCACCCGGCTCCATGATCGGCCCGAGCCGGGCAGCGACCAGATCTCGAAGGCCTTCGAGGAGGCCTGGATCGGGAGCAGCGGATATCAGGGGCCGAACGGCTCGCGGCGGCGGTACGGGCTGGCGTTTCAGGGGCATGTCGTCACAGCCGCCGGGCGGACGATCAGCGAGGTGTATGTCGCCGATCTGCCGGAGGATCCTGCCGGCCTCGCCATTCCTGGCGACGGCCCGCTCGCGGGCACGCCGCTCCAGCGGCCCCGGCCCCCGGCCGGCGTCCTCCAGCGGCGGCTGACGTTCACGGCTGACCGCCCCCATCCCGGCATCCAGGGCCCGCGGCACTGGCTGCGGTCGAGTCCCGATGGCAGGCGGATCGGATGCCTGATGCGGGACGACCGGGGCGTCGTGCAGCTGTGTACGGTCAGCCCCGCAGGCGGCGAGACGGTGCAGCTCACCCGCGACCCCTGGGATGTGGCCAGCAGCTTCACCTGGAGTCCCGATGGCGAGCGGATCGCCTACGTCGGCGACGGTAGCATCATGACGGTCGACGTGCGGACGGCCGCGAGCCGCCGGCTCACGGCGCCGGATCGCGGCGAGAGCGGACCACGGCCGGAGGCCGTCGTCTTTTCACCCGACGGCCTCCGGATCGCGTTCATGGCGGGCGTTCCGCTGCCCGGCACCCAGACGAAGACGAATCAGATCTTCGTCGTGGATGCGTAGGCCGCAGATCGCCAGCAGGCTTTTGCTCAGGAACAGCCCATGCTGTTGCCGCAGTTGTGGCAGAGGTAACAGTTGCCGTTGCGGACCGTGATCGACCCGCAGTTGTCGCAGGCCGGGGCATCGATCTGGAACTTGGCAAACTGGCTCTGCCGATCGGCCGGGCTGGCGGAGGGATCGACCGCCATCTTCAGCCCTGCCCGTTCGAGCAGCGCCGCCGACGCGGTGACGGTCGCCGACTTGGCGGAGGCCACCTTCGCCGCCGTGCCGTTGGCATGGCCGTTCGTGCCACCCGGGTGCTTGCCGCGGCTTGAGGTCGCTTCGCCGTTGGTGCGGGCCTTTCCTTGCCCATCGGCCAGCCCGCTCGCCGTCGTGGCGGCGGGCTTGCGCTCACTTTCCGTGTCGTCACCCGCGGCGGCCTCCTCGCCGCCGCCATGCCCAGCGGGCCTGTTGGCCTCGCGGTAGCCCGGAATGAATTCCGTTCCCATCCAACGGAAGAGATAGTCGACGAGACTCTTGGCCACGGGGATGTCGGGGTTCTTGGTGTAGCCCCAGGGCTCGAATCGGGTGTGGGAGAACTTCTTCACATACACCTCGAGCGGCACGCCGTACTGGAGGCTCATCGAGACCGCGGTGCCGAAGGCATCCATCAGGCCGCCGATCGTGCTCCCCTCCTTGGCCATGGTGATGAAGAGTTCGCCCGGCCGGCCATCGTCGTAGAGGCCGACCGTGATGTAGCCCTCGTGGCCGCCGACGTTGAACTTGTGGGTCACGCTGCGGCGGGTATCAGGAAGCCGCTCCCGCCGTGGGGTGGCGGTCGCCTTGGCCGCCGTCTTGTCGGCCTCGGTGCCGGTGTTGAGCGGCTGGCTTTCCTTGGAGCCGTCACGGTAGATCGCCAGGGCCTTGAGCCCCATCCGCCAGCCCTCGCTGTAGGCGCCGGCGATGTCGGCCGGCGTCGTCTCGCGGGGCATGTTCACCGTCTTCGAGATGGCCCCCGAGATGAACGGCTGGGCTGCCGCCATCATCTTCACGTGGGCCTCCCAGGCGATCGAACGCTTGCCGAGCCGCGGCTTGAAGGCACAGTCGAAGACCGCAAGGTGCTGATCCTTGAGCCCCGGCGCCCCCTCGATCGTGTCGTTCTTGTCGATGTACGACAGCACGCCCTCGACCGTCGGCTCGTCGTAGCCGAGCGTCCGCAGGGCCAGCGGCACCGTCTGGTTGACGATCTTGAGCATGCCGCCACCGGCCAGCTGCTTGTACTTCACAAGCGCGATGTCGGGCTCGATGCCCGTCGTGTCGCAGTCCATCAGGAAGGAGATCGTGCCCGTGGGAGCGAGCACCGTCGCCTGGGCGTTGCGGTAGCCGTGGCGGCGGCCGCCGGCGAGCACCTCTTCCCAGACCTTCCGGGCGGCATCGCGGAGATAGGTCGGGCAGGAGGGATCGATCCTGTCGACCGACTCGCGGTGCATCTGCATCACGTTCAGCATCGGCTCCCGGTTGGCTGCGAAGCCCTCGAACGGCCCGACCGCCGCGGCGAGCTCGGCGCTCGTGCGGTTGGCGGCTCCGTGGAGGATCGCGGTCAACGCCCCGCAGAGGCCGCGACCGGCATCGCTGTCGTAGGCCAGGCCATCGGCCATCAAGAGGCTGCCGAGGTTCGAGTAGCCGAGACCCAGCGGCCGGTAGAGGTGGCTGTTCTTCGCGATCCGCTTGGTGGGGTAGCTGGCATGATCGACCAGGATCTCCTGGGCGACGAAGAAGATCCGACAGGCGGCCGTGAAGCGGTCGACGTCGAACGTGCCGTCGGCCCGGCGGAACTTCATCAGGTTGATGCTCGCCAGATTGCAGGCGGTGTCGTCGAGGAACATGTATTCCGAGCAGGGGTTGCTGGCGTTGATCCGCCCCGAGTTGGGGCAGGTGTGCCAGCGGTTGATCGTGGTGTCGTACTGCACCCCCGGATCACCGCACTGCCAGGCGCACTCGGCCATCTTGGTGAGCACTTCGCGGGCCTTGAACGACGGACCGGCCTTCGATGGGTCGGTGACCCAACGGGTGGTCCAGGTGTCGTCCCGGTCGGCGGCCTGCATGAAGTCGTCGGTCAGCCGCACCGAGAGGTTGGCGTTTTGGAAGAGGATCGAGCTGTAGGCCTCGCCGTTGAAGTTGGAGTCGTAGCCACCCTTCTCGATGAGGACGCGGGCCTTCTTTTCCTCCTTACTCTTGCACTCGATGAATTCCATGATGTCGGGATGCGTGACCTTGAGCGACTGCATCTTGGCGGCCCGGCGGGTCTTGCCGCCGCTCTTCACCACCGCGGCCACCTGGTCGTAGACCCGCATGAACGAGAGCGGGCCCGACGGCTTGCCGCCGCCGGCGAGCTTCTCCCGCTGGC
The DNA here is from genome assembly GCA_945897435.1 of Candidatus Kuenenia stuttgartensis. Lineage (GTDB taxonomy): Bacteria > Planctomycetota > Planctomycetia > Pirellulales > UBA1268 > RGVT01. Next base: position 50,574 of record CAMDFJ010000001.1, on the reverse strand, counting down.
TGCGGAGCGTGGAGAGATCGGTGCCGGTGCCGGAGCCAAACTTGAAGAGCATGGCCTCGCTGCGGGCGAGTTCCATGATGTCTTCCATGTTGTCCTGCACGCTCTGGATGAAGCAGGCGCTTCCCTGCGGATACTCGTAGGGGTTTTGGGGCTGGACGACCTCGCGGGTCGCCTCGTCCCAGCGCCAGTTGCAGGGGGCGCCCTTGACGCCGTACTGGTTGTAGAGGCCGACGTTGAACCAGACGGGCGAGTTGAAGGCCCCGTGCTGGTGGACGCAGAGCCAGGCGAGATCGCGGTAGAAGTTTTCGCCGTCCTGCTTGGTCTTGAAATAGCCGTCGGCCGTGCCCCAATCGGCGATCGTGCGGGCCACGCGATGGACGAGCTGCTTGACCGAGTGCTCCCGCTCGGGCGTGTGGATCTCGCCATAGAAGTACTTGCTCACGACGACGTTGGTCGCCAGCTGGCTCCAGGCGGCGGGAATCTCGCAGGCCGGCTGCTCGAAGAGCACCTTGCCGTCCTCCCCCTTGATGGCGGCCGTCCGCAGCTCCCACTCCGTGGTGTCGAACGGGCTGTCGACGTCGACCGGGCAGAAAGTCGGCTGCACTGCCAGCGGCTGACGGCCGGGCTGTCCGGCCTGCTGGCCGGCGGAGACGGACGACTCGGTGCTGCCCTGGGTGGCGAAGCCGGCGGAGGGTTCGAATGCTGCCATGGAAGAAGTGCTCCTGATCGCGGGAAGTGTCGAGCCTAGAAAGTATACTTGCGTATAGTGATCGTGCAAACGATATCGGGCGGAGGACCGGACGGCCTTGAGCCGTTCAGGAACCTCGAAAAACAACGGGGACGGCAAAAATCGGGCGATTCAAAGAAAGCAGTTCCTTCTGCATGCTATCGCAAGATGTTGTGGCGGCCGTCCCGCAGACCACTCCATATGGCCGGGGCGTGATATTAGCGAGGCGTGTGACGCCGTCAAGCAGGGAATTTCCAGATGGGGAAAAGTGGCCGAAAAAGCGGCCAAATCAGGCCGGTCTGGCGGTGCATGCGGCGATAGCAGATTTGCCACCGAAGGGGGGTTGTCGGTGGAGGCCTCGTCAGCGCTAGGACAGGTCGCGACAATGCCCCCGGCGGGCAGCGGACGCCGGCCGAGAGATTTCACCCCCCAGGAGCTTGAAGCCATGCCACATCCTGCCTCGCCGACCCGCCCGTTGGAGGGCGTCCGCACGCTCATGTTCGTCGGCGACGACTACGAAGACCTCGAACTCTGGTACCCGAAGCTGCGGCTCGAGGAGGCCGGCGGCCATGTCACGCTGGCCGGAGAACTGCAGGGCCGAACCTACTCCGGCAAGCACGGCTACCCCTGCACGAGCGACGCGGCGATCGCTGAGATGGAGGCGGCCGATTTTCACGGCATCGTCATCCCTGGCGGCTGGATGCCCGACAAACTGCGGCGGATCGAGAAGGTGCTCGACCTCGTCCGCGAGTTCTCGGCCCACGGCAAACTCGTGGCCGCGATCTGCCACGGCGGCTGGATCCCGATCTCGGCGGGGGTCTACCGGGGCGTCCGGGTGACCGGCAGCCCGGGCATCAAGGATGACCTGATGAATGCCGGTGCGATCTGGGAGGACACGCCCGTCGTGGTCGACCGCCACCATGTGACGAGCCGAAAACCGGCCGATCTGCCCGCATTCATGGCGGCGATCGTGGAGGTGCTCGCCGGCGTCGCGGCGGGGCCGTGACTTCCAGCGTCGACGAGCCGCTGCCGAAGGTTGGCTGCAGTCTGCGCCACGGGGACTGGTCTTCCGCCGGCTGACCCGGGTCGAACTTGGCTTCCGTGCCCGCGTCCCGCATACTCATGGGACTGGAATTGGCGGGGTCCGGGTGATCGAATAGAGCGAGCGGGTTCCCGTCGGTTTCCGATCGTCTTCCGCAATCATTCTTGGCATTTACTTGGCATTCTTGGCATTTAGGAGTTCTGCGATGTCCGAACAGAAGCCCTCCTCGTCAGATAAGGTCTCCCGCCGTGGCTTTGTCGGCGCCTCGGCCGCCGCAGCCGCTGCCGCGGCCACGCAGATGCCCGCCGCCTCGGCGGCCGATGCCAACAGCCGGATTCGGATCGGCTTCATCGGTCCCGGAGGCCGCGGCTTCGGCGCCCACGTCAAGACGCTCGCCAAACTGCGGAGCGAAGGGGCCAACATCGACCTCGTGGCGGTGAGCGAGGTCTACAAGAAGCAGGAAGACACGGTCTGCGAGTTCATCAAGAAGGAGACCGGCGTCGAGGCCAAGCGATATGTCGATTACAACGACATGCTGGCCGACAAGGATGTCGACGCCGTCTGCATCGGCACGCCCGACCACTGGCACCACCGCCAGATCATCGACAGCCTCAGGGCAGGCAAGCACGTCTACACCGAGAAGCCGATGACGAAGACGGTCGAGGAGGCCCTCGACGTCGCCAAGGTCTGGCGGGAGACGGGCAGGGTGATGCAGGTCGGCGTGCAGTCGACAAGCCTCAAGGTCTGGGATCAGGCCCGCGAGCTCATCGACGCCGGCAAACTCGGCAAGGTGCTCGGCTTCCAGACCGAGTACTTCCGCAACTCGGCCGTCGGCCAGTGGCGGTATTACAAACTCGACAAGCAGATGACTCCCGAGACGATCGACTGGAACCGCTGGCTCGGCGTCGATGCCGGCCTCGCCCCGAAGATGGATTTCGACCGGGCCGTCTACGCCCAGTGGCGTTGCTACTGGCCCTTCGGCTCCGGGATGTTCACCGATCTGTTCGTGCACCGCACGACCGCGATGCTCAAGGCCACCGGACTTCGCTACCCCGCCCGCGTCGTGGGCGCGGGGGGCATCTACCTCGAACTCGACACCCGCGACGTGCCCGACGTGGCGACGGTCGTGGCCGACTACAACGAGGGCTGCCAGGGCCTGATCACGGCCACGATGTGCAATGAAAACTCGCGGATCAAGCAGGTGATCCGGGGCCACAACGGCGCCTTCGAGTTTGGCAATGGCGAGTCGTTCACCGACTTCAAGTTCGTCGCCGAGCGGCCGCAGGTGACCTTCAACAGCGACCTCAAGGACGAGGTGATCCAGACCGACCTCACGGCCGAAGAGCTGAAGAAGGCGGACACGACCTACCTCCACTTCAAGAACTGGCTGGAGGCGATGCAGGCCGGCAAGCCCGAACTCTGCAACAACACTCCCGACCTCGGGGCGGCGGCGGTCGTGACCGTGATCCTCGGCGCGATGAGCTATCGCAACGGCAAGGTCTATCAGTTCGACGCCGCCAACGGCAGCTACACCGAGGGCAACGCGGGCTGGGCGAAGCGCTGGGAAACACTCTCCGACGAACGGGCGAAGCCGAAGCACGTTCCCGGCTGGCACGCCGGCGACACCGGCAGCTCGCTCAAGGCAGAGGAGTATCAAAAGCTCGCCGGCCCCTGGGTCGGCGGCAAGGATCCCGCCGCGAGCTAGCGAGCCTGCCTCGGCCCACCATATCTTGGCTGAATGTATGTCCGCTCCTTCAGCGAGGGGTTGCCCATGCCCCGAGAGCCGGCGTTGCTGACAAGCGCAGGCATGGATGCCGTAGCGAAGTCAGCATCGAGAGAGCGCAGGCCAGGATGGCCGCAGCGAACGTCCGGCGACGGGGCGTGGGCAACCCCGACCCACGCGAGACGCCGTTACTCTCCATGACAGGCTGAAGCCTGTCCCACTCAGGCACATGAAGCCCGCTAGTACCAGACGCCCGCCCGGACGAGAAACGTGTCGTTGGGCTGATAGTCGGCCGTGTCGCTGATGTAATACTCGACGAGTCGGCCAAAGACCCAGCCAGTCTCGAGCCTCCACGAGACTCCGAGGTCGGCGGGACGGCGTTCCCAGCCGGCGAGCAGGCGGTAGTCGTGGTAGACGACGACGTCGTTGTCGCCGTTGTCGCGGCGGACGGCCCACTGGTTGCCGCCGAATTCGCCGGCCAGGTAGAGCCACTGGGCTGCATTTCGGCCCTCCGCCACCCGCCAGGCGAGCCGTGGCCTCGGGAAGATGAGCTCGTAGCGGCGGTCATCCGACGGGGTCCAGAGCAGGCCGCCTGCGGGCAGAATGTTCACGTCGTAGCGGTCGAGGTAGATCGCACCTGCCACGACCCGCAGGTCGTCGCTCCACTCCCAGGCGCCGAAGCCGTGGCCCGTGATCCGGAAGGCCTGCGGCGTATCGTTGACCAGATCGCTGTACCATCCCGGAGCGACGGCCAGATCGACGCCCAGCCGTTTCCCAAGTTTCCGCATCCAGCGGGCCTGCAGCCAGGCGTCGGTCAGCTGGGCGGGCAGCCCCGGATCGGCCGGGCCGTTCGACTCATCGACGAACGTGGTGCCGAAGCCGGGCGTGAGCAGCAGGGGTGAATCGACCGTCGGCGCGGGAAGGCCGATCGTGAGGCTCGTGTCGAGCGTCGTCAGTCCGAGGCCGTTCGAGCCGAGTAGCGGCAGTTCGGTGGTCGTGAAGATGACCTGCTGCAGTGGCCCCGGCTTGGCACCCGGCGGCAGCTTGCGGCCGGCCGGCGGCTCGAACTCCTGACGCGGCTGCCCCGGCGGCGCGACGTCGTCGGGCAGGAGCGGTTCGGTGAGATCCTGTGGGTCGCCGAAGGCGGCCAGTCGGATCCGCTCGAAGACCCCCTGCTCCACCTCGGGCAGCGGCAGGATCTCGTCGGCCCGCAGGATTCCGCCGCCGATCGCAGCGAGGATGAGTGCAAGCATTGCCGCCGGGCGGATCACGGCCATGGATCGCCTCTTTCGCAGCACTCAGTAGGCCAGGCCGAGCCGCAGCATCAGGGTGTTGTCGAGGTTCTGATACTGCGGCGGGCCGTCGACGAAGAACAGCTGCCGGGCAAAGACATAGCCGACCTCGAAGCTGCCGGCGAGGCCCGTCGGCGTCTGTGGCACGAACTCGGTGCCGAGCGTCACCCGGACGTCGTTGTAGTCGAAGGGGGAGATCTGCCCGGTGCTGCGGCGAAAGGTCCAGGCGCCGCCGCCGTACTCGCCGGCGAGGAATCCCCAGACCGCGTGCTTGCCGAACGTGGTGAACCTCTTCGACGCCTTCGGCGCCGGGAAGAAGATGTCGTAGCGGCTGTTGGCATCGGGGGTCCAGGTGACGCCCACGGCCGGCAGGATCTTCACCAGATTGCGGTCGAGGTAGACGATGCCCGCCTTGCCCTGCATCGTCGGCGTCAGTTGCAGCGTGCCGATCGCCCGGCCCATCAGTCTCCAGCTCTCCCAGACGAAGACGTCCCAGTTGGTGAAGATGCCCACTCTGAGCCCGAGCTCGGCCCCGAAGAGTGGTGTGAACTGTGGATTCCATGCCGTGTCGATGAACACGTCGTAGGTGTTCGGCGGCAGGTCGGCCTGCATGCTGGGGGTGGTCTCAGGGCCGTTCCAGAGCTGGAGGCCGAAGCCGGGCGTGATCAACAGCGGCGCGTGGTTGAGATTGGCCTGCGAGTTGTGGAAGAAGGGCACGGCGAAGGTCGCCGTGGTGTCGAGTTCGTTGACGGCGACGCTCGTGCCCTGGCCGCTGCCGAAGAGATACGCCCAGCTGCCGCGGGCACCCTGATAGAGCCGCATCGTCTGCTGGAAGGTCGAGTTCTGCGACGGGTAGCCGGGTGGAAAGAGCGAGGTCGGTGCCCCGGCAGGATTCTGCGTCGGCATGATCGAGGGCTGTGCCGTCGAGTAGCCGGGATAGCCGGGCTGGCCGCCGATCGCCGAAGAGGCCTGGGCCGGCACCCAGTTGGCCGCGGGTGGCGTGGCTGGAAACGCCTGCCCTGCCTGTGCCGCATAGGGATCCCAGGCGGGCGGTGGCGGCGAAAGTGGCACGCCATACTGGGCGGGAATCACCCGATCGAGCGACGAGGCCGCCGGTGATGGAAGGGCCGCGGTCTGGGCGGCGGCCGGCCGACCGCAGACGGCGATCGCTGCGGCGAGACAGAGCGACAGAAAGAATGGAAGAGACGGGCGCACACCTGGGGGGTACCAAGCGGCCGACCTGAGGGTCAAGGTCGCAGCCCGGGAGGGATGTTCCCAAACCCCCGGCCTTATGGGGGCCGCGGGAATCACCTCGACTGCTGTGGTACACCAGCCTTCCAGAACAGCCACGTCCGAGTTCCGCGGGCGGGCCGATCCGCTGGGCCACCAGATGACCGACCAGGATCCGATCGACGCTGAAAGTCTGCGAAAGCGGGCCGGTCTGGCGACGTTCGAGCAGCATGCCGAACTTGCCTCGACGATGGACCGGGCGAGGGAACTCGCCGCCGACCCAGAGACACCACTGCCGGCCGCCGTCGTCGCCGACCTGCAGACTCATGGCCGCGGCCGGCGGGGAGCCCGCTGGTGGCAGCCGCCCGGCAGTCTGGCGGTCAGCATCGTGCTCGATGCCGCCTCCGCGGGCATCGTTTCCGACGAGCCTCTCGAACCGCGGCCGACCTGGTCGCTGGCCGCCGGTGTCGCCCTGGCAGAGGCGCTTTCAGCACTCGTGCCGGAGGTCGATCCGCGGGTCCGCTGGCCCAACGACATCGAGAGCGGCGGCCGCAAACTGGCCGGGATCCTGATCGAGACCTGTCCGGGAGGCCGGGCGATCATCGGCATCGGGGTCAACACGACAGGCAGCGCGGCCGACGCACCTGCATCGCTGGCACATCGCCCGGCGACGATTCCCGACCGGACCGGCCGGCCGCTCCCCCGGGCCGTGCTGCTTGGCGACTTCATGCCGCGGTTCTGCCAGCTGCTCGCGGCGATCACGGCGGATCCGGGGCTGCTCGTGAGCCGCTACCGCCCGTTCTGCAGCCTGCTCGGAAGCGACGTGACCGTGTATCAGGGAGGTGATCCTCACGATCCGCTGGCGTTGAATGAATCCCGGCCGGCGATCCGGGGACGCTGCCACGGGATCGACCGTCACGGCGCGATCGTGATCGATACAGTCGCCGGCAGGATGCACCTCGCCTCGGGCAGCCTCACCCAGCCGGGCGACGTCTGGCGGGGCGACGCCGGGCCGACCGCTTCCTGATCGCCAGCACGCAGACCTCGCGGCCGCCGGTCGAGAGCTGCCTGGCAAGAGGTGCATAGCCCCAGGACTGAAACTGGCCAAGCCAGCCTGGCAGGGCGGACGCCCGCGACCAGTCGGGGAGCTTGAGCGTGGCGATGATGCCGCGCGGACCCGCCCCCGGTGCCGTCACCACCCTGCCGATCGATTCGAGGGCGCTCTTGGGGTCGATGTTCATGTCGGAGACGACCCAGTCGAAGCCACGAAACTCCTTCAGCCGCACGTCGCGAGCCCGCATCCGCCACTGTTCGAACCTCGGCCGGCCGGCGAGCCGCTGATCGACGAGTGCCGGATCGATGCCCACCACCTCGAGTCCCTCCTCCAACAGCCGCTGGCAGGCGCCACCGGGCGCGGCGCCGAGTTCGACGGCACGAGTCCCGGCGACGAGCGGGATCGGAAAGCTCGCGATCGCCTCATCGAGCTTGAGCCAGGCCCGCGAGATCTTGTCGGCCGGCAGGGCGAGAGGATAGTTGCCTCCCGGCCAGCAGCTCTGCGGCGTCGCCGCCCTGTGCCAGCCGACCCACCAGCGTTCGGCGGTGTCAACGACACAGTCGAGCACGAGATCGCCCGGTCTGGTTTTTGCGGCCGCCTTCGCCGCCGTGATGCCGGCGCCGAGAGCGGTCACGATCGCGGCCCGGATCCCGCCGATGTCGTGGTCGGCCCGCGGATCGCGATTCCAGACATGGATCGAGTCCCACGACTGCCCGCCGAGAAGTTCGACGGCCTGACCGGCCACCGCTGCGGTCGTCGAGCCAGTGGCCTGACCGAGGCAGCGGACGAGCGTCCGGGCGTACACGAGATCGGGGGCGAAGTCGTCCGGGGGATCGAAGTCGGGCGGCAGCCGGAATGTGACCAGGCCCCTGCGCCAGGCCCCCTTGGCAAGTTTCGGAAGCACCAGCCGCTGGCGTTCGCAGAGCGCCGCCTCGGCACCGCCCTGACAGGCGGCCAGCAGAAAATCGCCCCTGCGGGCGGGCGCTGGGGAATCGGCACGGCGAATCGCGGCGGGATCTGACACCCCACGATCCTACACAGACCGCCGGCGCAAAAATCAGGCCGGCCCGGGCGCCCAAGGGCCCGGGCCGGCCTTTCTCGTCTGATCAGTCGACGGTTGTACGGTCGACGGGACCCGGCCAGCTTTCCGTGGAGACAGGCTCAACGGTCAGAGGCCGGGCGAAGGACTAGCCGTGGCCCTTCTTCTTCTTGGCAACCTTCTTGGCAGCCTTCTTCGTCTTCTTCTTCGCCATCGATATGGCTCCTTGCCACGAGCGCCCTGACAGACCAAACGACCAATCCCCCGGGCACTCTCTCGAAGGGATCAGCCGACGTTTCGAGACGTGTATCGAACGTTGTTTTGCACGCCGCCATCGAGCGTCTATTCGACGTCGATGAGCACCGTTGAACGTGTTGTGAAGGATGACGGTGAAAACTGTCAAGAGAAGTCTGGAAAAAAATCAATGATTTTTTTGGCTCCGATGCCCGTGTGCTGATGGCGAACCGACCGGCATCGGCCATCTCCAGCATGCGCATTGCAACCTCATGCTGGGTATCATCACGTCATCGGCGCGAAAACTTTGTATCCGCGCCGCACCATGTCAGGAGCACGCACGGAACGGGTCATGGAGAAGAGAAACAGTCTGCATCTCGCAAAGCGGATGGCATCCCTCGAACCCTCGGCCACCCTGGCGATGGCCGCCAAGGCGGCATCGATGGCGGCCTCGGGCATCGATGTCATCGATCTTTCTGTCGGCGAGCCCGACTTCCCCACGCCGGCGCACATCTGCCAGGCCGCGGAGGCGGCGATCCGTTCCGGCAAGACCAAGTACACCCCGGCGGCCGGCATCCCCGATCTCCGCAAGGCGGTGGCCGCCGACTATTCCCGCCGCAGCGGGCTCACGGTGACGCCCGCGCAGGTGGTTGTCTCCAATGGCGCCAAGCACTCGCTTCACAACGCCTTCATGGCCCTGCTCGACGACGGGGACGAGGTGATCGTGCCGGCGCCCTACTGGGTGAGCTACGCCGAGCTGATCAAGCTCTGCGGCGGCCGCCCGATGCTGATCGAGACCAGCATCGACGACGACTTCAAGCTCAGGCCCGAGGCCCTGCGGGCCGCGCTCGGCCCGCGGACGCGAATGCTCCTGCTCTGCAGCCCGAGCAACCCGACCGGTGTGGTCTACACGCCGGATGAATTGCGGGCGCTTGCAGATATCGCGATCGAGGCCGATCTGGCGGTGATCGCCGACGAGATCTACGACCAGCTCGTCTACGACGGACGCCAGTCCCCCTCGTTTCCCACGCTCCGGCCCGGGCTCGCGGAGCGGACGGTCGTCGTCGCCGGCGTGAGCAAGACCTATTCGATGACAGGCTGGCGGATCGGCTGGACGATCTGCCCGGAACCGCTCTCGAAGGCGATCGGCAACCTCCAGAGCCAGCAGACGAGCAACCCCTGCAGCGTCAGCCAGCATGCCGCGGTCGCCGCCCTCACCGGCCCGCAGGACTGCGTGGGGGAGATGCTCGCTGCATTCCAAAACCGCCGCGACCTGGTCGTCGGATGCCTCTCGAAGATGCCCGGCCTGCGGCTGCCGGAGATCGGCGGCGCGTTCTATGCATTCTTCGACATCAAGGACGCGCTCCGCCGCGGGCAGTCTCGTGGCATCGGCACGAGCAGCCAGTGGTGCGAGGCACTCCTCGAGAAGGAGCATGTCGCGCTCGTGGCCGGCAGCGCCTTCGGCGCCGAAGGGCACGTGCGGATGTCGTTTGCGGCGTCGGAGCAGAAGCTCAAAGACGGCCTCGCCCGGATCGAGCGATTCCTGACGTCGTGAGCGGGGCGTGAGCGGATGGACGTCGTCGCGATCCTGCTCTGCGGCGGTGGCTCGCGGCGATTGCGTCGGGGGGACGCCTCGGCACCGCGGAAGGAGTGGCTTCTGCTCGAGGGCAAGACGTTCCTTGCCCGGGTGGTCGAGGCGCTGGCCCCGAGCGTCTCGGACCTGGTGGTCGTGGCGGCACCCGACGAGCCCCTGCCGGAACTTCCGCGGCCGGTGAGTGTGGTTCGCGACACCGTCCCTGGCGCCGGCCCCCTCTCCGGGATCGTCGACGGGATCGAGGCCTCGGTCGAGCGGGCCCGGGTCGAGGGCCGGCCGGAGCCTGCCCTTGCGGTGCTCGTCTCCTGCGACCTGCCGCTGCTGCTGCCGGCCGTGGTCGGTCGGCTCGTTGGCATCGCCGCCGGATCGGATGCCGAGTGGACGGTGCCGGAGGTCGGCGGGCATCGTCAGGTGCTCCTGTCGGTGATGCGGCCGTCGCTGCTGCCGGCGATGCGAAACTGGCTCGCGGGCGGTCGTCACGACCTCAAGGGACTGCTCGCCGCCACTGAGTTGGCCGGTCAGGGCCGGGTGCGGATCGTGCGCGAGGCCGAGATTGCCGCCCTCGACCCCGAGATGAGGTCGTTTCTGGATGTCGATACGGCCGAGGATCTCGGTCGCGTTTCAAGGGAACTGACCTACGGCTGTGGTGGGGGGGCCTCCTATACTCCGCCATCATGAAGGCACGTTTTCCCGGACACGGCGCTCGTGGACGGCCGCGAGGCCGCTGGCCCGTATTCTCGGCGGCGCTCCTCGCCCTGCTCCTGGCGGTGGCCTGGATTGCGCCGACGATCCTCGTGCTCACGGAACTCCGCGACCGGCCGCTGACGGCGGCGTTGGCCGGGATCGACGGCAGGGTGGCGAGCCGCTCGGCCTCGTGGACCTGGTTTGGCGGCATCGAGTATCGGGATGTCGTGCTCCTCGACCGTGCCGGCAGGCCCGTGATCGTGATCAAGCGGCTGGTCAGCGACCGGGGTCTGGCCGCGCTCGCCATCGACCCTGGCAACCTCGGCACCATCCGGCTCATCGGCGGCGAGGGTCTGGTGGAGGTGCGGCCGGGCGGCAGCAATCTGGAGGACATTCTCGCCCCCTGGCTGGCGACCTGGTCGCAGCCGGCGTCCGTCCCCTTGGCCTGCGAACTCGAACTCGTCGATGGGGCGGTCGAACTCGTCGACCTTGCCCGTCGGGATGCATGGCGGATCACGGAACTCGTGGCCGCGACCACGATCCGCGATGCCTCGATTGCCTCGGGCTGGGCGGTGTCGGGACGTGTGGTGCATGCCGGCGAGCCGGTCCGCGACCTGATGGCGGCGATCACCCGGCCGGCCACGCCTGTCGCCGATCCGACGTCGAACCGGCTCGATCGGGCCACGATCGCCGCCGCCGCCACCGCGTCGCTCGCCCGCGACGGTGGCTGGTCGGTCTCTTCGCCGGAGGCGCCCGCGGCCGACGCTCCACGCACGGTCGCCGTCGCTGGCAGCCGGGTTCCGCTCGGCATCTCGAGCGTCTGGGCGACCCGCTTCGACAGCAGCCATCTGGTTGATGGCCTCGCTGACATCCGGCTCGACCTTGCGATCGTTCCGCCAGCACCGGCCGCAGACCCGCGCCGCGAGAATGGAGGCGGATCGCTGCAGATCGCCGGTTCGGTGACCGCCCGGACGTTCGCCCTCTGTGATTCCGAGAGCCTCACCAAAATCCTTTCGGTCGACCGCTGTGAGCTGCCGCTCGATCTGTCGACCGACGGCCGCACGCTGCTGATCCGCACGCTCAAGGCATCGTCGCCGCTGTTTCAGGCCGAAGCATCCGGGCGGATCGGCCTACCCCGCGATGGTTCCTGGCAGTGGGCCGAGTCGCTCATCGACGACGACTTCGCGGTCGCGGCCGAGATCGATCTGACCGCCGCTGCGCGGGCGATCCCGGGCGGACTGCAGGTGCGGCCCGACGTGCGGATCACCGCCGGCCAGATCCAGATCGCCGCTTCGGCGCATGCCGACGGTTCCGACCGAGTGCTCGAACTGCGGGCCACGTCCCGCGATGTCGCCGCGGTGCAGGGAGAACGGCAGCTGCGTTGGAACGACCCCTTCACGGCCTGGCTGCGGGGCCGTCGCGGGGCTGCAGCCGGTGAGCGGCTGCGGATCGAGGAGGCGCGGATCGCCTCGCCCGCCGTCGAGGTGTCGGCGGCCGGCACGGCCGAAGCCTCGACCGTGCAATGGACGATCGATCTCGACGCCCTGATGCCGGCCTTCGCCGACCTGCTCGATCTGCGTGGCCACTCGCTGGCAGGCATCTGCCGCGGGAGTGGCGAGCTCAAGGCGGCCGCGACGGCGGGGCTCTCCACCGGCCGACTGGCTGCGAGCCTCGCAAACTTTTCCTGGTCCGCCCCAGGTCGGCCGACCTGGAGGGACGATGAGATCAGGCTCGAACTCGACAGCACCGGCAGTCTGGCCGGTGGCGCCGCGGTCGTCGATACGGCCCGCGGCCTCGTCGTCGCCGGAGACGACCGGCTCGAAATGACGCTCACCGGCGGTGCGATCGTCAATCCTCTGGCCGCATTCGCTGTCGCTGCCCCCTGGGTGCGGGCCGCCGCCGACTCCGAAGGACTCTCCGCCGACTGGTCACTGGCGGGCGACATCGGCCGCTGGCAGCCGCGGCTGATGGCTCTGCTTGGCGACTTCGGCTGCGGCGACGGTCTCCGCTTCGGAGGCCGGGTGCAGGCCTCGGCCGCACTTGCCTGTCGGGCGACGGCCTGGCAGATTCGCCGCGCGGGAGCCGAGATCGAGAAGCTCACGGCCGCCTCGGATGGCTGGAAGGTGACGGAGCCACGGGTGGTGGCCAGCGCCGCGGGAATGTTTGACCCGGCGAACGACCGGATCGAAATTTCTTCGGCGGAGATGCTCTCGGCCACGGTGTCGCTGCGGACCGGCGGGCTCGTGCTGCGGCAGCCATCAGAAGGCGGTCGGTCCGACCCGCTGTTTGGCCTGCTCGACGGTCTGCGTGGCCGGGCCCAGTGGCAGGCCGATGTTGCCAGACTTGAAAAATGGGTCGTCGCTCCGGCGACGGCAGCCCGCTTTGCAGCCAACGGCCGTGCCTGGGGGACGCTCGAGATCATCGACACGCCGGCCGGGATGAACGTGCTCATCGACGCCACCGGCAACCAGCTCAGGCTCGCCGAGGCATCCACCACCGATCAGGCCACGCCGGCCCGGGAGATCTGGGCGGAGCCGCGTGCCCGGGCCGTCCTCGAGGTGACGCGGCCAGCAGCGGTTGCCGGCCAGTCTGCCTCCGATCGGATGACGGTCGACCGCCTCGCCCTGGAATCTTCGACCGTCACCATGGCGGCCGCAGGGAGTGTCGATGGCTGGTCGTCGCGGCCGCTGGTCGACATCGGCGGAACGCTGACCTACGACTGGTCGATGCTTTCGCGGCTCATGAGCCCCTGGACAGGAGGTCGTCTGCGAATGGCGGGCGGGGATGCTCGACCATTCGCCGTGCGTGCCCCGCTCGACGCTGTCGTGACGGCACTTGTCGGCGACCAAAGCCTCGCAGCCAGGATCGTCCGTCGCGACGGCCCGCAGCCGCCTCCCAAGACCGAGACAGTGCCGCTGCCCGATGATTGGCTTTCGGCGATGCGCTCGCGGGATGGTCAGGAGCTGGAGCGGCCGGTCAGGATGACGCTGCCGGTCGCCGGGCCAGGATCGCGGCCGGCGACATCGGGCGAATGGCTGCGGAACGTGGCGATCGACACATCGGCGGCCTGGACCGCTGCCGACATCGACGGCTTCCAGATCGAAGCCGGCGAAATGCCGCTGCGACTGTTCGAGGGGCAGCTCGCATTCGGGCCCTTCGAGATCGCGGCCTCGGGCGGCAGACTGCGGGGGGCCCCCTGGATCAGGCTGCTGCCGGCGCCGGTTCAACTGGTTCTGCCGCCGGGCCGGGTGGTCGATCGGGTGACGCTCTCGAACAGGCTCTGCGAACAGTGGATCGCCTGGGTCGCGCCGCTCATCGGCCGCTCCACCCGAACCCAGGGACTGATGAGCGTCGATGTCTCCGGCGGGCGATTGCCGCTGGCCGATCCATTCGGCGGAGAGATGGAGGGGCAGCTGATCTTCGAAAACCTCGAGGTCGCACCGGGGCCGATGCTGCAGCCGTTCGCCAACCTGCTCGTCAAATTGCAATCGATCATCGACCCGCGGTTTGCGTTTGGCGACAAGGCGGTGCTGATGCGGGTGCGGCCAGACCCGGTGCGGATCCGGCTCGCCGATCGCAGGCTCTGGCACGAGGGCCTCGTGATGGACATGGGCCAGCTCGTGATCCGTTCCGGCGGCAGTGTCGGCTCCGACGGCTCGCTGGCGATGGCCGCGGAGGTGGCCTTTCGCGGCGATCTCGCCGGCACGACGCCCGTGATCGGCCAGTTGATGCGAACCCCGCTTTTGATCCCGCTCCGCGGTACTGTCCAACGCCCGCAGTTCGATGCCTCGGCAATCGAGAAGATTCTCGGCCGGATGGTGGAGAACACGGCAGAGGCCATCATCGGCGACGGCCTCTCCCGGGGCCTCGAGGAACTCTTCGGCAACCCCCAGCCCCCCGCCGGCGCCACGCCCTGACGCCGCCCGATGTGGGACAGGCTTCAGCCTGTCATGGATGCCGTGTCGGGATGGTATCCTGACGGCATGAGGCACTGGTTGATCAAGAGCGAGCCGGAGGTGTTTTCGATCCGGGATCTCGCCAAGGCACCTCGCAAGACGACCCATTGGGAGGGCGTGCGAAACTACCAGGCACGCAACTTTCTCCGGGCGATGAAGCGGGGAGACCTGGCCCTCTTCTATCACTCGAATGCGACACCCTCCGCCGTGGCGGGAACCGTCGAGATCGTTCGCGAGGCCTATCCCGATCCGGCCGCCTGGGATCCCCGGAGCGATTACCACGACCCGAAGGCCTCGCCCGACAACCCCATCTGGTCGATGGTCGACGTGAAGCTCGTCGAGATTTTTCCCCGCGAGATTCCCCTCGACGAACTTCGTGGGCTGAAGGCCCTTGCCGGAATGGAACTGCTCCGTCGCGGCAGCCGGCTCTCGGTGCACCCCGTGACGCCCGCCGAGTTTCGCACCATCCAGAAACTCGCCGCGACATAGCCGTGCTTCCCAGATCACTGCGCTGGATCGACGATGAGATCGCGGTGATCCGCACCGCCGGCCTCGAACGGCCCGCCCGGGTGCGGGACGGCAGGCAGGGCCGCGAGGTCGTGCTCGACGGCCGCAGGCTGCTCAATTTCGGCTCCAACGACTACCTCGGCTATGCCGGAGACGTGCGGCTCACGAAGGCCGCCTCGAAGGGGGCCTGTGCCGAGGGCTTCGGGGCCGGAGCGAGCCCCTTGGTGAGCGGCCACTCGCTGGCCCACGAGCGGCTCGAGGCCGCGATCGCCGGAATGCTCGACGTCGAGGCGGCGCTCGTCTTCCCCAGCGGCTTCGCCGCCAACACGGCCACGATCGCCGCGCTCGTCGGCCCCGACGACCTGATCGCCAGCGACGCACGCAACCACGCGAGCATCATCGACGGCTGCAGGCTCTCCCGGGCCCGGGTCTGCATCTATCCCCACCGCGATCTCTCCGCCCTCGATCGCCTGCTCGCGGCGGCCGCCGACAGCCGGCGCCGGCTGATCGTGACCGACTCGCTGTTCTCGATGGACGGCACGATCGCCCCCCTGAACGGCCTCAGCGACCTCGCCCGACGGCACGACGCGATGCTGCTCGTGGACGAGGCTCATGCGACGGGAGTGTTTGGCCGGCGGGGCAGCGGGCTCGTCGAAGAGATGGGCTGCGCCGACGGCGTCCAGATCCGGATCGGCACCCTCTCGAAGGCGGTCGGGGCTGCCGGTGGGTTCGTGGCCGGCGGGGCAGAGTTGATCCACTGGCTGCGTCACACCGCGCGGGCCTGGATCTTCTCCACGGCCCATCCGCCGGCCGTCGCAGCGGCGGCAACCCGGGCCATCGGCCTTTTCGCCGAAGAACCAGCCCGACGCCGCGAACTGCTCGCCCGGGCCGCCGACTTTCGCGAAAGGCTCCACAGCCGCGGCATCGACTCTGGCGCCGCCGAAGCCCAGATCGTGCCGATTGCCGCCGGAAGCCCGGCGGCAGCCGTGACCCTGGCGGCCCGGCTCGCCGATCAGGGCTTCTTCGTGCCTGCGATTCGACCGCCGAGCGTGCCGGAAAATGGCAGCCTCGTGCGGGCGAGCCTCTCCTGGCACCACACCACTTCCGACCTCGAGCGACTTGCCGATGCGATCACCGAGTTCTGCCATGCCTGACACCGTCTCGTCTCCGGGCAGCTGGTGCGTCATCGGCGCAGGGCCCTCGGGGCTGACCGCCCTGAAAAACCTGCTCGCGGTCGGAATCGAGGCAGAGTGTCTCGAACGCGAGGATGCTCTCGGCGGCAACTGGCGGTTTGGCTCGCCGTCATCCCGGGTCTTCGCCTCGACCCGGCTGATCAGCTCCAGGCGGCTGACGGAGTTCTCCGACTTTCCGATGCCCCGGAATTGGCCCGCCTATCCCGACCATCAGCAGTGTCTCGACTATCTGCGTCGCTACGCACAGCACTTCGGGCTCACGTCGAAGATCGCGACGGGCATCTCGGTCGAGCGACTGGAGCCGGCGCCGGCCGCCGGTGACTCTTGCCCCGGCGGCTGGATCGTGCATGCCTCCGGCCGCGAACCGCGGCGGTATGCGGGGGTCGTGATCGCCTCGGGCCACAATCGCGAGCCCCGCTGGCCCGAGATCCCGGGCCGGTTCGCAGGCAGGCTGCTTCATGCGGCCGAGTATGCCTCCCCCACGCAGCCGGTCGAGATCGCCGGCCGGCGGGTGCTCGTGATCGGCGGCGGCAACTCGGGCTCGGACATCGCCGTCGAATGCTCCCGGCATGCGGCCCGAACCGTGCTCTCGATCCGCCGCGGCTACTTCATCGTGCCGAGGTTCGTGCTCGGCAGGCCCGCCGACCTGCGGGGCGAACGGCTGCTGAGGATGGGGGCGCCGCTCTGGCTGCGCAGGCTCGTCGGCCTGCGGGCGATCGACCGCACGATCGGTCTGCCATGGCGGCACGGGCTGCCGCGGCCCGACCACGCCCTTTTCGAGACCCATCCGGTGGTCAACGAGCATCTCTGCGGCCAGATCGACGCGGGGGCGATCGAGCCGGCCGCCGACGTGGCCGCATTCGAGGGGGAGAGCGTCCTGTTTCGCGACGGTCGCCGCGAGGTCTTCGACGTCGTCATCGCCGCGACCGGCTACCGGATCACGCATCCATTCATCGAAGACGAGCACCTGCGGGTCGCCGGCGGCTGCCCGCGGCTGTTCATGAACCTCCTCCATCCAACCCGCGACGACATCGCCGTCGTCGGCCTGATCCAGCCCGACAGCGGTCAGTGGGGCATCACCGACGTCCAGGCCCGCCTCGTGGCCAGAATGGCGGCGGCCAGCCGCACGAGTCCCCGGGCCAGCGCCTGGCTGTATCGAATACGGCAGCGGCCCGAGCCCCGCCGAAAGATTCGCTACATCGACTCGCCGCGGCATCTGCTCGAGGTCGAGCACCATTCATACCGCCGCCGACTCGAACGCCTGGTCGAGTCGATGGACCGCCGCCTGCGGCACGAAACCGGCCACAAACGACCGCGGGCCGGACGGTTGCCCGTCCGGCCCGCGTGATTTCAGCCGTCGCGGTCCCGAGGGGGACCCGGCGGACTAGCAGCCCTTGCGGCAGCGAAGGCCGTGGCCGAGAAGACCACCGTTGCCGCCGTTGCCGTTGTCGCCGGCCGAGTCGGCACAGCCACAACCGTCATTCGCCGGAACCTGCTCCTCGACGCACTTGCGAACCTTGACGCAGACCGACTTCGTGACCTTCTTGGGCACGCGGACGACATACGACTCGGACTTGGTCTCCGAGACGTTGTCGCTGACGCACACGCTGTAGCTGGCGGTCTTCTGGACCGGCACCATCACCGTGTAGCAGACCTCCTTGGTCCGGGTCTCGGGAACGCAGGTGTTGACCGTGTACTCGCGGGTGCGAGTTTCGGTGCGGCACTTGCGGACACAGACCGTGCGGGTCCGGGTTTCCGGAACCATCTTCGTGACGCAGTAGGTCGCCGACCGCTCTTCGCAGCGCGACTTGTTCACGCAGATCATCCGGGTCCGGGCTTCCGGCACCATCTTCGTGACGCAGTAGTTGCGGGTCCGTTCCTCGCAGCGGGAGAGGGTCACGCAGTAGTTGCGGGTCCGCTCCTCGCAGCGGGTCTTGTGGACACACACAGTGCGGGTCCGCTGCTCGCAGCGGCTCTTCTTCACGCAGTAGGTGTAGGGAACCTGCTCGCACTCGACCTTCCACATCGTGACCTCGATCTCCTTCGTCTCGCAGGTGGGAACCCACTTGCGGCAGCAGACGACCTTCGGGCAGCAGGGATTGCCGGCGGCGTCATACTTGCCGTTGGCGGAAATCTCCTTGGCCTCGGTCACCCAGTGGCCGCCGCGGCAGGTCACCGTCTTCGTGCTCTTGACGGGCACCCGCTTCGAAACCGTGCGATAGCCGGTCATCTCTTCGGTGTAGGGCACGTTCACCGTGTAGGCCTGCTCGACCTGCTCGGTGTAGGGCACGTTCACCTTGTAGCTGGCCGTCCGCTGCTCGGTGTAGGGCACGTTCACCTTGTAGCTGGCCGTCCGCTGCTCCGTGACCGGCACCATCACCGTGTAGGCCTGCTCGACCTGCTCGGTGTAGGGGACGTTCACCTTCCAGGTCCGGGTCCGCTCTTCCTTGACCGGCACGCAGACCGTGTAGGACTCCTCACGGCTCTCGGTGTAGGGAACCGAGACGTTGTAGGTCGCGGTCCGGGTCTCGGGAACGTTGATGTTGACGGTGTAGTTCACCGACTTCGATCGCTGTTCCGGGACCATCACCGTGTAGTTCCGCGTCCGCTCCTCGATCCGCGGCACCTTCTTGGTGACCGTGAACGAACGCTCACGCACCTCGGTCGTCCACTCCGTGCTCTCCACTTCCCGGATCTCCGGGACAACCTTCCACACCTTCACCGTCTTCATGCAGGCGTCGGCGGAGGCAGGAGCCTCCGACGCGGCGGCGGCCGGCGCTGCGGCGGCGGCATCACCCTCCACCAGAACCGAACCCTCGTCGCTGCGGGCGAAGGATCCGCCGAGGCACACGCCGGCGGCCGCAACCCACGGCAGGAAACTGAATGTCAAACGCTTCTTCACAGAAACCTCCGGAGAAAAAAAGAACACGCACACGTTTCGCGATCACGATTTCCAGGCGTTCCGAGGAGCCGCCATCCCCAGTTGGTGGCGTTCCTCAGTGAGCCCGGCCGAGACCACCGCCGACATCCCCGGGTTGGAAGCGGAACCCTTCCATGACGCTGTTCCGCGACCACCCAGGTTTGCGCGAGCGGCAAACTCACAGCAGAAGATCGATCTTCGCGGACCGAAAAAGTCAGCCAGCGGAAAAATCACGCGGCTGTATCGGTTATTCCGTGGGCGCCATCCGATCTTGGACAGGCTTCAGCCTGTCATGGTCTCGGAGGCCGGCCGGGCACACGCGGGGTCGCCGTCGTGTGCCCGACCGTGGACCGAACTACTTCGTGCAGCAGGTGCAGCTGCAGGTCGTGCAGTTGCACGTCCCTGTGTCGCAGCAGCCGCAGCAGTTGCAGTCGCAGGTGTCACAGGCGGCCTGGGCCGCCGGAGCAAGGGCCATCAGGGCCCAGAGAAAAATCGCAGACATGGTGAATCTCCTTCGATGTGGAACCAGAATCGAGCAGGTGCCGGCGGAACACCCGCCTGCACGATCGACAGGCAGGAAAAACCTGCCGGGCCGATCCGCTCAATTCCGCCAGACACCGTAGAGCACCCGCAGCGGACGGGTTGGCGGCGGTCGGGAGACGGAAAACGCCTGGCGAACCAGCAGCGATGGGTCGGCCGCGAACGCCGCCGGGGAAGCCGCCAGATCGCCCGCCCTCACCGGTGGCGGGAGGCGTTTTCCGATCGCCATCGGCGCGGCGTCTGCCGGGGCCATCTGGCAGCGACAGCCAGCGGCAGACTGGCCACAGGTGTTCGTATCGCCGTCGCCGACATCGGCCATGCAGACTGGGAGCGCCCCTTCGGGCGACCCGCAGCAATGGGTTGCAGCGACGGACGACGCGAGGCCCGAAGCATGGCATGGGGCCATGCAGGCATCGCAGACGCCCGGCGACACGATCGAGGCGGCGAGAAACAGGAGCGCGTGGGTCACACGTACGGAGGGCATGACGGAGGCGAAACCCCGGATGCCGTGCCCGATGCGTGCCACATTCGCAAACATGCGATCTCTACTCCCGTCTTCGTCGGCCGCCAAGGCGGGCGGCCGGCTCACTGCCATCTCGATCGTGCAAGCCGGAAAAGCGGCTCTTGTACGGGCCGCGTCGTCTCTTCGAATGCTAGGCGCGTCTGATGATGAAAGGCAAATACGTTGCGATAGCCTTTCAAGCCGCCAGACAGGCTGAAGCCTGTCCCACATCGGACGTGGTCAGGCTCCTATCCCACGCGGGCAGGCGAGGGGGTCGGCGAACGCTCGAGGAGCGTTTGGACCGAGTCCTCGAGGGCCACAGCGACGAGACTTTTGCCGCCCCCGAAGCTGGAGTCTTATGAACAGGCTGAAGCCTGTCTCACATCGGACGTGGTCAGGCCTCGCTATCCAACCAGAAGCAGGATCAGTTCCTTCGGGCCGTGGGCTCCGAGGACGAGAATCCGCTCGATGTCGCCGGTGCGGCTCGGGCCGGTGATGAACGAGAGCATGCTCGGCAGGCGGCCGGCGTGGCGGGCCTGGGCTTGGTGGAGCGCGTCGCCGAGCGTCGAGACGACCTGGTCGACCGTGGCGATCACCACGTGGGCATGGGGCAGGATCGAAAGCGCCCGGCCGCCACAGGTGCCGCTCGAGACGAGGATCGATCCGGTCTGGGCCACGAGCGACTCGCAGGCGGTGATTCCCGCGTCGCAGGCCTCGAGCCGGTTCTTGTCGAAGTCGACATCGACCCGCAGCGTGCTGCAGGGCACGCCCGAGAGCAGCGGTTCGACGAGCGGATGGCCGTGGTAGGCGACCACCTTCCAGTCGCGTTCGCGGGCCAGTGCGAAAAGGCAGTCGGCCGCGGCCGTCATGTCGGGCAGGCGGTGGACGATCGCCCGGAGTTTTTCAAGATTTTCGGCCAGGATCCGCAGTCGCTCCGCCGGCGTCTCGCCGCCATCGGGTAGCCAGGGCTTGGCGACATCGAGCGGCAAAACAGCGAGGGTCGGCAGCCCGGTGCTGCTTTTGGCTCCGGCCGCGTGTCCCTTCTCGATCTCCTGGCTCTGGAAGTGCGGCATCGGCGCCGGCACCCGCAGGGCCTCACGGATTCTCGCCAGGATCGTGTCGCGGGCCGACATTTCGCCGGCCGGGTTGCCCTGAGCGGTCATCGGCGCCTACTCCACTCGTCGCGAAAGCTGCGGCTCGGGGCCGCGGGCAGGTCGCGGCTGGCGAGCCAGTCGCGCAACAAGGGCGGACGCAGTTTCTTCGCCAGCCAGAGGGTTTTCCGGAAGGCCGCGCCCCCTGTGGCGAAGAGCCAGGGGCGGCTGGCGACGGCGACGAACACCCGGTGCCCGATCCGCTCCAGCCAGTGTGGCGCAGTGCGGGCGGCGTTGCGGCGGTTGTGGAGCAGGTGGTGGTGGATGTCGATCCGCACCGGGCAGGCGTCGGTGCAGGCCCCGCAGAGCGAACTCGCCCCGGAGAGATGATTCCAGTCGGCGAGGCCGCGGAGGTGCGGCGTGATTACCGAGCCGATCGGCCCCTGGTACGTCGTGCCGTAGGTGAAGCCGCCCACGTTCTTGAAGATCGGGCAGACGTTGAGGCAGGCTCCGCAGCGGATGCAGTGGAGGCTGTCCCGCTGCTCGGGATCTGCGAGGATCGCAGTCCGCGAGTTGTCGAGGAGCACGAGGTGCATCTCCTCGGGGCCGTCGCATTCCCCCTCGCGTCTCGGCCCCGCGTAGAGGGTGTTGTAGCAGGTCATCGGCTGGCCGGCCCCGGCCGTCGCCAGCATCGGCAGGAGCACCGCGAGGTCGTCGAGGTGCTCGACCACCTTCTCGATTCCCGAGATCGCGATATGCACCCGCGGCAGCGCGGCCGTCAGTCGGGCGTTGCCCTCGTTCTCGGTGATCGAGATCTGGCCGGTCTCGGCGACGAGGAAGTTGGCGCCGGTGATCCCCACGTCGGCATCGACGTAGAGCCGGCGCATGTGCCGGCGGGCGATCATCGTCAGTTCCTCGGGGCTGTCGGTCGGCGGTGTGCCGAGGTGCTTTCCAAACAGATCGCTGATCTCGCCACGACGAACGTGCATGCAGGGAAAGACGAAGTGATAAGGGGGCTCTCCGCGGAGCTGCTGGATGAACTCGCCGAGGTCGCTCTCCACCACGCCGTAGCCATCCTGCTCCATCGCGGCGTTGAGGTGAATCTCCTCGCTCGTCATGCACTTGCTCTTGATCACGGCCCGGGCCTTGGCGGCCCGCAGCAGGTCGAGCACGATCCTGCGGGCCTCCTCGGCGTCGCGGGCCCAGTGCACCCTGCCGCCATTGGCCTCGAAGTTTGCGACGAACCGCGGCAGCAGTTCATCGAGCCTGTTGACGGCCGACCACTTCGCCAGGCTGGCCGCGTCGCGGGCATGCTCCCAGTCGCGGTAGCGGGCCTTCTGGGTGTCGCGGCTCGTGTAGTAGCCACCGAGGGCCCGCTGCACGAAGGCCCGGTGGCCCGTGTCGCGGACATGCTCGTCGGCGTCGTGCAGAAACTGTTTTTTGGCGTTTGCGATCATCGTCCCCAATCATAGCCCGGCAGCCGGCATGGCTGGAGAATCGGCCGCGGCTTTCGCGGCATCGCGGTGCAGGGTACAACCTTTTCGAACGGGAATGGCTTCGACTCCGCGGCCTTCGACCGCTGTCGCCCGACCCGTGGAAAGCGACGAATGACGACCGAGGCCCTCGTGCATTTCGCGGTCCGGGGAGCGCTGTGGACGCTGCTTGCGGCCGCATGGGCCGCCGCGTGCCTCTGGGTCGAGCGGGACGCCCACGAGATCTTCGGCCGCAGCCGGTTTTGGAAGGGGATCGTCACCCTCTGCGGCGTGGTCTTCTTTGTCGCAACCTGTCTGGGCGGATTCGGCTGGCTGCCGGAACTGCTGCCGCTGGTGCCGCTGGCGGTCGTCTCCTATCTGCTCGCCCGCGAGGCCCATGCAGCCCCCGAGGACCTGCTCGCACGCCGGGCCGCGCGGGGCCTCGGCATCGAGGCCCATGTCGAACGTTTTCTGCCGCCGATCGGCGGCCGGCCGGCCGTTGCCAAGGCCGCCGTGCAGATCGTGCTTCTGAAGAAGAATGGCCAGCCCTACGACGGCCGCGACGAGGGCGATCTCGACCGCGAGACATCGACTGCGATCCGTTCGGTGCAGGGCATCCTGCTCACCGCACTGCAGATGCGGGCCACCGACATCCACATGGAGCCGAAGGCCGGCGACGAGATGCAGATCCGCTACCGGATCGACGGCATCATGCAGACGATCTCGACACTCAACGGGGCGATGGGCCGGGCCGTCGTCTCGGCCACGAAGGTCCTCGGCGACATGGATATCGCCGAGCGGCGGCTGCCCCAGGATGGAACCTTCGCCGCGCTCTTCGAGGGGCGGAAGTACGACATCCGTGCCGCCTCCGGGCCGACGAGCTTCGGCGAGAAGATGTCGCTGCGTCTGCTCGATTCCGACGGCGGGATCGTCAAGGCCGGACTCGACGGCATCGGCATGCGGGAGTCGATGCTCAAGACGTTGCGGGCGATCATCAACCAGCCCGACGGGATGCTGATCGTCTGCGGGCCGACAGGCTCCGGCAAGACGACGACGCTCTACTCCGCGATCAGCGAGATCGACGTGCTCTCGCGAAACATCCTCACGATCGAGGATCCGATCGAGTATCGCCTCGAAAACATCTCCCAGACGGCCGTCAACACGGCAGCGGGCCTGACCTTCGCCAAGATCCTGCGGTCGGTGCTGCGGCAGGATCCGGACGTGATCCTGGTGGGCGAGATTCGCGACAAGGAGACGGCGGAGATCGCGATGGAGGCGGCCGTGACTGGCCACTTCGTCTTTTCTACGCTGCATTCCAACGACACCGCCACGACCGTCACCCGGCTGCTCGACATGGGCATCGAGGCGACCCGGATCCAGGCGGCGGTCACGGCCGTGCTCGGGCAGCGGCTGCTGCGGGTTCTCTGCCCGAAGTGCAAGCAGGCCTACAAGCCGGCTCCGGAGGATCTCCGTCGCTACGGCATCCCGGCCGATCGGGCGACCGTCTTCTACCGCGAAAATGACAAGGGCTGCCCGGAATGCAACGGCACCGGGTTTCGGGGCCGGACCGGCATCTACGAACTGATGGTGTTCGACAAGGGTGTCCGCGACCTGCTCATTGGCCGGCCCTCCATCGAAGACCTGCGGGCTGCCGCCCGGAGGGCGGGGATGCGAACCCTGCGGGAGTCGGCGCTGATGAAGGTCGTCGAGGGTGTCACGAGCCTGAGCGAGTGCGCCCGGGTTGCAAAATGAGGCGGCAGAGATGCACGAGAGCCAGATGATTGCCACCGAGATGCTCCTGCTCGCTGCCTCGCCGCTGCAGCCGTTCGGCAATCTGGTCGTGCTGGCGATCGTCGCCGGGATGGCCTTCTACGGCTGGCAGAACGGGATCCTGCTGGCAACGCTCGCCGGGATGGGGGTCTGGCTCTCGCTCGTGGCGGGGCTGGGGTTCGCCGGGCCGCTCAGAGAGCAGCTCGTCGGCCTGCAGTGTCCCCCTGGGTTTGCGTTTCCGGCGGCCTTCGGGCTCGTCTTCCTCGGCCTTTTGATCGCCACCCGGCTCGCCATCGGCGGCGGCATCCGTGAGGGGAGCGGCCGGTTTCCAGCGCTGATCGACGGTGTCGGCGGCCTGATCGTCGGCAGCCTTGCCGGCTGGGTCGTTGCAGGCGCCGTGCTCGTGGCGATGTCGATCCTGCCGGTCCCGGAAGTCGCCCGGCTCACGGGCCACACGCTCAGGCTCGATGCCGGCTCGTGGCTGCTCAGGCGGGGTGTGGCGGGCTCGCTCGCGGAGCAGCCGGCCGACGCTGCCAGGATCGGAGACGACCTCCTGCAGAAGTATGCATCCGGCGACTGGACCGCGGCCCCGAGCGAGCCGCCGCCGGCCGAACCAGCGGGAGCATCTGGAGCGCCAGCAGCGGCTGAGCCACCAGCAGACGCACCGGCAACGGTAGCTCCAGCTGACCCGGCCACCGCAGCACCGGCACCAGAGTCTGAGTCAGATACTGAGTCAGAGCCAGAGCCAGACCAGGAATCAGACTCTGCGTCAGAGCCTGTCAGCCAGGATTTGTAGCCAGGATTTTTAGCCTGGAGTTCTCGCCAGCACCTCGGCGAGGTGAATCGTGCGGGGCTGCCTTGCGTTGCGCGAGAGCCAGCCGTCGAGCTGCAGCTGGCAGGAGGGATCGCTCGACACGATATAGTCGCAGCCGGTCCGGGCGAGCGAGCCCCCCTTCACCTCCGCCATCGCCGTCGAGATCATCGGAAACTTCACGCTGAACAGGCCGCCGAAGCCGCAGCAACTCTCCGGCTCGTCGCATTCGACGAGTTCCAGATCCCGGACGGCCCGAAGCAGCTGCCGCGGAGCCTCCTTGATGCGGAGTTCCCGCAGGCCGTGGCAGCCGTCGTGATAGGTCACCCGGTGCGGAAACCGTGCCCCGACATCGGTGACAGCGAGCCTGTCGACCAGAAACTCGCCAAACTCGTAGGTCCGGGCTGCCAGATCGAGGGCCCGGGTCTCGTGGGGCGTGCCCTCGAGCAGCTGCGGATAAAAAACCCGCATCATCGCCACGCACGACCCGCTCGGGCCGACGACCGCCTCGGCGTCCTCGAAGACGTCGATCGCGCGGGTGGCGACGGCACGGGCCTCGTCCCAGTAGCCGGCGTTGAAGCTCGGCTGACCGCAGCAGGTCTGGGCGGCACGAAACTCACAGCTGTGCCCGAGCCGCTCGAGCACCTTCGCGACCGCGAGGCCCACCTGCGGCGTCATCTGATCGACGAAGCAGGGGATGAACAGGCTGATCTTCATGCGGTCAGTGTAGTTCTCCCGCCCATCCACGCCACTGCGCAGGTCGGTCGAAGCGTCTGCCGCGGGATCGGAAAGACTCAGGCCCGACGGCTGATCGCCCGGGCCATGGCCGTTCCCATGTCGGCCGGGCTTTCGGCGATCTCGATGCCGGCATCCCGCAGGGCGGCGAGTTTGGCCTCGGCCGTTCCCTTGCCGCCCGAGATGATCGCGCCCGCATGGCCCATCCGCTTGCCCGGCGGGGCGGTCTGGCCGGCGATGAAGGCGGCGACCGGCTTCGTGACATGGGCCTTCACGTAGGCCGCGGCCTCTTCCTCGGCCGAGCCGCCGATCTCGCCCATCATCAGGATGGCGTGGGTGTCGGGATCGTTCTGGAAGAGTTCGAGGATGTCGATGAAGCTCGATCCGACGAGCGGGTCTCCACCGAGGCCGACGCAGGTGCTCTGGCCGTGGCCGAGCTGGGTCAGCTGCCAGACCGCCTCGTAGGTGAGCGTGCCGGACCGGCTCATCACGCCGACGTGCCCCGGTGTATGGATGTAGCCGGGCATGATCCCGATCTTGCACTCGCCAGGCGTGATCACGCCCGGGCAGTTGGGGCCGATGAGCCGGCTTCTGGAGGCCCTCACGACCGGCATCACCCGGGCCATGTCGAGCACCGGGATTCCCTCGGTGATCGCGATCACCAGTTCGATGCCCGCGCCGACCGCCTCGAGAATCGCGTCGGCGGCGAAGGCGGGCGGCACGAAGATCATCGTGGCGTTGGCCCCGGTCGCGTCGCGGGCCTCGGCCACGGTGTTGAATACGGGCAGGCCGGCGACGGTTTCGCCCGCCTTGCCGGGCGTCACGCCGCCCACCATCCGGGTGCCGTAGTCGAGACAGCCGCGGGTGTGGAATTCGCCCACCTTGCCGGTGATGCCCTGGCAGATGACGCGGGTGTCGCGGTTGACGAGAATGCTCATGACGCTGGTTTCCTGGTGCTAGACGGCGTTGGCGGCGGCGACCACCTTCTTGGCGGCATCGGTCAGCCCGTCGGCGGTGATGATCTTGGTGCCGCTGTTGGCGAGGATCTTTTTCCCCTCCTCCACCTCGGTCCCCTCGAGCCGGACCACGAGCGGCACGCTGAAGCCGACCGTCTTCGAGGCC
The DNA here is from genome assembly GCA_945897435.1 of Candidatus Kuenenia stuttgartensis. Classification (GTDB taxonomy): domain Bacteria; phylum Planctomycetota; class Planctomycetia; order Pirellulales; family UBA1268; genus RGVT01. Next base: position 23,336 of record CAMDFJ010000001.1, on the reverse strand, counting down.
TCGACGAGGGCCGTGGCGATCGTCGTGCAACGCATGATCCCGCCGAAGATGTTGACGAGGATCGCCTTGACGTTCTTGTCGGAGAGGATGATCCGGAAGGCCTCGGTGACCTGGTTGACGTCGGCACCGCCGCCCACGTCGAGGAAGTTGGCCGGCTCGCCGCCGTGATACTTGACGAGGTCCATCGTGCTCATGGCGAGGCCCGCCCCATTGACGAGGCAGCCGATCGTGCCGTTGAGCTTGACGTAGGAGAGGCCCGCGGCGGCGGCACGGGTTTCGGCCGGCTCCTCCTCGGCCTCGTCCCGCAGTCCGGCCACGTCCTTGTGGCGGAAGAGGGCGTTGTCGTCGAAGGTCATCTTCGCATCGAGGGCGACGAGCGTGCCATCCTTGGTGAGTACGAGCGGGTTGACCTCGAGCAGCGAGGCGTCGAGCGAGACGAAGGCGGCGCAGAGCTTGCGGAAGAAGGCTTCGGCATGCCGCCAGCTCGCGGTGGGCAGGCCGAGCTTCGCGGCCAGAAGCCTGGCCTGATAGGCGGCCAGACCCCGGTCGGGGTCGAACGGCTCCGAGAGAATCAATTCCGGTGTCTTGGCGGCGACCTCTTCGATGTCGACGCCGCCGGCCGTGCTGGCGATCAGGACAGGCGAGCCGACGCGACGATCGACGAGGACGGCGCAGTAGAGCTCCCGGTCGATCCCGCAGCCGCTCTCGACGAACACCTGCCGCACGACCTGCCCCTCGGGGCCTGTCTGGATCGTGACGAGCGTCTGGCCGAGCAGGCCCTTGGCGATCCGGGCCGCATCATCGGCCGACTTCGCCAGTTCTACGCCCCGCTGGGCCGAGCCCTTGACCGTTCCCTTGCCTCGGCCTCCGGCATGGATCTGCGCCTTGACCGCGCAGATCGGTGTGCCAAGCGCCGTATAGGCGGCCGCAGCCTCTTCGGGAGTGCGGGCAACCTTTCCGGCCAAAACCGGCACGCCGGCGGCCCGCAGCAGATCCTTGGCCTGAAACTCGTGAATTTTCATCGTGTGCCCTTCGTGGCCGTCGGCTCGCGACCTGATCGCCGTCGCGGACGCACAATATGGCAGGCCGGGGTCGGGAGTCCAACCGCCCTTCGCTTCAGGCCGCTGCCGCTCGCCTGGTCGGGCCCGGGACGGCTGGTTCGCGGCCGAAGAGCCAGGGTTCTGCCGGCCTGCCGCGGAGAGCATTCCAGGCCTGCAGGGTCCTCTCGACGAGCCCGTCAGCGAAGCGGCGGCGACGGCCGTAGACGAGGATCTGACTGGGATTCAGAAACAGCCGTCCATGGCCCTGGCGGATCATCTCCCGATGGAAGATGGCATGCTCGGTGTCGGCGGCGCCGTAGCGGCCCTGGCGATAGGCCTCCATCCGATAGATGCCCATCCCGCCGAAGCAGGAGGTCACCGGCACCAGCGGCTCGCCGCGGGAGTAGACATAGTCGCGTGCCCGGGCCGTGGGGATCGGCGAGAGCCGATCGTCGAACCGCAGGGCCCACATGTCGTACTGCCGCGAGGCGTTGATGCGGAATCCCTCGCGGCGGTAGATCAGGCCGTTGGAGCCGATGAAGTCCCAATCGCTGTGGCCGAACGAATTGGCAACGCCGTCCAGGCTCCAGCCCCCGCTGACATCGAGATCGGCGATGATCACGGCGTCGAAATCGCCGAAGCGTTCGAGCACGAGTTCCTGGCAGCGCTGGCGATAGCGGGCCATCCGCTCGGCCCGGGCGAGGCAGCGGGTCGGCGGGTTCTCGGGATCATGGCAGTCCTCCATCTCGACCGTCACCCGCCGATTGACACCGGCCCAGTGGCGGAGCAGGAGTTTGGTGGAGTCGGTTGAATCGTTCTCGTAGATGATCACCCGATGGTCGGCGAACAGGCTGCCGAGCCGCTCGATCCGGCCGATCGTCGCCGGAAGAATCTGGCCGAGGTTGCGGGCGAGGCCCGTGATCACGACCCGCATCTGGCACATCGCGGCCCGGCCGCGGTCGCAGTGGCGGCGGTAGGACGTCCGCGCGGCCGACGCCGGCGGGAATGCGTCCTCGGGAAAATCCGCGCTGCAGAAGTCGGGCATGGCAGACCAGGGGTGGGGGCGGCGGATGGTAGCGGCTTGCATGACCGCTGCCATCGGCAAACCAGCCCCTGTTTCGCCAGATTTTCGGCCCGTTGGCGACGCCCGCGGCCAGTGCCGCCATGCCGGGGCAGGCTGGGCAGACTGCGGGATGGTGTGGCTGTCGGCCAGCCACCGCAGGGGAGCGTCAGGCTGCGGCCTGCTTCCCGATCCGCGAAGAGGGATCGGCGAGCGAGAAGTCACCCGTCTGCATGGCGAGATTCACGTTGTAGTGAGGATCGCCGTCGAGCGTCGCACCCCAACGATCCTTCATGAAGCGGATCTCGCGACGAAACCGGGCGAGCTTCTCAGGGTTGTCTTCGGAGCCGCGGGACGCCGATTCGTGATGAATCAGTTCCGCGAAGGGGGTCCAGATGTTGCGATAGCCGGCGGCCCGCAGGCGGAGGCAGAAATCGATGTCGTTGAAGGCGACGGCGATCTGCTCGTCGAGGCCGCCGACCTCGTCGAACACCTTCCGGCGGACCATCAGGCAGGCGCCCGTGACGGCGGAAATCTCCTGCTGCAGTGCAGCACGGCCGAAGTAGCCAGCGTGTCCCCTGGGGAGCCGCGGATGGGCATGGCCGGCAACCCCGCCGACCCCGATGATCACGCCGCCATGCTGGAGCGTGCCGTCCGGATACCAGAGCCGGGCCCCGACCGCACCCACATCGGGCTGGATCGCAAACGAGACGAGTTCCTCGAGCCACTCCGGCGCGAGCACCTCGATGTCGTCGTTGAGCAGGCAGACGAGTTCGCCCCGCGATCTGGCCACGGCGGCGTTGTTGAGCCGCGAGAAGTTGAAGGGAGAGTCGTCGCGGAAGACCGTCACCCCGGGCAGTGCCGCGATCTCGGCCAAATAGGCCTTCGTGCCATCGTCGACGCTGCCGTTGTCGCAGACCACGATCTCGTAGTTGCCGTAGCTGGTCCTTGACCGAATCGAGCCGATCGCCGTCCGCAAAAGCGACTCATGATCCCGCGTGCAGATCACGATCGAGACAAGCGGAATCGTGGCGGGCAGTGTGTGGCGGATCCGGTGATGGGCGGGTGATTCCGGCGCGGCCTCGACGGTCGCCCGGCTGCCGATTCTCCGCAGATGATCGGTCACCGCCCGGCGGCCGGCGGCAGCGGCCTCGGGCTTTGGATCCTCAGAGGCCACGCTGCCGGCGGGGTTCGCCCGCCGGTGATAGAGGATCCGCGGGATGTGCAGGATCTGGTCGCGGTGAACCAGTTCGGTCGCCCGCAGGGCGAAGTCGTGGTCCTGGGCGCCGTCGAATTCCGGGCGGAAGCCGCCGATCGCCGCCACGATGTCGCGGCGGTAGACGCCCAGGTGGGAGATCATGTTTTGCGACAGCAGCAGCTCGGGATTGAAGTCGCCCTTGAAGTATGGCTCGTATCGCCTGCCTGCCTGATCGAGTCGGTCGTCATCGGTGTAGAGAATGGCGGCATCGGGCCGGCGGTTGATCGCATCCGCCACCCAGTAGAGCGCATCGACGGGCAGCAAGTCGTGCTGGCCGAAGCAGGCCACGAAGTCGCCGTCGGCCATCTCCAGGGCGGTGTTGGTCGCGGCCGAGATGTTGCCGAATTCCGTTCGGAGGCGAAGGGCAATCCGCCTGTCCGCGGCGGCGTGTCGCTCGAGCAGATCCCGAACCCCAGGGGTGGAGGATGCGTCGTCGGCGATACAAAGCTGCCAGTCTGGGTAGACCTGGCCACGGACCGACTCGATGGCGGCATCGAGGATCTCATGCGGCGTGTTGCGGACGGGCATCACCAGCGAGATCCGGGGTCGTTGCCGGAACGTCCGGAGAGATGTCCGCAGCTCTGCCATCCGCCTTCTGGATGGCGTGTCGAAGAGATGCACCCAGTGGCGATACTGATGGGGGAAATCGGGGCGGGCCGGCCGTCCCCGCCAGCGACGCAGCGTGCGACGAACCAGATAGGCGGAGACGCCGATGTCTGCGAAGAGAATACGGCCTGCCGCATTTCCCAGCCGGGTTCCAATCTTCATCGTCGTGACGGTTCCTTCCGGAATCCACAGGGTGCGGAAGCGGGGGCGGAACTCTATGACAATCATCGCCCGCACGACAGCCGAGTTTCAGGCCTGTTTCGCCGGGTCGGGAACGGTCCTCCAGTGGTCTGGACATGGGCTCGTGCGTTTCCCTAACTTCGCCGCCAACCACGCAACCTCGAGCTGTTCGCGATTATGACGAGACGCTGTCTGATATACGCGCATTGGGATGTCAACGGCTTTGTCGATCCCTATGTCATCCACGCCTTGCGTGAATATCGGCTCGCTGTAGACCGCATCGTCTTCGTGTCGACCAACTATCAGCTTCCCAACCCGGATCTCGACGCGGTTGCCGACGACGTGATCGTGCGCGACAACGTCGGCTTCGATTTTCTCAGTTGGCGGGCAGGGCTCGAGGCGGTGGGGCTCGATGCATTCGATCACGTGATCTTCGCCAACAGCAGCATCTACGGCCCCGTCTGGCCGTTCGAGCGGGTCCTCGCCTCGTCGATTGTACGGAACGCCGGCGTCTGGGGGATGACCATTTCCAGCCAGCATGCCCAGCACCTTCAGTCGTACTTCATGACGATGTCCCGGGAGTTTCTTCTTTCGGAGCCGGGTGCGAAGCTCTGGGAGGAGGTTCGGCCCCTGCGAAACAAGGTCGACGTCATCGAGGCCTACGAGCTCCAATGGATGGGGAAGGTGGTGAAGGCAGGTGTGCCGGTCACCTCGGTGTTCGACGCCAAACAGTTTCCCGACGTCCCGATCGCCGAGCAGCTGGCCAACATGGTCCGTTGGCCGATGAATTTCGAGCGATTGTGGAGATATCGCCAGGCGGTCAGGTGCGGACCGAGCAATCCCACGCACCTCCATTGGAAGCAGATGCTCGAAAGCGGTGTGCCGTTCGTGAAAATCGACCTCTTCAGTTCGAACCCCTACGGCATCCGACTCAGTCGAATCTACAAGTGGCTCGAGAAGCACACCAATTACCCGACCGACCTGATTCGCAATCACCAGGCCCGGCTGCTGCGGCAACGAGCCGTCGCCGCCTGATCCCGGTCAGAGGGGCGGTGGATTGAAAACCATGGGTTGGCCCTTCGGCGGATCGAAGCGGGATGGCGGCCGGCTGGAAGGCCCGCCGATTCTCGTGATTCACATCATGAAGACCGCCGGAACGTCGCTCCGCAGGATGCTGCAGGACGAGCTAGGCCAACCAGCCATGTATCCGAGCGACCGCGATCTGGCAAAACTCCCGCACAACTGGTACCGGTCGGGCCAGGACATCCTCCGGAGTTTTCATGATCTCCCCAGGCATCGGGTTTTGATCGGCCACGTTGCCGCCGAACTCGCCGACCGGCTGCCGATCCCATACCGCACGGCGGCGTTCGTCAGGGACCCGCTGCAGCGCTCGCTCTCCTGTCTGGCGCACTTCCAGCGACATTACGGCAGGCCGCCGGCCGAACTTCTTCGCGATACCGATTTCGTCGATTCCCAGATTCTCGATCACCAGACCAAGGTTCTCGGGGGCCGGGGCATCACCGACTCGCACGAGCACTGCGAGATCGACGATGCGACGCTCTCGAGGGCCATCGCCCGGCTCGGAAGGCTCGACTTTGTCGGGATCACGGAGCGTTCGCCCGAGTCGTTCGAGGTCTTCGATCGCCGGTTCGGCACCCACATCGCCCAGCATCAGGTCCGGGAAAACGTGCTCCGGCCCGAGGGCCGCGAACTCTCGGAACTGGTTCCTCGGATCGAGGAACTCGTCCGCCGGGACCGGGTGCTCTACGAGGCGGCAGGAGCGCGACTGGAAACCGATCTGGCGGCCACTCCGGCCCGGGACCACGCCTGAGCCACGGCGCGGGCGGGCATCAGGCCCAGCCGAGCCGCGACAAGGTCCGCTGCCAGCGGCTCTGGGGCCGAGCCTCGATCCTCGCCTGCATGCTTTCGAGCCGGCGAACGTTGAATGGATCCCATTCGGCGGTCTTGGCGATCAACCGTTTGCATGCGGCCCAGTCGTCGCCGGCCTCGAGTTGACCATGCATCCAGAGGATGGCTGCGGCCTGCATCGCCGGCTGCAGCCGCGAGATGTCCTGGCTGCCGAGCAGCCTGGTGAGGGTGTCGGCGGAGATCTGGTCGGGAGCAGCCGAATCCGTACCGGCTGGCGTATCCAGGATGGCCGCCATCTGCTGGGGATCCGTTGCGAGCAACTTCCAGAAGATCATCATCAGTTCGGCCTGGCAGCGGATCCGCACCTCCGGCCGGTTTCCACTCGCGTTTCGTTCCCGGTCGAGGACCCTGAACAGCGTGAGGGGTTCCTGGATGATCCAGATGTCGTGCTTCAGACTGATTCGGATCCACATGTCGAGGTCGGGCATCTGGGCCATGCACTCGTCATACAGCCCCGTCTCACGATAGACCTCGGATCGTACGAGGACGCTCGGGTGACAGAGGCAATTTCCCTCGACGACGAGCCTTCTGAGCCATGCGAGGCGGTCGCGGTTCGGCTCGTTGAACACGGTCTTGTAGAAGTGCTGCTGCTCCATCGGGCCGCCCCGTTCGTCGATCACGTCGACGAGCGTGAACACCGCCGCCGTCTGCGGCTGCTCTTCCATCACGGCCAGCTGGCGGGCCAGTTTATCCGGTCGCCAGGCGTCGTCTGAATTGAGCACCGCGATGTACTGGCCGCGGGCCCGGCGGATGCAGTGGTTGAGCGCCACGCAGGCCGACCTGTTTTCCGGGAACCGCTCGATATGAATTCGGTCGTCGCGGATGCCATCGATCGCCTCGATCGTGCCATCGCTCGATCCATCGTCGGTGATCACGAGTTCCCAGTCGGCGAACGTCTGGTTGAGGACGCTCTCCACCGCGGCCCTGATGAACGGGGCATGGTTGTAGGAGGCCATGCAGACGGAAATCTTCGCTGCCATAATCAGCCGCCTTTTTGTTTCAGGGGATCACCGGCCCGATGCCGCGCCTCGAGCCCGAGCAGTTCCCGGCTGCGGTCGCCGAGCCGCCGCGCCGGCACGCCGCCATAGATGGTGAAGCCCTCGCAGTCTCGCTTTACGAGCGAGAGTGCGCCGATAGACGCCCCCTCCGCGATCGTCACCCCCGGCAGGATGATCGATCCCGAGCCGATGATCACATGCCGTCCGATCGAGACCGGGGCGATCGAAACGCCTGTCAGCTCGGCGGGAACCATCGGATTGGTGAGATGAGCCCCGCTGTAGTCGTCGTTGCTCGAATAGATCGAGACCCGCGAGGAGAAATTCGCGTAGTCGCCGACGCTGATCCGGCCGGCACCGATCAGGCAGGAGAAGACGGCGAGATGGATGAAACTCCCAAACTCGAATCCGCCCGCTCCGGCGGAGAGCACGCAGAAGTCGTCGATCCTTACATGGCTGCCGATGGAGATCCGGGCGGCGTTGTAGATCGAGGCTTTTCGGGAGATGAGAACGTTCTCGCCGAACGCCGCGAGGCCGATGGCCGCCAGTTCGTCCCTCGAATAAAAGCTCATGTCGCAGTCTTTCGCGGTCTGGCTGCACCCGCCTGCAAGCGGCCTCGCTCAGGCCTGGGCCTTACCGAACTCAGGTGACCGTCGTGGGATAGGCGTCTCGCCTGCCTGAGCCTTGTCAGCGGACGAATTGCCCACTATCGACACTCATAGTCTCTGACGGCATTCCATGCCAAGGTGCGACGAAACCGCCGTGAATCGCTTTGCAGTCCAATCCAAACCGTAATAACGGCATTGAGGGACCCGTATTTACGGGTATGATGCTCGTATGAAAACGACCATCGATATTCCCGACGAACTTTTCCGCCTCGCCAAGGCCAGGGCGTCGCTCAGCGGCATAAGCCTCCGGCAGTTCGTGACCGATACGCTGCGAGCCCAACTCGAGCACGAAGGAAAGCGGGCTCAGTCGACTGACCCGCCTTGGATGAAGGGCTTCGGTGGCCTCGCCGACCTGGCAGCGGAGACAGCACGTATTCGTGATCTGATCGAAGAGGAGTTCGAGTCGATCGAAGCGGAGCCGGAAAAGTGATCCTCGATACCAATGCCCTTTCAGCCTGGGCCGACGGCGATCGATCCATCGAACCCGTGATGCGATCAGCGGCTGAAATCGTGCTTCCCGTCATCGTGCTCGGCGAGTTCGGCTACGGCATCCGCCAGTCGAGATATTACCAACGCTATGCCGACTGGCTCGCGGCCAATCTGCAGAGTGTCGAGGTCGCGGTGATCGATCGGGAAGTGGCTCAGGCCTACGGGATTGTAAGGCTCGAACTCAAGCAGGCGGGTAAGCCAATTCCTATCAACGACGCATGGATCGCGGCTCTCGCTCGGCATCGACGGCTTCCCGTCATCTCCCGCGACGGCCACTTTGACGAGGTCTCAGGAATTGAGCGCATTTCGTGGTAGGAGCCGGTGCCGCTCTACGGGGAGCCGCAGGTGCTGCCGGCTGCAGCTCTCGACCAGACCCGGGCGACACACCTAGAACTGCAAGCGGCCTCGCTCAGGCCTGGGCCTCGAGGATCAGATCCCCGTGATCGGGGCGGGTTTCAAGCCCGCGGAGCGGTTCGTGGGCCGAGTCGCCCCAGCGGCAGCGGCGGACGCTCGCGAAGCCGGTGGAGGTCAGTTCCGCGGAGAGCTTCGCCTCGTCGTAGACGTAGAGGTGGCCCCAGTTTCGCATTCCCTCGTTGAGCAGGTCGCAGGGCGTCTGCGGCGACCAGCCCATGTCAGTCCATTCCCGAACATCCCCCTCGAGATACTTTCGCACCAGGGCCATGAGGTCGGGTGTGCTCACCCGCACCACGCCGCCCGGGGCGAGCACCCGGCGGCAGTCGGCCAGCAGCCGGCGGCCGTCCTCCAGCGAGAGGTGCTCGATGAAGTGTTCGGAGTAGACGCAATCGACGCTCCTGTCGGGGAGCGGCAGCGGCTCGGTGAGATTCCAGGCGAAGGTGGTCGTGCCGTTTCCCTCGATATCGATGTTCGTCCAGCCGGGCAGGATCTTCGCGCCATGCCCGAGCCCGGCGATGCCGCAGGCCAGATGGAGCCGGCGGGTACGCAGGCCACTCGCCCGCAGCGGCTGTTCGTGGCGAGCGGAACCAGCGTTGCCGAGGAGTCGATCCAGCGACCTGCGAAATTTCGTCGTGCGGATGGGCATGATCATGATCGGGGGATTCTCCGTGGCTAGGCGGCAGCCGGTGTGATCCGTCGGGCCGAAAGGAACGACCGCACGAGATCCGCCGACTCGATCGCGGTACGAATGATCGTTCCGATCGCCGCGATCTCGGCAGTCGTCACGCCGGCCCCGGTGGGCAGCGCGAGGAGCGTGTCGCAGAGCTGTTCGGTGACGGGCAGCCGCTCGCTCTTCCGCCGCGGCATGTCGCGATACGGCCCGCTGCGATGGCAGCCGGGGGTGAAGTAGCGGCGGGCGATCACGTTTTCCGCGTGCAGCACCTGCACCAGTTCGTCCCGCGAGAGCGGGCAGGCCCGCGGATCGACCTCGACGATCAGATACTGGAAGTTGTTCCGCTCCTGCTCGTCATACTCGTAGAGCCGCAGGCCGGGCAGGCCGGCCAGGGATTCGCGACAGGCGGAGCGGTTGGCGATGTTCGTCCTGACGAGGGCGTCGAGCCCTTCCAGGCTGCCGAGCCCCATGGCGGCGCAAAACTCGTTCATCTTCGCGTTCGTGCCGAGCGCGACGACGTTGTCGTAGCCCTGGAAGCCGAAGTTTCGAAGCAGCCTGAGCCGGTCGGCGAGATCCCGGTCGGGGGTGAGGATCGCGCCCCCCTCGAGGCTCTGAACGAACTTCGTCGCGTGGAAACTGACGACCGAGGCGGTGCCGTGGCGGCCCATCGGCAGGCCCTCGTAACTGCAGCCGACGGCATGGGCGGCGTCGAAGATCAGCGGAATGCCGCGGTCGCGGGCGATTGCGTCGAGTTCGCGGACCGGGCACATCCGGCCCCAGAGGTGCACGCCGACGATCGCCGCCGTGCGGTCGCTGAGGCCAGCCTCGACGGCCGTGGGATCGATCGTGTGGGTCGTCCGGTCGACGTCCACGAACACCGGCTCGAGTCCCTCCCAGAGGCAGGCATGGGCCGTGGCGATGAAGGTGAACGACGGCAGCAGCACCTCGCCGGCGACATCGAGCGCCTTGAGGAGCAGCTGCATCCCGACCGTGGCATTGCAGACCGTGACCACCTCGACGCCGTCGTTGAGCCGCCGGAGGCGATCCTCGAGTTCCTGGACGAACGGCCCGTCATTCGAGAGCCGGCGGGTGTCGAGCATCCGGTCGAGGCGGGCGTGGAGGTCCGCCCGATCCGGGATCGTGGGTGTCCCCACATACTTTGGATCGTTGAAGCGGGGCTGGCCGCCGCAGACGGCGAGTCGAGGCCGGGACGAGTCGGAAAAGCTCTTCATGCTGTCTTTCATGGCTCGTTCAGGAGGCGGACTGTTCGAGTCCGAGTCGGCTGCGCCGATACCCGCCGCTCGAGATGTTGGCCACCCAGGCCGGGTGCTCCAGATACCAGGCGACGGTCTGCCGGATCGCGTCGTTGAAGGAGAGGCTCGGCCGCCAGCCGAGTTCCCGCTCGATCTTGCTGAAGTCGATGGCGTAGCGGCGGTCGTGGCCGGGCCGATCCTTGACGTAGGTGATCAGCGACGTGGAGGGGGCATGGGCCAGCCCCGGCCGGAGCGAGTCGACCGCATTGCAGATCGCATGCACGACGTCGAGGTTTTTCATCTCGCTGTCGCCGCCGATGTTGTAGACCTCGCCGAGGCGTCCGCGGTCGAGCACGGCCCGGATCGCCCGGCAGTGGTCCCCGACATAGAGCCAGTCGCGAATCTGCGCCCCGTCGCCGTAGACCGGCAGCGGCCTCCCCTCGAGGCAGTTGAGGATCATCAGCGGGATCAGCTTCTCGGGAAACTGGTAGGGGCCGTAGTTGTTGGAGCAGTTGGTGGTCAGCGTCGGCAGGCCGTAGGTGTGGTGGTAGGCCCGCACGAAGTGGTCGCTGGCCGCCTTGGAGGCCGAGTAGGGGGAGTTCGGGGCGTAGGGCGTCGTCTCGGTGAACTTCCCGGTGGGGCCGAGCGAGCCGTAGACCTCGTCGGTCGAGACATGCAGGAAGCGAAACGCCTGCTGCTCGTCGGCCGGGAGCCCCTTCCAGTAGTGGCGGGCCTGGTCGAGCAGCCGAAACGTGCCGGCCACGTTCGTCTCGACGAACGCGGCCGGGCCGTCGATCGAGCGGTCGACATGGCTCTCGGCCGCGAAATTGACGATCGCCCGGGGTCGGTGTTCGGCCAGCAGCCGGCCGATCTGCTCGGAGTCGCCGATGTCGCCCTGCACGAAGATGTGCCGCGGATCGTCGGCCACGTCGGCGAGCGATTCGAGATTGCCCGCGTAGGTCAGCTTGTCGAGGTTCACGACGGCCGATCGCTCCTCGGCGATCCACTGCCGGACGAACTCTCCGCCGATGAAGCCGGCACCGCCGGTGACGAGAATGGGTTGCATGTGCATCTTCCTAGCCTGCGGCCGCAGCCGCCTCGGTGGCGATCTCGACGAGGTATTTTCCGTAGTCGCTCTTGATCCGCGATCCGGCCGCGATCAGATCCTGCGGCGAGAGATAGCCGAAGTGCATCGCGATCTCCTCCAGGCAGGCCACCTTCAGCCCCTGCCGCTCCTGGATCGTCTGCACGAACGAGGTCGCCTGCAGGAGCGAGTCGGGCGTGCCGGTGTCGAGCCAGGCGAAGCCGCGGCCGAAGGGCTCGACGGCGAGGTCGCCGCGTTCGAGATAGACCCTGTTGAGATCGGTGATCTCCAGTTCGCCGCGGGCGCTTGGCTTGAGGTTGCAGGCGATATCGACGACGTCGCGGTCGTAGAAGTAGATCCCCGGCACGGCGAAGTGCGACTTCGGCCGGGCCGGCTTCTCCTCGAGCGAGATTGCCCGGCCGGCGGCGTCAAACTCGACCACGCCAAACCGCTCCGGATCGCGAACCTGATAGGCGAAGATGGTCGCGCCCCGGTCGCGTTCGGCGGCCCTGGCGAGCAGCCCCTGGAAGCCGTGCCCGTAGAAGATGTTGTCGCCGAGCACGAGCGCGGCCCGCTCTCCGGCGATGAAGTCCTTGCCGATCACGAATGCCTGGGCGAGCCCGTCGGGCTTCGGCTGCTCGGCATAGGAGAGCGAGATGCCGAAGGCGGAGCCGTCACCGAGCAGCCGGCGGAAGTGGGGCAGATCGTGCGGCGTCGAGATCACGAGGATCTCACGGATGCCGGCGAGCATCAGGGCCGACAGCGGATAGTAGATCATCGGCTTGTCGTAGATCGGCAGCAGCTGCTTCGAGATGGCAAGCGTCATCGGGTGCAGCCGGGTGCCCGATCCGCCTGCCAAAACGATGCCCTTGAGCCCTTGAGCCATGCTCGATCCTTCACGGGTCTGGAAGCCGCCGAGGGGAAACAGGCTGGGGAAATAGGCGAATCTGTCCCGCTGCCGCAAGGGCATTTCGGACCCCTCGCCCGGGTCTTCTCTCTCGATGCCGCCTATCTCGACTCCGACGCCGGGTGCCTCTACATAAATAATACCCGCGATATCGCCGCAGAAATTTCACCGCCCCCGGAATCCGGATCGATGCCCCGCTGGCCGCTTGCACTCTGGCCCTTCTCCCATGCCGGCTCCGGCCCGGTGGAGGTCCGGTATTCCGGCAACTCCGATCGGCTGCCCGAGACGACCTGGTCGTTCGAGCGGGGCCGGAAGGGAGGTCTCGTCCGGATCGAGTTTGCCTCGCGGCCGCAGATGCGCCGGCTTGCGGGCCGCTGGCGGGTGCTGGCAAACGCGGTGCAGACGATCGGCCGGGCAGACCCGGCGTTTCGGTTTGAAGGCGTCCGCATCTACCTCGGCGACGGGGTGCTTCCGGGTCAGGATGAAACGATGCTCGCCTTCGCCCGCCGGCCCGGAATGCAGACGCCGCTGATCCCGAATACTTATATGTTGAAGGGACAGAGCCTGCAGGATCGGGCCGGTCGCCGGTCGCGGCCGTGGGATCAGAAGACAGACACGCTCTATTTTCGGGGCACGAGCACGGGCTCGCCTGTCTACGAGGACAACAGCCGGGTCGCCCTCTGCCGGGCCGCGAAGTCGATTCCCCGGTCAGACTGCCGGCTTTCGCGGATTCGACAGGTAGACCGGGGTTTTGCCGCTCGGCTCGAGGCCGAGGGGCTTTCTGGTTCGAAGGATCCTGTCGCGCGGCTGGAGCAGCACAGGCTGCTGGCGGATGTAGACGGCAACGTCTCCTCCTGGGACCGCTACCTCCTGATCGGTCTCGCCGGCGGCGTGCCTGTCCGGTTCGAAACGACCTGGGAGGAATGCTGGCACGATCTGCTCGTCGATGGGGTGAACTGCATCGAGGCCGACCGCACCACGCTCGCAGATACCGTCGCCCGGCTCCGGGCCGATCCAGCCGGGTGTCGCCAGATCGCAGACAACGCCGCGACCCTCGCCAGGTCAGCCCTCGCCCCGGCATCCCTCCGGGAACGGCTGCGGCAGACGCTCATCGCCGCCACATGATCCGGCAACGCGAACCGTCTCCTGGCGACTCGCGTATCATGCTTGATAGCAGGCCCATTGCTTGACTCATGCCTGCCACGGGCGTAGGAAGACTATGTCCGAACGATTGCCTCGTTTCAGAGCGGAGCCGCTGCCATGGGCCTTTTTCAAAATTTTGTCGTGGGTTCGCAGGTTCGGTCCAAGCGGGTTCGGTTGAAGAGTGCGGTATCGCGTGCCGCGGATCCGCAACTCGGAGCCGAGTCGCTCGAATCGCGGGCCATGATGGCGGCCTTCGTGAGGTCGCTCGGCGCCGGTATGCCAGATCTCGCCGCAGCCAGCGACAGCGGCTGGTCGGCGACCGACAACCGCACGAATGTCACCACGCCGACGTTTTCCGGAACGGTCCGCGGCGCCGCCGTCTCGGTCAACCTCTTCGACGGCCAGACTCAGATCGGAACGGCGCCCGTCGTGAATGGCGTCTGGGCGTTCGTCGTCGATCCGGCCGGGGCGCTCCCGCAGGGCCGGCATGCCATCTCGGCCCAGGCCATCGATGCAGACGGCAACTTCGGCCCGCGGTCGCGGGCCCTGCCGCTCGAGGTGATCACCGCCGCTCCTGTCGCTCCGACGGTCGGGATCGACCCGCGATCCGATTCCGGTGCCAAGGGAGACGGCTTCACGAATCTGGCGACGCCGCTCATCGGCGGTGTGGCGCCGGTCGGCAGTTATGTGGTGGTGAAGGTCGACGGTGGTGCAGACATCCCACTCCTCGTCGGCCGGCGTGGAGCCTGGTCGTTCCGGCCTCTGCTTGCGGATGGCTCGCACACGGTCACCGCCCTCGCGGAGAATGTCGCCGGCCTGCGGAGCACGCTGTCAACGTTTTCCCTCACCGTCGATTCGCTGAAGCCGACCGCAGCCCTCGCCTTCATCGAGGCCGACAACGAGGTTGAGGTCAGGTTCAGCCGGCCTGTCAGTGGCGTCGATGCCGGTGATTTCCGGATCACGGGCGTGTTCGCCGGCAGGCCGTTTGATCTGCCGCTGAACGGCCAGCAGGTCACGGCAAGAACCGGCGGATTCAGCGTGGTCCAGACCGACGCCGACGGGAGGGTCTACCGCATCCGGATGAACCAGCCTGAGATCCAGGGTGGCACCTACTCGATCCGGATCGTGGCCGCGAAGTCTGGCATCTTCGACAAGGTTGCGGGGAATCCGCTCCTGGGCACAATTCCGCCGGCCAGTGCGACGTTCTAAGCCGCAGGCCGGATGAACCCAACCAGCGGCATGATCCTGATCCAGCAGCGGTATGCCTCGTCGCATCGAGAGCGACAGGCGGAACTGGACCGCGTTCGCCAGATCAACTCCGGCATTGCGGCGTTTGAGACGGTGCACCTCGTGGATGGGGCAGCCAAACGCTGGACGTTCGCCGATCTGTTTCGCGAGGCGGCCGAGCGGTTTGCGGGCCGGGTCTGCGTTCTGGCCAACAGCGACATCGCCTTCGACGAATCGATCGGGCTCGCCGGTCCGCTGGCCGAGCGGGGCATGCTCGTGGCCCTGTCCCGCTGGGACGATGCTGCGGCGCCCTCGATGGAGGGCCGCGTGGCGGGCGAGCAGTGGCATTTCTTTTCGCACTCCCAGGATGTCTGGGTGTTTGCCGCGGGTGGCCTGCCGGCATTCGATGCCGATCTGCAGCTCGGACTTCCGCAGTGCGAGAGCCGGCTGGCCTATTCCGCCGCCACCGCCGGGGTCGTGGTCGTGAATCCGGCCCTCTCGATTCGGACGACCCACCACCATGCCTCGGCCGTCCGCTCCTGGCGGAAGCAGGAGGGCTACCGGGGGGCATTGCTCTTTCCGCGGCTGACGACGATCGAAGGGCTCGACCCGGAGGCGTTGGTCGTGGATCGGTCCCGGAAACTGCGAAAAGTCGAGGCTGTCCTGCGGCTGACCGGGTCGCCGGCAGAGTTTCAGGACCAGATTGTGAAAAATTCGCGAATGACCGGGTTTCGGACGCTCAAAATCGGCCTCAGATCGCCGTTCTATCTGCGAAAACGCTAGATCACAAGACGCAAGGCATTACAAATAAACAACTTACGTATGCATGCCAGCCATGAGTGGGTCGATATCCTTGCGATCTGCGTGGACTGTTTTACAGGGACAACGCACGTTGACTCTCGGCATTCTTCCCGTAGATTACCCACATTGTCCCTCGACGTAGGGGCTGGCAAGTATTTTTGGCTGAATGGGTAAGCAGTGCCTGGCATATCGACGCGAATGATTCCTTGTCTGGTTGACCCCCGCTGATAGTCTGGAAATCATCCCTCCTCCGCTCCTGCCCCTCCCCAGCCTGAGCCACACGCCTATGAAACCCTTTTCTTCTCCAGCGGAGACCCCGCTCCGCAGAGGCTTCACGCTCGTCGAACTGCTCGTCGTGATCGGGATCATTGGCCTGCTCATCGGCCTTCTCCTGCCGGCAGTGCAGAGCGCCCGGGAGACGAGTCGCCGCACGGCCTGCGGAAACAACATCAAGCAGATGGGCTTGGCCCTGCTGAGTTATGAGTCTGGCAAGCGGGCCTTTCCGCCGGGTAGCGATGCGATGCCGATCGCGTCGGCGACGAATGGCCGGCTGCATGCCTGGTCGTCGTTCATCCTGCCCTGCATCGAGCAGACGAATCTCGCCGCCCGGATCGACTACACCAAGGTCTGGAACGCCCCGGGCGGCAACGATACCGCGTCGGATGTCGTCCTGCCGCTCTATGTCTGTCCTAGCGGCATGGAGCGATACCCGGGCAAGCAGGACTACGCCGGCGTGACGGGCTACTCCGATTCCCGGTCGAGCCCGCCCCGGAATTTCTCCGAGAGCGGCATCCTCCTGCCGACGATGGATCTCGACATGTCAAACCCCGACGATCCCAAGAAGAAGTACCGGCCACCGGTCAGGGCGGCGCAGGTCACAGACGGCCTGAGCAAGACGGTGCTCGTCGCCGAGGCGGTCGATCGCGGCCATGATGGCGGCTCAACCAGCGCCAGTGCAGAGGCGTTGCAGGATTCCCGCTGGGCCTGCGGCACCAATGTCGTCTGCCACAACTCACGGGTCGTCAACGACCCAAACGAGCAAAGTTTTCGCAGCCGCCATCCCGGGGGCGTGGAATGTCTCTTCGCGGACGGCAGGGTGTCGTTCCTCGCTGAGACGATCGATGGCGAGGTGCTGTTTTCGATCTGCACCCGCAACGGCGGTGAGACGATCCCGGGAGGGCTGTGATTCGAGATTGGTTGGTTTTCGTTCGTACAGGAGATCCGGATCTACCGATGGAGCGGACTTGTTGGTGAGGCGAGTCCCAGGACAAGCCTTTGTGTTTTTGGTTTTGTTTTTTTCTCTAGAGAAGAGGTTTTCATGGTTCGTAAGTTTTTCATCGCCGCTGCCGTCCTCGCGACGGTTGCGGTGGCTGCTCCGGCCTTCGCCGGTGGCAGCAGCAGCGGCGGCGGTAAGTCGAACTACACCGTCCGCACCAAGAACAACGGCACCGTGCCCGCGTTCGTGGCGGTGACCCAGGGCAGCACGCCCTCGGTCGCTGGCGGTAAGACGCTGAATGCCAACCAGGTTGGCCAGTGGAGTGTGAAGAAGGGTGCGTTCGTCGTGGCTGCCTCTGATCCGGCCGCCACCTCGACCTTCCTCGGTCAGCAGGCCTTCAATGCTGGTCCGGCGAAGCTGATCTACGCCCTGGCCGCCCAGGACGGGACCGTTGCCACGGTCACCGGCAGCACTGGCCAGAAGTTTTAAGGCTGATTCCTCGGCCCGTGGGCCGGATGGCTTTTGCCAGTCCGGCCCACGGTGCCAGGTTTCGAGGTTTCTCTGGGATTCCCCGACGCTTTTCTGGGCGTCGATTTGAAGGGGCCGTTGGGCCGGACTAGAGTCGGAAGAGAACCGACTCATGACCTCCTTCCCTCCTTCCGCCGATTCCGCGATCCCGTCGGCGGCGGTCTCGAGGCGGGCTCTTTCGATCTCGGCCATTCTCAGCCTCGTCAGGTGGGCCGCCGTCGGCATCGGACTGGCGGTCGTGATCGCCCTGCCCTGGCTCTGGCAGAGCCTCGTCTGGGTCGAATGGCTCGGCATCGCCGCGGCGCTCCTGATCGCCTGCCATCTTCGCGGCTGGCGGGGCGAACTCGCCACGCTCCTCACCGCTGCCCTCGGTCTCGGGATCGCCTTCCATTGGGCACCGAAGGTGCTCGCCTACTCGATGCAGACGAGCGATGAGATCGGCCTTGTGTTTGCGATCCCGATCGTGTTCTGGGATGCCGCCCGGCTCTCGTTGCCATTCTGGTGCGTCAGCCGTCTGATCCGCGACCCGCGCAACGCCTGGCTGCCTGCCGGCCTGACCGCCGTCGTGGCGGAGGCGGTCTTCGGCGGGGTCTTTCCCTGGAAACTTGGCTACAGCCAGATCGGCTGGCCGGTGACGATTCAGGCGGCCGACATCTTCGGCCCCGAGTGGACGACCTTCATCCTCTTCGCCCATGCCGGCGCGATCCTGTCTCTCGCCCTGGCGGCCCTCGGCCGGCATCGCGGCTTCACGTCGATCGGCCTGGCCGCGATCGTCCTCGTGGTCGCAAACCTCGCCTATGGCACCTGGGCGATCCAGCACCATGCCGCCGCGATGCGGAAGGCCGACACGATCAGCGTGGCCCTCGTGCAGGTCGATCCGTCCTACGACACGGCGGTCGCCGATCTCCAGCGGCTCACCAAGCAGGCCTGCGACGCCCGACGAACGCCCTTCGACATCGTCTGCTGGCCGGAGTGCGCCGGCGGCACCTACGAAGACTGCCTGAAGGCATTTTCCGAGCCCGATCTCGTCTACAAACACTCCCGCGAACCGAACCGCGGCCTGCGGCCCCTCGAAGACCCGGTCTGTCCGCTGCTCTTTGGCGGCAAGATCTACTGCGGCTATCCGGAGAAGCCGCGGCAGATCTACCAGTCGGCGATCCTGATCGACGGCGAGGAACGGATGGTGGGCCGCTACGACAAGCGGCATCTGATGCCGTTCGGCGAGTACGTTCCCTTCGGCGACCAGTTTCCACAGTTGCGGCATTACTTCCCGATGCAGGACGAATTCGACGTCGGCAGCGAGGCCAACGTTCTCTCCTGCGGCCGGGCCAGGCTCGGCGTGATGCTCTGCTACGAAGACATGGTGCCCGGGGCGGCGGTGACGCTCGTGAGAAACTCGGCCAACCTGCTCGTCTCGCTGATCAATGGGGCCGCCTTCACCGAGCCGCTGACGCTCGCCCAGCACCGGCTTCTGGCCCAGCTTCGAGCCGTGGAAAACCGCCGCTGCCTGCTGCGCTGCGCGGCCACCGGCGAGACCTGCCTGATCACGCCCCTGGGCACGATCGCGGCACGCCTGCCGATCCACACCAAGGATGTGCTCACGGCCGAGGTGCCGCTGTTGGAAACCCGCACGATCTCCAGCCGAATCGGGCCCGCCTTCCCGATCGCCTGCGGCCTTGCCCTCGCCGCCATGGCCTACGTTTTCAGCCGCTCCAAGAGCCCGTAGAATGCGGCCTTTGTTGCCGGCCTGAAACAGGGCCCGCAAGAGAGCCTGAATTCCAGGGATGGCGGCAGGACGCATGCAGATTCTTCTCTTTGGCGCGAATGGCCAGGTGGGCCATGAGCTCGCCCGCAGCCTGCCCGCTCTCGGAACGCTCGTCGCCCTCGACCGCTCGCAGGCCGACCTCGAAGACCCGGCCTCGATCGCCGCGGCGATCTCCCGCCACCGCCCCGACATCGTGATCAACGCCGCCGCCTACACGGCCGTTGACCGGGCCGAATCGGAGCCCGAGAAGGCCCGGCAGATCAATGCCCTGGCGCCGGCCGCGATGGCGGTGGAGATGGCCCGCCTGGGCGGCCTGCTGATCCACTATTCGACCGATTATGTGTTTGACGGCATGAAGGCCGGCCCCTATCTCGAGACCGACCCGACCAATCCAGTCAGCGTTTACGGGGCGACGAAGCTCGAAGGGGAAAAGCTCGTCGGGGCCTCCGGGTGCCGGCACCTGATCTTCCGCACGAGCTGGGTCTATGCCGACCGCGGCCACAACTTCCTCAAGACGATCCTGCGGCTGGCCCGAGAACGCGAGTCGCTCACGATCGTGGCGGATCAGACTGGCGTGCCCACGAGCGCCGCCCTGCTCGCCCGGGTCACGGCCGAGGCCCTCGTCAGGTGTTCCGGTCCCGAGTCGGCCAGGCCCGAGAGCGGCATTTACCATCTCTGTCCTGCGGGCCTGACCTCGTGGCACGCCTACGCCCGGCTGATCGTCACCGAGGCGATCGCGGCCGGAGCGCCGCTGCGGGCGACGGTCGAATCGGTGCTGCCGATCCCCAGCTCGGCCTATCCGACACCGGCCCGGCGGCCGGCCAATTCCCAGCTCGACACATCGAAGCTGCGGCGGTCGCTCGGATACCCGCTAGCCCCCTGGGAGGACGACGTCCGCGTGGCCCTGCGGTCGATTCTCAGTTCTTCCCCTTTCGAGGAGCCCGCTTCCCGATGAATGTCACGCCCACGGAGATTCCGGGAGTGTTGATCCTCGAGCCGAAGGTCTTCGCGGACGACCGCGGATTTTTCTTCGAGAGCTTCAATCAGCGGGTCTTCGATACCGCCGTGGGGGAGCACGTCGCCTTCGTGCAGGACAACCACAGCCGAAGCAGCAAGGGCGTGCTCCGGGGCCTGCACCATCAGGTCGAGCAGCCGCAGGGAAAGCTCGTCCGGGCGCTGAGCGGCAGCATCTACGACGTGGCGGTCGACATTCGGCAGAGTTCGCCGACCTTCGGCCGCTGGGTGGGCCTGGAACTCTCGGCCGAAAACAGGCGGCAGGTCTGGATTCCGCCCGGCCTGGCCCATGGTTTCTACGTGCTCTCAGACGCGGCCGAGGTGCTCTACAAGGCGACCGATTTCTACGCCCCGGCCCACGAGCGGTGCATTCTCTGGAGCGACCCGACCCTGGCGATCGAATGGCCGCTCTCCGGCCCGCCGCAGGTCTCGGGGAAGGATGCTGCGGGGGGGCGTTTCGGGGGGTAGGCAGGTCCTCGGGCGAAATCCTGCCGTGGTCAGTGCCCGCCCTGCGCCGCCTGAAAAGACGCCACCGTCTGAGAGAGCCCCTCCGGCACGCTGTATTGTGGCCGCCACCCTGCCTCCATGAGTTTGGCAGAGGAGGCCACCGAGTGCATCACATCGCCGATTCTTGGCGGCTGATATTCGATACTTGATCTCGAATCAACGCATTTGAGGACTTGCTGGGCGAGTTCAAGCACACTCGTGGATGAACCATAGCCGACGTTGAATACACCGCGTACGCCTTCAGAACGGCCCGCGTATGCAATCGCCGACACGATATCCTTCACGTAGATGAAGTCTCGTGTCTGGTGCCCGGTGCCAAAAATTGTCAACGGTTCACCACGAAGGGCTTTTTCGATGAAAATTGGTACGGCGGCTGCATACGCGGATTTCGGGTTTTGCCGCGGCCCGAAAACATTGAAAAACCTCAAGCTGGCTGTTGGCAGACCGTGCTCCCGATCAAACAAGTCGCAATAGAATTCGCCGTCCAATTTTGTCATTGCATACGGCGAGCGAGGCTCCGGCGGCATGGTTTCATACTTTGGAACCAGGGGATTGTCACCGTACACGGCGGCTGACGAAGCGATGACCACTTTGGCAGCGCCGGCTTTTTTCGCAGCGGCCAGCACCCGGAGGGTTCCAGTCACGTTGATATCGACGCACAGTTCTGGTGCTGCCATCGACTCGGGAACAGATACCAGAGCCGCGAGATGATAGACCTGATCCACCTCGCGACAGGCAACTTCCAGAATCTCAGGGTTAAGCACCGATCCTTGCAGAAACCGACAGTTCAGATGCGAGAGGTTTGCCGGAGAGCCGGTGCGTAAGTCGTCGAGGACGGTGATTTCATCATCGGCCTGCAGATACTCGACGAGGTGGGAGCCGATGAAGCCAGCTCCGCCTGTAATCAGCACGCGCATTTCCGGCCTGCTCTCATGGGAATAAACGACTCGAGTGCTGGCTGCAACGAGAACCACATGAAAGCGATCGGAGCCCAGCAATACGGAGAGTTCCATCGGGACGCCGAGATGTCAAGGATGCCCTGCCGCGCAATCCACAGCCGCCGTCGCGAACCGGGGCCTCGATCGCTTGGCCGCTTTTCAGCCCGCCGCAGGTTGCGGGGAAGGGCGCGGCCGGGGGCGATTCGGGGGCTGATCCCGTCCGTAGCCGGCCCAGATCCCGGTAGGATCGTTGCAACCGGAAAAGGACCCTCGGTTTTCTTGACATGCGTGCCCCCCGACGTAGGGTTGAGTGTGTCGCGCGAACACTGTGTTTTGCACGCGCATCGCTCCAGAGGCTGCGGTTCACATGGCTCGTCAGGTCGCACTCGTCACCGGCATTTCCGGGCAGGATGGCTCGTATCTGGCCGAACTGCTGCTTTCGAAGGGCTACGAGGTGCACGGGATCGTGCGTCGCTCGAGCAGCTTCAACACCCGACGGGTGGAGCACCTCTACCACGATCGCCACGACCAGGGCCGGCCGCTGACGCTGCACTACGGCGACGTGGCCGACGGCAACTGCCTCGCCCGGCTGATCCGCGAGACGAAGCCGACCGAGATCTACAACCTGGCCGCCCAGAGCCATGTTCGCGTCAGTTTTGACCAGCCGACCTACACGGCCGACGTCACCGGCGTCGGCACGCTTCGCCTGCTCGAGGCCCTCCGCGACGTGCAGGATGCCCAAGGGACTGGAATCCGCTTCTACCAGGCGTCGAGTTCCGAGATGTTTGGCAAGGTGGCGGAAATCCCGCAGCGGGAGACGACGCCGTTTCATCCCCGCAGCCCCTATGGCGTCGCCAAGACCTACGCCCACTGGATCACGGTCAACTACCGCGAGAGTTACGGGCTACATGCCAGCTGCGGGATCCTCTTCAACCACGAAAGCCCGCGGCGGGGCGAGACGTTCGTCACCCGCAAAATCACCAGGGCCGCCACCCGGATCAAGCTCGGCCTCCAGGACAAGCTCTATCTCGGCAACCTCGACGCCAAGCGCGACTGGGGTTTCGCCGGCGACTATGTCGAGGCGATGTGGCTGATGCTGCAGCAGGACGAGCCCGACGACTTCGTCATCTCGACCGACGAGACCCACACCGTCCAGGAGTTTTGCGAGAAGACCTTTGCCCGGCTTGGCCTCGACTGCGATGACTTCATCGAGATCGATTCCCGGTATTTCCGGCCGGCGGAGGTTGACCTCCTGCTCGGTGATTCCAGCAAGGCCCGTACCCGGCTGGGCTGGAAGCCGAAGGTCTCGTTCGACGCGCTGGTCGAGATGATGGTCGATGCCGACATGGTTCTCGCCGAGCAGGAAAAGCTGCTCCAGTCCCAGGGGCACAGCGTCTCCCTCGTCGCCTCCTGAGCCCACTCTCCGCAAGCCAAACCCCTCGACCGCGCCCCCAGCCGAAGGCCCCGCCGTGTTGATGAACCCCGACGAAATGACGGCAGAACCGATCTCCCCGGCCACTGGAAGCTCCGCCGCCGACCGGGCGGCCGACGCCAATCCCGTCGCCGAGGCCAGGCGGCGGGTCGAGGGCCTGCCCGGCATTCACCGCACGATCGCCGTGATCCGGATGTGGCCCGAGCAGG